>NZ_JBFAKX010000020.1:0-97900 GCF_040655935.1 Promicromonospora sp. NPDC050262 | reverse complement strand
CGGTGTCAGTGGCACCGGGCAGGATCATGCCCGCCAGCAACTCCCGCACCGCCCGCACACCCGCCACGTCAACGACCCCGCCGGGCACAGACGCGGGCGCACCGGACGGCACGGTGCCACCGTGCTGCGGCGCGCCGTCGGGCAGCACAGAGCGAGCAGGCTGTTCGCCTGCTCGTCCCGGCATTGCACCCGTTCGCGTCATGCCATCAACATATGGCACACCCGTTCGTACCGCTCGCTGAACGAGCCCGATCTGCCGACAGCAGAATCGCCTGGTCGTCTGGGGGAAGCCCTGGAACTCGGCGGCCGGCGGCCCCGAACGGGCGGGCCGTCTCGTCGATCACGCCAGACGCTCGTCGCGGGGATGGAAACCTCAGGAACGCCTGCACCAGCACAGCACGCACCAGCACAGCACCGACCGGCGCCGAGCCGGACAGTACGAGGCCGAGACGAGTGCGCGTATCACCGGTGAGGCGAGCGGTCCCCAACAGCGCTGCGAGCCACACCCCCTGTGCGGTTCGCCCCACAGCCCCTCCGCCCCTCCGCCCCACAGCCGCAGCCTGACCCCTACGACCACACACCCTTCGAATCAACGATCTAGCGGGAACCGTCGCCCCGAGGCGCCGGGCCCGACGACTCGCGCAGCACCAGCTCCGTCGGCAGCCTGATCTGCTCGGCGTCCTGGGTCGCGCGCCCGGCGAACTGGTCGATCAGGAGCTCGACGGCCAAGCGGCCGGCGTGCGCGCCCGGGCCGCCGAGGGTGGTCAGCGACGGGTGGACGAACTCGGAGGCGAAGATGTCGTCGAAGCCGACCACGCTGACGTCGTCGGGGACCCGGATGCCGCGCTGCGTCAGCCGGCGGATGATGCCGAACGCCAGCAGGTCGTTGTGGGCCACGATCGCCGTCGCCCCGGTGCGCAGCGCGCCGTCGGCCGCCGCGCCGCCGTTGGCGACGTTGGGGGTGTACGGGCCGACACGGTGCGCCGTCAGGCCGTGCTCCTCCGCCCCGGCGCTCAGGGCCGCCCAGCGCACCGCGCCCATCCAGGACCCCGGCGGCCCGGCGCAGTAGGTGAAGCTCTGGTGCCCCAGCGAGGCGAGGTGCTCCAGGATCTGCTGGCAGCCCGTGCCGACGGCCAGCGTCACGCTGGTCAGCCCCGCCAGCTCGCGGTTGAGCAGCACCACGCGGTGCTTCTCCGCCAGGGTGACCAGGGCGTCGTCGGCGAGCCTGCTGGCCGCCAGGACGAAGCCGTCCACGGTGGGTGACAGGTCGCGGACCTGGTTCTCCTCGATCCGCTGCGACTCCTCGGCGTTGACGATCACGAGCGTGACGTCGGCCGCCTTGGCGCGCTGCTCCGCGCCGCGGATGAGCTCGAAGAAGTGTGGGTTGGTGATGTCCGACAGGACCATCGCGATGGTCCGGTGCCGTCCGCCCGGCAGCGCCCGGTTCTGCGGGCTGTGCTCGTAGCCCAGCTCGGCGGCCGCGGCGTGCACCCGTTGCCGGGTCGCCTCGTTGACCCGGCCGGGCTTGTTGAAGGTGCGGGAGACCGTCGACGCGGCCACGCCCGCCGCCTTCGCGACGTCGTAGATCGTGGGCTGCACCTGGGCATCTAGCCATATCGCTGGCAACTTTGGCAACTGCTTGCACAACTTGCCAGGCAGTTTCTAGGGTCGCCGCAGCTACGACGCCGCACACCGACGTGCGGCGACGACCGCGCCGCACACCGACGTGCCGTGCCGGACGGAAGGGGATCGTCCCGATGTACGTGAACCACGCATGAAGCAAGGCATCAACCGTCTCGTCAAGCTGCTCACCGGGGTGGAACTGGCCATCGCGTGCCTGGCCACCGTGCTCATCTTCGTGCTCATCCTGTTCCAGGCGGCGCAGCGCTACCTGCCCGTGCCGCAGATCGTGTGGGCGGGCGAGCTGTCGCAGTTCGGGCTGATCTGGCTGACGTTCGTCGCGGCCGGCGTGCTGGTCACCCGCAACGGCCACATCGCCGTCCAGCTCATCGACAACTTCGGCGGCCCCGTCGTGGCGCGCGTGGTGCAGACCCTCGCGATGGCCCTGGTCGCCGTCATCTCCGCGGCCTTCACCTGGGCGTGCTGGGAGCTCGTGCACTCCGCGGGCTTCCTCACCTCGCCCGCGCTGGGGCTCCCGATGTCGTGGGTCTACGTGATCGCGCTCGTCGGCCTGGTGAGCGCGACCGTCCGCGCGGCCGTGAGCGCGGTGCAGATCGCCCGGTTCGGCCCCCCGCCGCCCGACCACGACGACCCGGCGCTCGCGCCGGGGCCGCTCGCCGGCGCGGCAGGGCTCGCCGGCGCGGAAGGGCCCACCGACGCGGCAGGGGAGGCGTCGCGATGACCTCCCTCCTGCTGCTGATCACGATCATGGTGCTGCTGACCCTCCGCGTCCCCGTCGCGTTCGCGTTCCTCGGGCCCGGCCTGGGCTACCTGCTCGTCGAGGGCCAGTCGCTCGGCCTGCCGATGCGCCTGGTCGCCGACGCCACCGGCAACTTCGTGCTGCTGGCCATCCCGCTGTTCATCCTGCTCGGCGTGGTCGCCAACCACGCGGGCATCGCGGACCGGCTGTTCGACTTCGCGCTCGCGCTGTTCGGCCGCGTCCGCGGCGGGCTCGGCTACGTGAGCGTCGGCGTCAGCCTCGGCTTCTCCTGGATGAGCGGCTCGGCGGTGGCGGACGCCGCCGCGCTGAGCAAGGTCGAGATCCCGCCGATGCTGCGCGCCGGCTACTCCCGGCGGTTCGGCCTCGGTGTCGTCGGCGCGTCCGCGCTCATCGCGCCGGTCATGCCGCCGAGCATCCCGGCGGTCATCTTCGCGGGGCTGGCGACCGTCTCGACCGGGGCGCTGTTCGCGGCGTCCGTGGTGCCGGCCCTCCTCATGGTGGTCGGCCTCTGCGTGGTGGTGTTCCTGCTGGTGCGCCGCCAGCCCGGCATCCGGCACGTCGGGTTCTCCTGGGCGCGCGTGGCCGAGACCGGCAAGCGGGTCGTGCTTCCCCTCGGGGCGCCGGTGGTCATCCTCGGCGGCATCCTGGGCGGCTTCTTCACGCCGACCGAGGCCGCGGCCGTCGGCGCCGCCTACATGATGGTGCTCGGCTTCGCCTACCGCAGGCTCACGGTGAGCGACCTGCCCAAGATCTTCGTCGAGACGGTGCTGACCACGGCGGCGATCATGCTGATCGTCTCGTCCGCCGCGCTGCTCGGGTACGTGCTGGCCCTGGAACGGGTGCCCCAGGCGCTGGCCCAGCTCGTGCTCGGGATCACCGACGACGGCACCGTGTTCCTGCTGCTGGTGCTGCTCCTGATGCTGGTGCTCGGCACGGTGGGCGACGCGACGCCCATCCTGGTGCTCGTCGTGCCCATCCTCATGCCGATCGCCACCGCCCTCGGCGTCGACCCGCTCGTGCTCGGCGTCGTGATGATCATCTCGCTGATGATCGGGCTGCTCACGCCACCGGTCGGCACGGTCCTGTTCGTCCTCAGCTCGACCCAGAAGGTGCCGGTCGCCGAGGTGTTCTGGGGCACCCTCCCGTTCATGGTGCCGCTGACCCTGTGCTGCGTGCTGATCATCTTCTTCCCCGGCCTCGCCACCTGGCTGCCGGCCCAGCTCGGCCTCTGAACCGAAAGGACTCCCTCATGAACGTTCGTCGCACCACCGCCGCGAGCGCGGCCGTGGCCCTGCCCCTCGCCCTGCTGACCGCCTGCGGCGGCACCGGCAACGGGCCCGACGCCGCCGCCGGAGGCGGCCAGGTCGAGCTGACGCTCGCCCACAGCTACACAGAGGACCAGCCGCAGCACGTCTGCGGCGCCCAGGTCATCAAGGAGGAGGCCGAGGCGGCGGACGTCGGCATCACCGTCGAGATCTACCCCAACAGCCAGCTCGGCGGCGACGCCGACCGGATCGCGTCCGTGCAGGCCAGCGACGTGGACATCGACATCCAGGGCGCCTCGGCGCTCGCCGCCGTCTACGAGCCGGCCGGTGTGGTCGACGCGGCCTACGTGTTCGACGACGCCGCCCACCTGGACCGGTTCTTCGCCGACGGCTCGGCCGACCAGCTCGAGCAGGACTTCAAGGAGGCCTCCGGCGGTGTGTCGATCCTCGGCGCCTGGTCGGCCGGGGCGCGGCAGTTCACCGCGGACCGGGCGATCCGTGAGCCCGCGGACCTCGACGGCCTGCGGATGCGGTTCCCGGGCTCGGCGCAGCACCTGCGCAACGCCCAGGCCCTCGGCGCCCAGGCGACCGAGGTCGCCTACGAGGAGCTCTACCTGGCCCTGCAGCAGGGGGTCGTGGACGGGCAGGAGAACCCGATCACCAACATCCACGCCAGCAACCTCGTCGAGGTGCAGGACTACGTGAGCCTGTCGGACCACGGGCAGAACTCGAACCTGATCGTGGCCGCGCCGTCGTACGACGCCGAGCTGGACGACGACCAGCGTGCCGCCCTGGCCGCGGCCGTCGCGGCCGCCGTCGAGCAGATGCCCGGCTGCGTCGAGGAGGCCGAGCAGGAGATCCTCGACACCTGGGAGCAGGAGGGCGCCGTCGAGATCGTCGACGACGTGGACCAGGAGGCCTTCGCGCAGCAGACCGACACCTGGTTCCGGGAGAACCTCGAGGGCGACTCGCTCGTGGTCTACGAGGCCATCCGGGGCTCCGCACGGTGACGCGGCCGGCCCGCCGGTACCGGGTGGCGCTCCTGGGGAACGGCATCCGGGCGTCGCTGTCGCCCGCGCTGCACATGGAGGAGGCGCGGCACCTCGGCCTCGACTACGAGTACCGCACGGTGGACCTCATCGACCGCACCGCCGTGGATCTCGGCGCCGAGCTCGGCCGGCTGGAGGACGCCGGCTACGCCGCCACCAACGTGACCCACCCGTACAAGCAGACCGTGCTGGACCACGTGACGGACCTCAGCCCGACCGTGCGCCGGCTCGGTTCCGCCAACCTGGTGCTGTTCGGCGCGGGCCGGCGCACCGCGCACAACACCGACTGCCCCGGGTTCCGCGGCGCCCTCGCGACGTTCCTCGCCGCCGGCGGCGCCGCGGGCACCGCGCTCCGGACAGGCACCGTGCTCCCGACAGGCACCGTTCTCCGGACAGGCACCGTGCTCCAGGTCGGCGCCGGGGGAGCGGGCCTTGCCACGGTCGCGGCGCTGCTCGACCTGGGGTTCCGCACCGTCGTCGTGCACGACGCCGTCCCGGCGGCGGTCGCGACCCTGCTCGACCGGTTCGCCCCGGTGACCTCGCCCCGCCTCCTGCCCAGCGGCGGCACGCTCGACACCTGGCTGCCGCGGGTCGACGGCGTCGTGCACGTCACCCCGGTCGGCATGGCCGAGCACCCCGGGGTCGCCTTCGAGGTCGACCGGCTCGATCCCGCGGCCTGGGTGGCCGAGGTGGTCTACCGGCCCCTGGAGACCGAGCTGCTGCGCCGCGCGCGGGCGCGCGGCCTGGCGACGCTCGACGGCGGCGGGATGGCCGTGGGCCAGGCCGTCGAGAGCCTCCGGCTGATCACCGGCCTCGAACCCGACACCGCGCGCATGCACGCCCACTTCCGTCGGCTCGTCGCCGGACCCGACACCCTCGCCGGACCCGACCCTCTGGAGGCCTGACATGCGCAAGTCCATCGCGACGGTCTGCCTCAGCGGCAGCCTGGAGGACAAGCTCCACGCCTGCGCCGACGCCGGGTTCGACGGCATCGAGATCTTCGAGCCCGACCTGGTGGTCACCGACCGCAGCCCCGAGGAGATCCGGGCGCTCGCGGACCGGCTCGGCCTGAGCCTCGACCTGTACCAGCCGTTCCGCGACTTCGAGGGCGTGCGCCCGGACCAGCTCGAGGACAACCTGCGCCGGGCCCGGGCGCGCTTCGAGACCATGCGGCGGCTCGGCGTCGACACCGTGCTGGTCTGCAGCAACGTGGCCACCGCCACCACCGGCTCCGACGAGGTGGCGGCCGAGCAGCTGCGCCGGCTGGGCGACCTCGCGGCGTCGTACGGCGTCCGGGTGGCCTACGAGGCGCTCGCCTGGGGGCGCTACGTGGACGACTACCGGCGGTCCTGGGAGATCGCGCGGCTCGCCGACCACGAGGCGGTCGGGGTGTGCCTGGACAGCTTCCACATCCTCTCGCGCGGCCACGACCCGGCGGCGATCGAGGAGATCCCGGGGGACAAGATCTTCTTCGCCCAGCTCGCGGACGCCCCGGCGCTCACCCTGGACGTGCTCTCCTGGAGCAGGCACCACCGGCTGTTCCCCGGGGAGGGCGCCTGGGACCTCGGCCGGTTCGTCACCCATCTCGTCCGCGCGGGGTACCGGGGGCCGCTGTCGCTGGAGGTCTTCAACGACGTCTTCCGGCAGACCGACACCGGCCGGACCGCCCAGCACGCCCTGCGCTCCCTCGTCTGGCTCGAGGACCGCGCGGCCCGGCTCCTGGCCGAGGAGGGCGGCGGCGAGGTCGGGGCCGCGCTCGACCGGATCGCCGACGTGGACGAGCCCACCGGCTACGACTACGTGGAGATCAAGGCCGAGGACACCGGCGAGGTCGAGGTGGTGCTCGACCAGCTCGGCCTGTCCTTCCGGGGCCAGCACCGGACCAAGCCCGTGCGGCTGTGGTCGGCCGGCCAGGCGCGCATCGTGCTCAACGAGCAGCACGCCCGCGACCTGGAGCCGCACCTGGCGGGGGTCGGCCTGGGCGTGGCCGACGCGGCGGCGGCGAGCGACCGGGCCCGCGCCCTGGCCGTGCGGGCGGCGCCGCGCCGGACCCAGGCCGGGGAGCTGGACCTGGCCGGGTTCGTCGCGCCCAGCGGGCTGGAGGTGTTCCTCAACGACCGGCGCACCGAGACTCGCTCCGGCGTCGAGCCGGCGTGGGCCGCGGAGTTCGACCACGGCCGTCCCGGTCACACCCGGGAGATCGCCGGCATCGATCACGTCAACGTCTCGCACGGCTGGGACGCGCACGACGAGGCGGTGCTCTTCTACACCAGCGTGCTGGGCCTGCAGAAGCCGACGGCGACCGAGGCGGCGGGTCCCCAGGGGCTGGTCCGCAGCCAGGTCATGCGCACGGGCAGCGGTGCCGTGCGGATCTCGCTCAACGTCGCGCCGCTCGACGTCTCCCACCCCCAGCACATCGCGCTGGCCTGCACCGACATCTTCGCGGTCGCCCGCCGGGCGGAGGACCGCGGGCTGCCGCGCGTGCCCGTGCCGGACAACTACTACGACGACCTGCGGGCCCGGTTCGGGCTCGACGACGCGACGCTCGGCCGCCTGCGCGACCACCAGCTCATGTACGACCGCTCCGCGGCGGGCGAGTTCTGGCACTTCTACACGCCGCGGGTCGGCAGCGTGTGCTTCGAGGTGCTCCAGCGGACCGGCGGGTACGACGTCTACGCGGGGGACAACACCCCGGTGCTGCTCGCGGCCCAGGACCGGCTGGACCGGGCGTCGCGACGAGGGTGATCGCCGGCCGACCGGTCAGCGCCAGTCCTCGTCGGCCGACAGCACCGACGAGATGTCGTACTCCTGCTCGCGCTGGATGGGCGGGGCGTCGGTGAGCCACTGCTGGACCGCGAACCGGGCGACGACCTCGTCCCGGGTGATCCCGGTCTCGCCGAACCTGCCGTCGACCCACGGGGTCCACGACCACAGGTGGATCCGTTCGTCGCCGAGGTCCTCCATCATGAGGCGGTGGTTGTCGCTGGCCACCAGCATGGCGCCGACCAGGCGGTTGTAGTTCTCGACGGTGACGAGGTCCACCAGGCCGAGGTCGATCTGGTCGGCCGCGGTGGTGCGCAGGATTTCCTTCGCGGAAGGCATGGACACTCCTTGGGCTGGTCGGGGCTCTTGAGGCGTTGACGGGCGGCTCATACGGCGATCCCGCGGGAGACGTAGCCGTCGATGAAGGTGCGTTGCATGGTCAGGAACAGCACGACGACGGGCAGGGCCATGATCAGCCCGGCCGCGCTGACCAGGGACCAGTCGGTGGTGAATCCCTGCTGGAACGAGTAGAGCGACAGCGCGACGGGCTGGAAGTCGCGGTCCTGGATGAAGGTGACGGCGAGCATGAACTCGTTGTAGGCCTGCAGCCCGGACACGAGGGCGGCGGTCAGCACCGCGGGCCGGATCATGGGCAGCACGATGCGGGCGAACACGCCCAGCTCGCCGGCGCCGTCCAGGCGGGCCGCCTCCTCGTACTCCCGGGGCAGGCCGATCAGGAACGCCCGCACGAGCAGGGTGGCGAACGGGCTGTACACGGCCCAGTAGATGATGACCAGGCCGATGGGCTGGTTGTAGAGGCCCAGCGTGGACCACCAGCTCACGAGCGGTACCAGGAAGAGCTGGATCGGCAGCGACGAGGACACCAGCAGCCACAGGATCCACCCGCCCCCGCCGGGGAGGTCCAGGCGGGTCATGGCGTAGGCGGCCATGGTGGCGATGACGGCCACGCCTGCCGCGGTGGCCACCGCGATGACCAGGCTGTTCAGGAGCGCGCCACCCATGTGGGCGCGCTCCCAGGCCACGGCGAAGTTGCTCCAGCTCCAGGACTGCGGAAGACCCAGCGGGTTGCTGTCGATCTCGCGGGCGGACTTGAGCGAGTTCGAGGCGAACACGAGCAGCGGGCCCAGCGCGTAGACACCGAGCAGCCCGAGGACGATCCAGGTGACGGGCTGCCCCCTGCGGGCGGTGCTGACCATCAGATGTCCCATCGCAGTCGTCGGCGCAGCGCGAGATAGCCGAGCACGGTCGCGGCGCTGATGGCCGAGAGCAGCATCGCGACGGCCGAGGCGTACCCGTGGCGCTGGTTCTGGAAGGCCTCGCGGTAGAGCACCGTGCTGAGCACGTCGGTGGAGCCGGCCGGACCGCCCTGCGTCAGCACGTAGACGTAGTCGAAGACGAGGAACGACCAGATCACGGTCATCAGGCCCAGGAAGACGAGGGTCGGCCGGATCATCGGCAGCGTGATGTGCCAGAACTCGCGCACCGGCCCGGCGCCGTCGAGCCGCACGGCCTCGTAGAGGGCCGGGTCCACCGACTGCATCGAGGCCAGGAAGATCACCAGCAGGAAGCCCCACCACTGCCACGTGTTCACGAAGGCCACCGAGCCGAGGGCGAGCGACGGGTTGCCGAGGAAGTTCACGTCGGCCAGGAACGGGATGCCCAGGGTCGCCAGGGCGGCGCCGATCCCGCCGTCCGGGTCCATGATCTGGCGCCAGACGGCGGCGGAGACCACGGTGGCCAGCACGTACGGGATGAAGTACAGGACGCGGAAGAACGTCTGGTGACGGCGCAGCCGGGACAGCAGGAACGCGCCGACCAGCGCCATCGTCATCGGGACCACCAGGAAGAACAGGGTCCACACGACGTTGTGCACCAGCGCGCCGCCGACCGCGCCGGACCGGAGCATCTCGGCGTAGTTCGCCAGACCCACGAACCGGGGCGTGCTCAGCCCGTCCCAGTCGGTGAACGAGTAGTACACGGAGGCCAGACCCGGTCCCGTGATCACGAGGAGGTTGACCACGAGCAGCGGCGCCACGAACACCCAGGCGAGCAGCCGGCGCTGCCTCCTGGCCCCCAGCGGCCGGCCCCGGGGGGCCGGCCGCGGTCCGCGACGCACCGGGACCGCCGCCAGCGCGGTCCCGGTGGTCGCCGTCTCGGTGGTCACCCGTCAGTCCCCGGTCTGGGGGGTGAACGGGGTCAGGGTGGCACCGGCCTCGAACTCCTCGTCGAACACGTCCTGCATCCCTGACAGGTACTCGTCCGCGGTGCTGTCACCGGTCACGACCTTGTCGAACTCGGTGATCAGGTAGGAGTCGGTCTTGGGCGGGAAGAACGTCCAGGTCGCGTAGCCCACGTTGGTCGACTCGGGGATCTGGCTGTAGAGCTGGACCGTGCGCTCGTCGACCTCCTCGGGGAACTGGTCGGCGCTCACCGCCAGCGGCGGCGGGTTCTCGCCCGTGCGCGCCGTGTAGGACAGCGCCCGGTCGACGTCGCCGGCCACGTGGTCGATGAACGACGCCGCGGCGTCGGGGTCGGCCGAGTCGGCGCTGACCGACAGCGCGGTGCCGATCGCCAGGGGGAACACGCCGGGCTCGACCGAGTCGCTCAGCGACGGCAGCGGCGCCCAGCCCCACGTCGACGGGTCCTCGAACACCTCGGAGAGCGAGTTGAACGACCACGTGCCGCTCAGGTACATGGCGGTGGTCCCGTTGGCCAGGCCGGTCACGTTCGCGGTGTCGTCGGTGGTGAAGTAGGACTCCGCACCGCCGGCCAGCCAGCCCTTGTCGATCCAGTCCTGGATCAGCTCGATCGCCGCGACGAACTCCGGGTCGGTGAACGAGGCCTCGCCCGTCAGCACGTCGTGGATCTTCTCGGGCCCGACCGCCGCGTTGAGGACGGCCGTCACCAGCCACTCGCTCATGCCCTGGTAGCCGGCGTTGCCGCCGCCGAGCGGCACCATGCCCGCCTCGTCCGCCTCCTGGGCGACCTTCTCGAACTCCGCCAGCGTGGTCGGCGGGGTCCAGCCGTGCTCCTCGAAGACCTCGGTGTTGTAGTACAGGACCATCGACCCGTAGCTGGCCGGGACCGACGAGACCTTGCCGTCGACGGTGCTGAGCTCGTAGGCCCAGGGCAGGAACGTGTCCTCCCAGCCGTACTCCTGCGCGTACTCGTCCAGCGGGATCGTCCGGTCCGCGCGGGCGAAGTCGGAGGCCGACGACGGGCCGTCCGAGTACACGATGTCGGGGGCCTGGCCGGCCGAGACCGCGGTGTCGGTGAGCTGGCCGATCGTGGTCAGCTCCTTGACCTCCATGTCGACCTGCACGTCGCTGTCGGCGTTGAACGAGTCGACGAAGATCTCCTGGAACGCCTCCTCGGTGGTCGGCGCGTAGAACGCGCCCCAGTAGGTGACCTCGCCGCCGCTGCCGCTGCTGCCGCCGCCGCTCACGCAGCCGGCCAGGGCGACCGATACCGCGGCGGCGAAGCCGACAGGGGCCAGTACGTGCTTGGTGATTCTCAAGGTTCTCGTGTCTCTCTCGCGAGGGTGGATGGAGCCAGGCGGATAGAGCAGGTGGAACGAACTGCGGAGGTGCGGTCAGGTCGAGTCGCGAACGACGAGGCGGTTGGACAGGCCCACGGCGCGCGTCACCTCGGTGACCTCGCCGTCGAGCCGCTCCAGCAGCAGGCGCGCGCACGCGCGCCCGATCTCACGGGCGGGGTTCTCGATGGTCGTCAGCGGCGGGTTGACCAGGGACGCCGCGTCGATGTCGTCGTAACCGGTCAGCGCCACGTCCTCGGGCACGCGCAGCCCGCGGGCCCTGGTCACGTCGAGCACGCCGATGGCGATCAGGTCGTTGGCCGCGACGATCGCGTCGGGCCTCTCGTCGCGGTCCAGCAGCGCGGCGGCGCCGTCGCGCCCGCCCTGGCGCGTGTACCGCGTGAACACCACGTCGTCGTCCCGCAGCGGCAGGCCCGCCTCGCGCAGGGCGGCCCGGTACCCCTCCAGGCGCTGCTGGGTGGGGATCACCGACTCCTCGCCGCCGAGGAAGGCGATGCGCCGCCGTCCGCGGGCGATCAGGTGCGCGGTGACCTCGCGGGCGCCGCGGACGTCGTCGCTGTGCACGTAGTCACCGCCGCCCGGCGGCTCCTCGCCCAGCGTGACGAACGGGATCCCGGCGTCGTGCAGCTCGGCGAGGCCGGCCGCGGGGATGCCGAACGGCGCGGCGACCATGGCGTCGACGCGGCGCGACAGGAGGCGGTGGATGGCGCTGGCCGACCGGTCCATGCCGCTGGCGTCGGTGACGGTCAGCAGGATGTCGCGGGGTACGAGCACGTCCTGCATGCCGGCGGCCACCAGCGGGTAGAAGGGGTTCTCCAGGGTGGGGACGATCAGGGCGATCGTGCCGGTGCGCCCGCCGCGGAGCTGGGACGCGCCGGGGTGGGCGCGGTACCCGAGGTGGGTGATCGCGGCCTCCACCCGGGCCCGGGTCGCCGCCGAGACGGGCCGGTTGCCGGAGACGACCTGCGAGACCGTCGACATGCTCACGCCCGCGACCTCGGCCACCTCGCGTATTCCGACCATCACCCGCTCCTCGTCGACCCGTCGTTCGCCTCAGCATGCGCAAAAGGTTTTGGAGTAGCATCCTGCAAAGTCACCCTGTGATGCAAGACACAAGCGCAAATAGGTGCGCAAACACCTCGGCGCCACGCATGCTCAGCCTGCTTGCTGCATGCAAAACGTTGCGTTCTGCGGCAACGAAGCCGGAGAAATGACAGCGGAGGACCGGAGGAGCATGAACAACGACCGTGCGCGCGGAGCGCTGCTCGGCCTGGCGATCGGCGACGCCATGGGCGCACCGACCGAGGGCATGACCCTTCCCGCGATCCGCGAGAAGTGGGGCCGGGTGCGCGGCTTCGTCGACCCCGACGCCGCCGGGACCGACGACACCGAGTACGCCGTGCTGTGCGCCCGCGGCGTGCTGCGGGCGGGCGCGGACCTGACGTCCGACGTGGTGGCCGACACGTGGCTGGAGGCGCTGCGCGCGCAGCGCACCGGGTTCAACCGTGCGGGCTTCAGCGAGATGATCGCGATCGCCAACCTCCACGCGGGCATGACGCCGCCCGCCAGCGGGCAGCGCAACGCCGAGACGTGGAGCGACGGCGCCGCCATGCGGGTCGCCCCGATCGGCGTCTACGCCGCCGGCGACCCCGCGCTCGCGATCCGGATGGCCCGGGCCGACGCGGAGGTCAGCCACTCGCGCGACGGTGTCTGGTGCGCCCAGGCGATCGCCGCCGGCGTGGCCGTCGCCATGGTCGAGGACGACGTCGACCCCGTGCTGGACGCCATGCTCGCCGCCATGCCCGCCGACTCCTGGTCGACCCGCACGGCCCGCCGCGCGCTCGACATCGCGGCCGGCGCCGGCTCGCCGGAGGAGGCCGAGGAGGCCCTGTTCGAGACGATCCCGCTGCGGCACTACATGTGGGCCGACGTCGCCCCCGAGGCCGTGGCGCTGACCATCGGCCTGCTGCGGGCCAACGACGGCGCGACGAGCGTCATCGAGTCGGGTGTCAACATCGGCCGCGACTCCGACACCATCGCGGCGATGGCCGGCGCGGTCGCCGGCGCCCTGCACGGGGCGAGCGCGTTCGACCCGGCGCACGTGGCCCAGGTGCGCTCCGTGACGGGCCAGTGCATCGCGGCGACGGCCGGCACCGACCTGGTGGACCTGGCCGACGCCCTGGCCGAGCGTGCGGCCGCGGACCGCGCGACCACCGACGACGTCCGCGGCGACGCGGACCGTGGCAAGGAGACCCGAGCATGACCCACCGTCTCGACCGCGCCGTCGGCGCCGTGCACGGGCTGGCGCTGGGCGACGCCCTCGGGGCGCCGGCCGGCGAGCACCGGACCGTCCGCGACCCGTGGGTGCGGCAGATGCTCCGCAAGGGGGCCCTGGAGCTGGACGAGTCCCGGGTGCTGCGCCCGGTGGTGCCGTTCGTGCTGACCGCCGTGGACTCGCCGGCGCTCGTGGCGACGGACGACGCCGAGACGTTCGCGGTCGCGGCCCGGGTGCTGCTGGAGGCCCCGGGGTGGGACCAGGACGGCCTGTTCGACACCTGGCGCGCCCTGCTCGACACCCCCGACACCTGGACCGGCGCCGCGCAGCGCTCGGCGCTGCTCAACGCGGCGGCCGGGCTGCGCCCGCCCCACACCGGGGCCGACAACCCGGCCTTCTACGACGACACGGCGCTGCCCGGGGCGCTGGCCGTGGCGATCGCCACCGGCGACCCGGCGTCCGCGGCGGGGCTGGCCCGCACCTACGCGACCATCACCCACGACGGCATCGGGGTCCACGCGGCCGCCGCGTTCGCCCGCCTCGTGGGCCAC
This sequence comes from Promicromonospora sp. NPDC050262, assembly GCF_040655935.1. Lineage (NCBI taxonomy): Bacteria > Bacillati > Actinomycetota > Actinomycetes > Micrococcales > Promicromonosporaceae > Promicromonospora > Promicromonospora sp. NPDC050262. Next base: position 84,019 of record NZ_JBFAKX010000020.1, on the reverse strand, counting down.
CTGCTCCAGGGCGCGCCGATCGGGGACGCGCTGGGCGCCGTCGACGAGGACCTCGCCGCCGACGACTGGCTCGCCGACGGCGTGCGCGACGCGCTGCGGATCGCCGGGGACGCGCGCTCGCCCTTCGCGGCGATCCCCGCGCTCGTGGCTCGCTTCGCCCCGCGCACCTACAGCCACCCCGGCACGGTCGCGGAGACCCTGCCGCTCGCCGTGGCGATCCTCGTCCTCGCCGAGGGCGATCACGAGGCCGCGCTGCCCCTGGCGCTGTCGGTCACCCGGCACCAGGACAGCCTGCCGGCGCTGGTCGGCGCTCTGTGCGGTGCCACGGGGAGCGCCCCGGAGGCGGCGGACCTGGACGTGCTGCAGGGCGTGACGGTCCCGGCCGTCGCCGGGCGGTCGCTCGCCGCGCTGGCGACGGCGCTCGACGAGAAGGCGGCCTAGCACGCCCCACCGGGCGTGGGGGGCGGCGATATCATGGCCCCCTGCCCATCGGACCCTCCTGGTACCCGCGCGCGAGCTCCGGGCGCGGGGTCGAGGGCCCGCGGAGGAAGGCTGAGATGACGACGACCGACCAGCAGTTCACCGACCCGGCCCTCGACCTGCGGCTCACCGACGCCCAGTGGGAGAAGCTCATCGCCCACGCCACGCCGCGCGACGTCGCGCGCGGGGACTACGTCTTCCGGTCCGGCGAGCGCGACTACCCGATGGTCCTGGTCGAGTCGGGCGAGATCGAGGTGGTGCGCGACGCCCTGCGCTGGGTCGGCGAGGAGGTCGTCGCCACCATGGGGCCCCGGTCGTTCGCCGGCGAGCTGGGGCTGCTCAACGGCCAGAGCGCGTTCCTCTCGGCCCGGGCGACCGTGCCGGGCCGCGTCTGGTTCCTCGCGCGCCCCGACCTGCGCCGCATCCTGGCCCAGGAGGACGAGCTCGGCGACGCCGTGCTGCACGCCCTGTGGGCCCGGCGGGAGCTGCTCCGGCGCGGCCCGGCCGCGCTGACCCTCAAGTTCGTCGGGCTGGAGGCCTCGGGGGAGTTCCTCGCGCTGCGCCGCTTCGCCGAACGCCTCGACCTGGTCCACACTGCCGTTCCCCTCGACCCGGACAGCGCCCTGACGCACCCGCTGCACGACTACGCCGCCGACGACCTGCCCATCGCCTTCGTCCAGGGTGAGCCGATCGTGCGGGCGACGCCCGGGGTCATCGCCGAGCAGCTGGGGCTGAGCTACGAGGCCACCGACGAGGACGTCGTGGACCTCGTGGTGATCGGCGGCGGCCCCGCCGGTCTCGCGGCGTCGATCTACGCCGCGTCGGAGGGGCTGAGCACGCTGCTGCTCGAGGCGATCGCCCCCGGCGGGCAGGCCGCGTCGACCTCCCGCATCGAGAACTTCCTCGGCTTCCCCTTCGGGGTCAGCGGGGGCGCCCTCATCGGGCAGGCGACACTGCAGGCCATCAAGTTCGGGGTGCGCGTCTGCGCCCCGTGCGAGACGGCCGCGCTCGCCCCGGCCGGTGACGAGCTCGCGGTGACGCTCACCGACGGCCGGGTCATCCGGGCCCGCGCCGCGATCGTCGCGTCGGGTGCGGCCTACCGACGACTGCGCCTGGAGCGCTGGGCGGACTTCGAGGGCGCCGGCATCCACTACGCGGCCACCCCGCTGGAGCTCAAGCAGGTCACCGAGTCGCCCGTGGTGGTCGTGGGCGGGGCCAACTCCGCGGGCCAGGCCGCCCTGTACCTCGCGGCGAACGGCTGCCCGGTGCACCTCGTGGTGCGCGGCAGCGACCTGGGCGCCCGGATGTCCTCCTACCTGGTCGACCGGCTCGTCGAGGACCCGCGCATCCAGGTCCACCGCGAGTCGAACATCGTGGGGCTGGACGGCAACGGGCACCTGGAGTCCGTCGCGATCGACACCGCCGGCCAGGTCGAGGCGCGGGGCCTGTTCTGCTTCATCGGCGCCGAGCCCGCGACGTCGTGGCTCCCGGCGCTCGACCGGGACCAGGCGGGGTTCATCCGCACCGGCGCCGACGTCACGCCGGAGGCGCTGGCGCAGTGGCGGCCGCTCGGTCGCGGCCCGCTCCCGTTCGAGACCTCCGTGCCGCGGGTCTTCGCGGTCGGCGACGTACGCCGGGGCTCGATGAAGCGCGTGGCCGCCGCGGTCGGCGAGGGATCCAGCGCGGTCGCCTCGGTGCACCAGGTGCTGGGAGCGCCCGTCGCCTGATCCCGACGGGGCCCTCGCACGCCCGGTCCATGACATGTGTCATGCCCGTAGCCTGGGCGGATGAGCATCCAGCCCGAGTACGCGGCCGCGTCGGCGGGTGCCGCGGCCGCAGACGCCCGCAGTGCGGTGCGGCTCACCCGGAGCGTCTCCGCGACGTGGTGGTACATGGCCATCGCGATCGTGGTCTTCGAGCTGGTCCTCGTCGTCGTCTCGGTGGACACCCTCGTCCGGGGCGGGGTGGGCGCCCTCGAGGTCGCCGTCGTCGGGACCGGCGGGCTGCTGTGGTGGCTGGCCACGCTGGTGCCGCTGGCCGACTACCGCCGCAGGACGGAGGCGGCGCCGCTGCTGGTCTGGCGCCGTCACGGCCCGGCGCTGCTGATCGGCCTGGGCTACGGGCTCGCGGCCGGCCTCGTCACCGACCTGTGGGTGCTGGGTGCCCTGCCCGTGATCCAGGCGGCGATGCTGCTGAACTGGCCGCCGGGCGTGCGGTTCCGCGTGGTGCTGGCCGCGACCGCCTTGCTCGTGGCCCTGTCCCTGATCGACTCCGCGCTCGTCCTCGAGGAGACCGGTGGCGCGGGCTGGGCCCGGATGGTCTTCCTGTCCGCGACGCTGCCGGCCATCACCGTCTCGTCGCTGTGGTGGTGGGACGTGCTGGTCGCGCTCGACCGCGCCCGCGCCTCGGAGGCGCGGCTCGCCGCGACGCAGGAGCGCCTGCGGGTCGCCACGGACGTGCACGACCTGCAGGGGCACCACCTCCAGGTGATCGCGCTCCAGCTCGAGCTCTCCGAGCGGCTCATGCCGCACGATCCCGAGGCGGGCACGGAGCAGCTGCGCGCCGCGCGCGTCAGCGTGGACGCCGCCCGGCAGGGCACGCGCGACCTCGCCACCCGCTTCCGCTCCGTCCCGCTGCCCGACGAGCTCGCCAACGCCGTGGACCTGCTGCGGGCCGCGGGCACGGACGCCGCGGCGACGGTGGACCCGGACGCGTCGTCGGCCCCGGCCACGGCCCTGGGGCCGGTGATCCGGGAGACGACGACGAACGTGCTGCGCCACGGCGGCGGGCGCCGGGCCCGGCTCAGCCTCACGCGGGCGGACGGGGTGTGGCGCTACGAGATCTCGAACGACGTGGCCGCCGTCGCCGTCGCCGAGGACACGAGCGGCGCGGGGCTGGAGGGGATCGCGCGCCGGGCGGCGGAGGCGGGCGGCCACCTCGACGTGCGGCGCGGGGACGAGACCTTCACGGTGGTCGTCACCGTGCCGCACGACGGCGGCTAGGCTCAGCGCCGCGTGGACGCCATCCACTCCCAGATGCTCGTGCCGTCGTGGCGCGGGTCGTTCCGGGCCACGTAGATCCACGACCAGTGCCCGGGGTAGGTGTTCCCGTCCCACGTGACCGAGTCGTACAGGCTCATGATCGAGCCGTCGATCCGCTCGTGGGCGTAGACGGTGTTCGCCCGGGCGTCCAGCGTGGTGTCGTCGGCCGAGGCCACGAGCCACGTCGGCGTGGTCGTCGCGGCGAGCTCGGCGTCGGAGATGAAGTAGGTGCCCGAGCCGTCCCGGGGGCCGATGCCGCAGCAGATCGGCGACGAGGTGGCGAACACGTCCGCGTACTCGGCGACCATCTTCAGCGACATGTACCCGCCGTTCGAACAGCCGACCACGTGGACCCGGCTCGCGTCGATCCGGTGTGCCGCGGCGACCTCCTCGATCGCCTCCAGGACGAGCGGCGCGAAGCCGTCGCCGTCCTGCATCCAGGCCGACGTGGCCTGCGGGGCGAGCACGTAGGCGCCGCCGAAGAGGTCCTGGGCCTCCGGCGTGGCGAAACCGAGCGCGCCCCGGTTGGCTCGCAGCTGCGTCTCGTTGTCGTAGTAGTGGTACTGGTCGTTGATCAGGCCGCCCTCGCCGCCGCCGTGCAACCACACGACGAGTGCCGCGCGGTCCCGACCGCGCCGGCGCGACGGGGAGAACAGCCGGTAGTTCAGGCCCGAGGCGGTCGCGTGGTAGCTGAACGCGTCGACCTCGGGGTCGGACAGCCGGTCCTGGCGGAACGAGTCCAGCACGACCGCGCCGCCCCCGCCCCGGGCGCGCAACGGCTCGACCTGCGTGACGGCGTGGTCGAGGTCCAGCACCACGTTGCGGCCGAAGGCGCCCAGGTACTGCAGCGTGCTGCCGCCGTCGACCCCCCACCCGTGCTCCAGCTCCAGGAGGATCTCGCCGCGGCGCGTCCAGCCCGCGGCGGTGACCGCCCGGTCCTGCTCGTAGGCGACCTGCCCGGTGAGCGGGTTGGTGGCGGTGAAGTGCACGGTGAACGTCGACCCGGTCAGCGACGACCGCTCCACACGGCTCAGCCTGTGGGAGGACACGACGAGCGAGGTCACCTGCTCACCGCCGTCGAGCACCTCGGCGACGGGCGTCACCAGGGCGTCCGTGCGCCCGCGCCCCGTGGAGACCGGGGCGCTCGTGGCCGCGGCGGGTGCGCCCAGCAGGGCCGAGGCGCCGACGGCGGCGCCGGAGACGAGCACGGTGCGGCGGGAGATCGGGGTGCTCATGGCGGAACTCCTTTGTTCGGGGCCAAGGAGCCGGCAGTCGCCGTGGAGCACACCACCGGCCACCCCGGAGGGTAGTTACCGGTGTCGACGCACGTCAACGAGTCGCCGCCGAGGCAGCCCGTGATCGGTGCGGTCAGGACTTGGTGCGGTAGATGTGCATCGCGATCGGGCCCAGCACCGCCGTGAGCGCGGCGGACGCGATCAGCACCCAGAGGATCTCGGAGGTGTCCGCGCTGCCCGCCATGAGGCCGCGCACCGCGGTGACCAGGTGGCTGACGGGGTTGACCTCGACGAACGCGCGCAGGCCGGACGGCATGGTGGCGGGGTCCACGAAGACGTTGGAGGCGAACGTGAGCGGCATGAGCACCAGCATCGAGATGCCCATGACGGCGTTGGGCGAGCGCACCAGCAGCCCGAGGATGATGAAGGTCCAGCTCAGCGCGAACGCGAACACCAGCAGGAGCAGCACCCCGAGCACGACGCCCAGGAACCCGCCGTCGGGCCGGAAGCCGAGCACCAGGCCCAGCGCGATCGTGATGACCGAGGCGATCGTGTAGCGCACCGTGTCGCCCAGCAGGGCGCCGACGACGGGCGACGGTCGCCAGATGGGCAGGGAACGGAACCGGTCGAACACGCCCTTGGAGATGTCGTTGTTGAGGGTGTAGCCGGTGTAGATCGTCACGAACAGGATGGTCTGCACCAGGATGCCGGGCAGCAGGAACTGGACGTACGCCTGCGTGGAGCCGGCCAGTGCCCCGCCGAACAGGTACGTGAACATCAGCGTGAAGATGATGGGGGAGACCAGCACGTCGAAGAGCTGCTCGGGCACGTGCTTGATCTTCAGCAGCGCGCGCCAGCCGAACGTCAGCGTGGTCCCGAGCGCGGACGGCCGGCTGGGGCGTTCGGTGAGGGCGACGGCGTCGCGCAGGGTCGTCGTGGTCATCGGGGCACCTCGGTGGTCTCCCGGGCGCCGGCGTCCCGTTCGGCGGCCGCGTCCTCGTCGGGCAGGGGCTGGCCGGTCAGGGCGAGGAACACCTCGTCGAGGCTCGGCTGGCCGAGCGTGAACTCGGGCACGCTGATCCCGGCCTCGGCCAGCGCCGGCAGCAGCCGGGGTACGGCGTCGGCGCCGTCGTCGGGCACGCGCGCGGCGATCGTGTGCGGGTCGGAGCCGAAGGTGACCTCGGTGCGCAGGACCCGCTCGGTGATCTCGGCGGCCCGGGCACGTTCGGACACCTCGGCCACCCGCAGGTGCACGGCGCCCTCGCCGACCGACCGCTTGAGGTCGCTCGCGGTGCCCTCGGCGACGGTGCGCCCGTGGTCGACGACGGCGATGCGGTCCGCGAGCTGGTCCGCCTCGTCGAGGTACTGGGTGGTGAGCAGCACGGTGGCGCCGTCGTCCACGAGCACCCGCACGATGTCCCACACCTGGTTGCGGCTGCGCGGGTCCAGGCCGGTGGTCGGCTCGTCCAGGAACAGCACGCGCGGGGCGAGCACGAGCGAGGCGGCGAGGTCGATGCGGCGGTGCATGCCGCCGGAGTAGGTCTTGACCTGCCGGGACCCGGCGTCGTCCAGGTCGAACGCCTCCAGCAGGCCCTGGACGCGCCGCCGGGCGGCGGCGGGGGCGAAGCCGTAGAGCCGGGCGAGCATCAGCAGGTTCTCGGTGCCGGTCAGGTCCTCGTCCACGGAGGCGTACTGCCCGGTCAGCCCGACGGCGGAGCGCACGGCGTCGGCGTCCCGCACCACGTCGTGGCCCAGCACGGTCGCGGTGCCGGCGTCGGGCCGCAGCAGGGTGGCGAGCATCCGGACCACGGTGGTCTTGCCCGCGCCGTTGGGGCCCAGCAGGCCGAAGACGCTGCCCTCGGCGATCGAGAGGTCGATCCCGTCGACGGCCTTGGTGACGGACCTGCGGCTGGTGAAGTGCTTGACGAGGCCTCGTGCCTCGACGGCGAGCGAGTCGGTCATACGATCCCCTCCTCGTTGCCACTGTCGCACCGCGGGGCCCGACTCTCAATCCGGTTCGGCGGTCCCCGAACGAGCGCCGGCCGGACGGGCCTCACCCGTCGCGCAGCAGGATGCCCAGCGACGGCGCCCGCCCCTTCTCGATGTGCGCGAACGCGATCGACTCGGCGAGCCGGTCGTTGCCGGACGCGATGACCTCCAGCAGCTCGTCGTGCTCGTGCGACTGCCCGGCGGGGTCCCGCTCCGCGGTGAGGTAGAACAGCCACGTCATGCGGCCCAGCACGCCGCGCATGATCGAGGCGAGCAGCTCGTTGCCGGCCAGCTCCACGACCCGTTCGTGGTAGGTCGTGTGCGCCTCGGCGATCTCCAGGCGGTCGCCGCTCGCCACGGCGGCGTGCGCGAGGTCGAGGGACGCGGTGAGCGAGGCCGTGCTCGCGCCCTCGCGCACCGCGGTGGCCGCCTGGCGGGCGGCCAGCGACTCGATCGAGAGGCGCACGTCGAACAGCTCGTTGACGGCGCGCCCCGTCCAGGTCGTGACGCGGGCGCTGCGCCGCGGCGCCGTCGTCAGGAAGCCCTCGTTCTCCAGGTGCGGGATCGCCGCGCGGATGGGGATGCGCGACACGTCGAGCTCGTCGGCGAGGCGGGCCTCCTTGAGCGCCGACCCCTGCGGGTAGTCGCCCAGGATGATGCCGCGGCGCAGGGTCTGGTACATCTGCGCCGACAGCGGCTCGCCGAGTCCGGGCTGCGGTTCGGTCATCGGGGCGGCTCCTCAGGGACTGCGGGGTACGGACTGCGGGGTGGACGGGCTGCCGTGCCGGCCGGGCGTGTCCGGCTCATGCCCGCGTGCGCACCATCGTCCCAGCCTCCGCGTCCGCCGCCCGACGCAGCACGTGGTCGGCGGCGGCGAGGTCCTGCAGCCCGAGCCCGACGGAGTTGAACACCGTGAGGTCAGCCGCCTCCGTGCGTCCCGGGGCGTGGCCGACCAGCACCTCGCCGAGCTGCACGAGGTCGGCCTCCCGCAGCGCGCCCGCCGCGATCGCGTTGCGGACGTTGCCCGAGTCGGCGAGCGCCACGGCCCGCGCGTCGACGACGGTGACGGCGGCGCGGGCGAAGACCTCGGGCGGCACCTCCGAGAACTCGGGCCGGGGCGGCGAGCCGACGGCGTTGACGTGCGTGCCGGGGGAGAGCCAGTCCGCCCGCAGGATCGGCGTCTCGGCCGGGGTGAGAGTGCAGACGACGTCGGCCCCGTCGACGGCGGCGCGCGCGTCGGCGGCCGGGACCGCGGGCAGGCCTGCCGCCTTGAGGGAGTCGGCGAGCTCGCCGCCCCGGACCCCCGAGCGGGACCACACGCGCACCTCGTCGAGGTCGAGCACGTGGGCGAGCGCCAGTGCGTGCTCGCGGGCGAGTGCGCCCGCCCCGAGCAGGGCGACGGTGCGCGCGCCGGGACGGGCCAGCGCGCGGGAGGCGAGCGCGGTCACGGCGGCGGTGCGCAGCCGGGTGACGGCGCGCCCGTCGAGGAGGCCGACGCACTCGCCCGTCTCGGCCGAGTAGACCGAGATGGTGGAGCGCTGCGCGGGCAGTCCCGCGGCCCGGTCGCGGGGTCGGTCGGCGAGCACCTTCACCGCGAACAGCCCGAGCTCCGGGGCGAACGAGGTCATGGGGACGACCGCCGGCCCGTCCGCGGTGCGGTCGCCCGGTGCCCGGAAGGCGTGGGGGGCGGGCTGGGCCGCCAGCCCGGCCGCGAGCCAGCGGTGCGCCTGGTCGAGCGAGGCGAGGAGCCCTGCCGGCTCCACCAGTCCTTCCACTTGCTCCGACGTGAGCACGCGTGTGGTCATGCGACCTCCTGAACTCGTTTCTGTATCCCAGATGGCCGGACCCCCGGTCGATCGTGCTCTGCGCAGGCCCATTTCGCGCGCCTTCGCAGTCACCGTTCCACGCGCCGAGGGCCGGAAACTCTCGCATAATTCCAGGGATTCTCCGAGGTCACAAGCCCCTCGGGCCCACTTCGGAGGTTTCACTCACCCGAAACCGACCGATACGCAGATGAAACAAATCCAGCCCAATCTGTATACAGATCATTTCGAACAACCTCGAAGGGGGTGAGTGCTCCATGGCGAGATTTCTCGTCACCCGAACGCTGCAGGCGCTCGCGACGGTCTTCGTGGTCGTCACCGTGGCCTTCCTGCTCGGCCGCCTGAGCGGCAGCCCCGCGGCGCTGCTGCTGACCGAGAACGCGACCCGGGAGCAGATCGACGAGCTCAACACGCGGCTCGGCTTCGACCAGCCGCTGCCGGTGCAGTACGTCGAGTACCTGCGCGGCATCGTCGGCGGCGACTTCGGCGACTCGTACCGGCAGGCCGGCGTCTCGTCGATGGACCTCGTGCTGGAGCGGCTGCCCGCGTCGCTCAGCCTGGGCGCGATCGGCCTCGCGCTCGGGCTCGTGCTGGCGTTCGCCGCGACCATCACCACGCACCTCGCGCGCAGCCGCACGCTGCGCACCACGTTCCTCGGCCTCGGCTCGGCACGGCAGGCCATCCCCGACTTCTTCTTCGGGCTGCTGCTCGTGCTCGTGTTCTCGGTGACGCTGGGCTGGCTGCCCTCGCTCGGCAACCGGGACCCGCTCGCGATCGTCATGCCGGCGCTGACCATCGCCACCGCGCAGTTCGTGGTCTACACCCGGCTGCTCGACAACTCGCTGTCCGAGCAGGGGCGGCTCGACTACGCGCGGACCGCGGTGGCCCGCGGCGAGAACCGGTTCCGCGTGGTGGTGGGCGAGCTGCTGCCCAACGCGTCCCTGCCGGTGCTCACGATCGCCGCCATCAACCTCGGCTCGTTCCTCGGCGGGCTGGTGATCGTCGAGAACGTGTTCGCCTGGCCGGGCATGGGCCAGCTCATGCTCAGCGCCGTCTACTCGCGCGACTTCCCGGTCGTGCAGTCCGGGCTGATCGTCGTCGCCGCCCTGTTCATCCTGTCCAACCTGCTGGTCGACGCCGCGAGCGCGCTCATCGACCCGAGAGTGAGGCGCGCCTGATGACCGACACCGACCTGGTCAGGAAGCCGCGGGCGGCGCGTGTCGTCGCCGCGGCCGCCGGCCTCACCCCGCTGGAGCGGACGGGTGTCGCGCTCGTGACCGCCGTCGTGCTCTTCTGCGTGGTCACCCCGTTCCTGCCGCTCTACGCGCCGTACGCGCAGGACCTGTCGCGCGCGTTCGTGCCGCCGCTGACCGACGCCGCCCACCCGCTCGGCACCGACATGCTCGGCCGCGACCTGGCGAGCCGCCTGGCCCTCGGGGGGCTCGTCTCGCTCGGCATCGTGCTGCTGGTGGTGGTCGTCAACGCGATCATCGGCATGGTCGTCGGCCTGCTCGCCGGCTACCACGGCGGCCGCCTCGACAACGTGCTCATGGGCTGGGCCGACGTGCAGCTCGCGATGCCCGTGATCCTCGTGCTCATCGCGCTGTCGGCGGCCGTGGGCCCGAGCGTGTGGCTCATGGTCGTCACGCTCGCGGCCACCTACTGGGTGGGCTACGCCCGCGTGGCGCGCGGCACGGCCATGACCCTGCGGGCGTGGCCGCGGCCGACGTCGCCGTGCTCGACATCGGCGACGTCGGCGAGACGGCGCGGGCCCTGGAGTCCGCGGGCGCCCGGCTCGTCGCGGCGGGCGCCGACGCCCTGGTGCTCGGCTGCGCCGGCTTCGCAGGGCTCGACATAGAGCTGGAACGGCGTCTCGGCGTGCCCGTGCTGGACAGCGTGACCAGCGCGGTGCCGCTCGCGGAGTCGCTCGTCGCGCTCGGCAAGACGACGAGCGCGGCGGGTCCGTACCGCCGGCCCGACCCGGCGAAGGCGTGGGTGGGGCGGCGACCCGGAGCCTGACCACCGGGTGAACCCGTCCCGAACACCCCCGCCGGTCGCCCGGCGCGGCTACGGTGGGGCCCTCGACCACGTGACAGGAGGGCATCGTGCGGGCCGTCATCCAGGACCGGTACGGCAGCGCCGACGTGGTGGAGGTCGGTGACCTCCCCGACCCCGTCCCGGCGGACGACGAGGTGCTGGTCCGGGTCCGCGCTGTCTCGCTGAACGGGTCGGACCGCGAGAACCTCGTGGGCCGGCCGGCGTACGCCCGGGTGGGCGGGCTGCGCCGGCCGCGCAACCCGGTGCCCGGGTCGGACGTGGCCGGGACCGTCGTCGCGGTGGGACGGTCGGTGACCGGACATGCCCCGGGGGACGACGTGTTCGGTGAGCTGGCAGGTTACCGGGGCGGGCTCGCGGAGTACGTCGCGACGTCGCCGCGGCTGCTCGCCCGCAAGCCGGCCGCCCTCTCGTTCGTCGAGGCCGCGGCGATCCCGCAGGCGGGGTGCATCGCGCTGCGGGCCACCCGGGGTCTGCACCCGGGTGACCGGCTGCTGGTCAACGGGGCGGGCGGCGCGGGCGGCGCGCTCGTGATCGGCCTGGCCAAGCATCTCGGTGCCCGGGTCACGGCCGTGGACCGGAGCGACAAGGCCGGCCACCTGCTCCGGCTCGGTGCCGACGACACCATCGCGTTCGAGCGCTGCGACTGGGCCGACCAGCGTGACCGGTACGACCGGGTGGTGGACCTGGTGGCCTCCCGCTCGCCGTACCGGGTGCACCGTGCGCTGCGGACCGGCGGCGCCTACCTCATGGTCGGCGGCCGCACGCGCGTGCTGCTGGCGACGTTCGCCGCCGGTCCCGTGCTCAAGGGATCCACCGGCAAGCAGGTGGGCGTGCTGATGGTGCCCCAGTCGCGCGCGGACCTGGAGGAGGTCACCGCCCTGGTGACCGACGGCGCCGTCGTGCCCGTGATCGACGAGGTCTGCCCGCTGGAGGAGGCGCCCGCCGCGTTCGCTCGGCTGGCGGCGGGGGACAACCTGGGCAAGATCGTGGTCGAGGTGCCCTGACCGTCGGTCCTACAGCAGGTCGGCTTCCGAGAGGTCCTCGACTCCGGACGGGACCGTGCCCTCGAACAGCACGCCGATCCCGTACGGGTCAGCCATGGCGAGGTCGGACTCGGCGAACCGCAGCAGCCAGGTCCCGTCCGCCCAGACCACGGCCGCCGGCTCGGCGAACGGCGGCCCGGCGGCGTCCAGCATCCCGAGCTCGGTGCCGCTCAGACCGAACCCCGGTTCCCGGAGCCGGTGCCGCAGGTAGTCGGCGCCGACGTCGGCGAGCTCGCCGAACCGGGCCAGGACGACCGCGGCCAGGTCCGACGCCCGCTGGTCCGGCGCCGCGGCCGGCTCCATGACGACGCTCACGGGCGGGAGGTCGTCGGCGGGTCCCGCGGTCGCCGTCCAGCAGGCGAGCGTTCCGGGCGACTCGACGCGCGCGAACGTCGTCCCCGAGATCTCCAGCCGGTCGGGCAGGTCAGCCGCCCGGCTCACAGGTGCAGCGTCCCCTCGGCGACGACGATCCCGGAGCCGCTGATCGTCACCAGCGGCCCGTCGACGCCGAGCGTGATGAGGCTGGGACGACCGAGCTTGCGCCCCTGCTCGACGACGATCCGCGCAGGGTCGGGCGCGAGCGCGTCCCGGACCAGGACGGCGGCCAGGGGGCCGGCGGCGGTGCCCGTCGCCGGGTCCTCGGCGATCCCCACGGTCGGGTTGAAGAACCGGGTGTAGGCGCTGACACCGGTCGCGGCGTCGGGGGCCGTGGCGACAGGGGCCGCTGGGTCGTCGAGACGCACCGTGTAGAGGTAGCAGCCCTCGGCGCCGGCGTCGGCCAGCAGCGCGCGCAGCCCGGCCGTGTCCGGCTGGGCGGAGTCGACCGCCGCGGCGTTCCGCAGGGGCACGAGCAGGTGCTCCGCGCCGGTGGAGACCACCTCGGCGACCCGGTCGGCGTCGAGGTCCTCGGCAGCCAGGCCCAGGACGGCGGCCAGCGCGGCCCGGTCCTCGACGCTGCCCAGGAACCGCGGGGCGGACTGCTCCATCGAGACCTCGACGGCCGACGGGGGCCGCCCGGACACCCGCACGTTCAGCAGGTCGTCGCCGATCTGCTGAACGAACGTGTCCCGGTCCGGGTCCAGCCGGCCGGACAGCGCCAGCCAGATCCAGGCGCCCATCGCGTTGTGCCCCGCGCCGAAGACCTCGACGCCACCGGGGGTGAACGAGCGCAGCCGGTGGTCCGCGCCGGGGCGGTCGGGCCGCACCAGGAACGTCGTCTCCGACTGGTTGAGCTCCCGCGCGACGGCGCCCATCGTGTGCTCCGGGAGGGCGTCCGCGTCGGGGACGAGGGCGAGGGGGTTGCCGGTCAGCGGCGTGGCCGCGAACACGTCCACCCAGTAGAACGGGACGTCCACGAAGGGCTCCTTTGTCGGCGACGACGGTCGGTCGCCACATGCTAGGACGTGTTCGGGACCCCGTGACACAGGTCACGCGTCGGGACATTGGGCCCTGGTGCCGCGAGGGGCGGGAGAACCTCTGCCCGGGCTCCCGCTACACCGGGTGGGACGCCCACGGCGGATTCGCCGAGCACACCACCGTGCCCGGGCCGACGGCGCGGCCCTCCTGCGGCTGGCGGACGCGCTGGGCATCGTCCCGGCGGTGACGCGGTACCCGTTCGACGAGACCGGTGCCGCGCTCGCGGACCTCAGGTCCGGCCGGGCCTCGGGCTCGCTCGTCGTCGTGCTCGGCTGACGGCGGCCGGGCGACGCCTGCCTCGCTCAGCGGCCGGGCGGCCGCGGTGGCGTGGCGTCCAGGACGCTCAGCCGCCGGTGGTACTCGTTCTCGTCGATCTCGCCGCGGGCGAAGCGCTGGGCCAGCAGGTGCCGGGCCGTCGGGTCCTCGCCCGCGGTCCTGACCGGCGGTCCCGGGTTGCGCAGGTAGTGGGCCAGCAGCACCACACCGCCCACGACCAGTCCCCAGAGCAGCACGCTGCCGACCAGCATCAGCAGCATGCCCCACATGCCCATCCCGTAGGTCCCGTAGTACATCATCGTGCTCGCCTCCGTCCCTCTGCCCCGATCCTGCTCCCCGGGGGTCCCGGCCGGCCAGGGACCAATGCCGTCGGGTGGCGGGACCTTCGGCTCCTGCCCGCCGGCCCGGGCAGGCGGAGACTGGGGCAAGGAGCGGAGCACGAGCCCCACGGAGGTGATGACCGTGCAGGACGCGATGCTCGTGATCATCCTGTGGGTGACCTGCGGGATCGCGACCGTCGTCGCGGGCCTGCTGGCCTACCGGAGCTCGGTGGCGCGGTACGTGGGGCGGGGCGCCGTGGGCGTCCTGTTCCTCCTGGGCGGCGCGGTCGTGCACCTGGTCAACCTCGTCACCGGGGTCGACTACGGCGACTTCGCCGACCCGTCGTTCTTCGGCTGGGTGACCGACACGTGGCACGAGGTCGTGGAGCCGAACCAGGTCCTGTTCATCGGCCTGCTGGCGGCGTTCGAGGCGGTGGTGGGGGTGCTGGCGATGTGCGGCGGCCGCCTGACCCGGTTCGCCTACCTGTGCGTGATCGTCTTCTACCTCGCCCTGTGGCTCTTCGGGTGGATGGAGCTGGCGTGGGTGCTGCTCATGCTCCCGCCGATGTTCCTGCTGCTGCGTGCCGAACGGTGGGCGGCGGTCGCCGGCGAGACCGCCCGGACCGGCTGAGCGCCGGGGCTCGGCCGGCCCGGGTGCCCTAGTTCGTGCGGGCCACCGCGATGTTGGTGCTCGAGCGCTGCCCGGCCTCGTAGAACATGTACAGCCGGCCGCCCTCCTCGGCGAAGCTCGGGGCGGCGGCCCGCGTGGCGACCGGCTCGGTGTACAGCACGCCCAGGTGGTTCTCCCGGTCGAAGCTGGTGCCGACGTCGGCGACGTGGATGCTGCCGGAACCGCCGTGATAGACCACGTGACCGCCCCCGTTGCGCGACCAGTAGTGGGCGCCGGAGAGCTGGCCGCCCTCGCCCGCGGCCGGCGAGATCAGCGGCTGGGGCTTGAACTGCCAGCCCGAGGTGAGCCGGTTGGACCAGCCGATGAAGATCTTGCGGGTCCCGGCCTGCATGCCCATGAACAGCATGATCTGGGTGTCGGACTTCGTGGGGCGCGGGAACACCCGCGCGTAGGACGTCTCGGTGACGTTCGAGGGCATCATCGCGGTGGTCAGGACCGTGCCCTCGTAGGTGAAGCTCCGCCCGTCGGCCGACGACGCGACCCGGGTGGTGGTGTTCTCCCCGTGGAAGTACAGGTACATCCGGCCGTCCGCGGCGTTCCAGACCGCGTGCGGGCTGGAGACGTGGCTGACGGAGTAGTGGGGCGACCAGGTGCGGGAGATGATCGGGTTGCCCGGGTACTCCCGCCACGGGCCGTTCAGGGAGTCGGCGTAGGCCAGGCAGATCCCGCCGGGCGCGTCGTGCGGCGCGTAGTACATGTACCAGTTGCCCAGGGGGTTCTGGACCGTGCCGGCGACGTTGCGGATCGACGGGAAGATGAGCTCGTTGGTCGGGTTGTAGGCCAGGGCCGACTTGTCCAGGGCGGCGCCGACCCGGTTGAACGTGGGGAAGCCGGGCACGGCGGCGGCCGCGCGGGGTGGCGAGGCGACGCCGAGGGCGGCGGCCGAGCCGAGCACCGCCGAGCCCAGGATCAGGCTGCGCCGGTCCAGCAGGAGCTTGCGGTCCGATTCCATGGTGACTCCGCTCAGGCCCGGCGGTCGCCGCGCTCCGGTGCGCGGCGGCGCGGATGCCGCCCGGGCCGTTCGGGGTCGAATCTCTTGCGTGCGCGGTCCGGGGGTCAAGGTGATGATGCGACCTATCAACCCCGGGCGCGTTCACCTCCTGGCCACGGTCCGGCCACGCGTGCCTCGTAGCGTCGCGTCCGCACCGATTTCCGAACCGGGGAGAACACTGATGTCATCCGCACCCGTACGCCTTCGACGGCTGCTCGCGACCGTCGCCGCCGGCACGACGGCCGCCGCGACGATCGCCGCGCTGGCCACCGCACCCGTGGCCGCCGCGGCCGAGCCCAAGCCCGAGGTGGACGGCGTGAGCGAGCTCAACGTGCTCGCGTTCAACGTGTGGCACGGCGGCACGCAGATCGACGACGCCGCGCGGGAGATCGCCGACATCCTGACGGGGACCGACGCCGACGTGACGTTCCTGCCCGAGCAGGGCGACGCGCCCGCGCAGGTGGCCGCGCTGCTCGGCTACGACCACGTGACCGCGACCGACACCGGCATCGTGTCGCGCTACCCGATCCTGGAGACCAGCACGGTCGACCGCTGGTGGACCAAGGCCGTGCTCGACGTGAACGGCACCGAGGTGGTGGCCTACGGCGGCCACCTGGAGTACCGCTGGTACGCCACGTACCTGCCGCGCGGCTACGGCGGCGCGGTCCAGGGCGACTGGCCCGACGGCTGGGACACGTGGGACAAGCTGCCGGGCGGCCCCGTCACCGACGTGGACGCGGTCCTGGAGGCCAACCGGCAGTCCGGCCGCCCGGCCACGGCCGCCGCACTCGTCGCCGACGTCCAGGCCGAGCGTGCCGCGGGCCGCATCGCCGTGGTCGGCGGCGACTTCAACGAGCCGTCGGTGCAGGACTGGACGGAGGAGACCGCGGACCTGCAGGACCACAACGGCCTGGTGATCCCGTGGCAGTCCACGAAGACGCTGCTCGACGGCGGGCTGGTCGACGCGTTCCGCGAGGTCTACCCCGACCCGGTCGCGAACCCCGGCGTCACCTGGCCGTCCGACAACCCGCTCTTCCCGACGTCGGAGCTCACCTGGGCGCCCGAGGCCGACGAGCGCGACCGGATCGACTACGTGTTCGTCACGCCCGACGAGCGGGTCACGATCGACGACGCGGCCGTGGTGGGGCCGCAGTCGACGATCGTGCGGAACGAGCGGGTCGAGGACGACAGCGCCGACGAGATCCGCACGCCGGACGCCGTCTGGCCGTCCGACCACAAGGCCGTGCTGGCCTCGTTCAGCGTGTGCGACGACGCCTGCGCGCCGGCCGTCCCCGCCTGGGACGCGTCGGCGGTCTACACCGCGGGTGACGAGATCTCGTACGAGGGCTCCACCTGGCGGGCGGCGTGGTGGACGCGCGGCCAGGAGCCGGGTGCGCCGTACGGGCCGTGGGAGCAGATCGCCGAGCAGGACGGCGCGGCGCGGTGGACGCCGTCGCGCATCTTCGAGGCCGGGTCCGTGGCCGTGCACGAGGGCCGCACCTACGTGGCGCAGTGGTGGACGCGCAACGAGAAGCCCGGCACGCCGTGGGGACCGTGGCGGGCCCAGGGGTAGGCATTCTTCGGCGACAAAATTGTCAACAAGATTGTTGATGGGCTACGGTGCCGGGACACGCCTCATGGAGGAGGAGCGCAGTGACCGCCACCGATGGCCCGTCCTACCGCCGTGCCCGCACGACGGGATCGCAGACCGCAGTGCCCTGTCTCGTCATGCGGGGCGGCACCTCGCGCGGCCTGTTCTTCGACGCCCGGGCGCTGCCCGCGGACACCGGCACGCGTGACGCCGTGCTGCTGGCGGCCATGGGCTCGCCGGACGCCCGCCAGATCGACGGCCTGGGCGGCGCGCACCCCCTGACCAGCAAGGTAGGGATCGTGTCGCCCGGGTCCGGCGACGTGGACGTCGAGTGGACGTTCGCGCAGCTCCAGCCGGCGTCGGGCACCGTGGACACCACGCCGAACTGCGGCAACATGCTGGCCGCGGTGCTGCCGTTCGCCATCGAGACGGGGCTGCTGACGCCGGCCGGGGACACCACCACCGCCCGGGTGCTGACCCGCAACACCGGCGCGGTCGCCGAGATCACCGTGCGCACGCCGGCCGGGCCCGACGGGCGGTACGTCGAGTACGCGGGCGACGCCCGGATCGACGGCGTGCCGGGCTCGGCCTCGCCCGTCCAGATCGCGTTCCTCGACACCGCGGGATCGGTCGCCGGAAGCCTGCTGCCCACCGAAAACGTGCGCGACACCGTCGTCGTGCCGGGGCTCGGTGAGGTCGAGGTGACCCTGATCGACAACGGCCAGCCGCTCGTGATCGTCCGCGCGGAGCGGCTCGGCGCGCGCGGCGACGAGACTCCCGCGGAGATCGACGGCGACGCCGGGCTCAAGGACCGGGTCGAGCGCCTGCGGCTGGTCTGCGGCGCGGCCATGGGGCTCGGCGACGTGACCGCGCGGAACTACCCCAAGATGACACTCGTGTCGGCGCCGTCGGCGGGCGGCGACCTCGCCACCCGCTCGCTCATCCCGCACACGGCCCACCAGTCCATCGGCGTGCTCGCCGCCGTCACCGTGGCCACGGCCCGCGTGCTGCCGGGGAGCGTGGCGCACGACGTCGCCGCGGCGTCCGGCGGCGCCACTCCTTCGGCTCCGGTGCCCGACGGCGGCCGCGACGTCACCGTCTCCGTCGAGCACCCGTCGGGGGAGTTCTCGGTCGCGCTCGGGCTCGACGACGGTGACCCGCCCGTCGTCGTCCGCTCCGCGCTGCTGCGCACCGCGCGCCTGCTCATGACCGGCGAGGTGCTGGTGCCGCGCGCCGTCTGGGACCCGACCACCGAACCGACCGCACACCAGAACGAGGAGGCCACCGCGTGATCATCGACGTGCACGGCCACTACACGACCGCCCCCGAGCCGCTAGCCGCCTGGCGCGAGGCGCAGGTCGCCGCCCTGGCCGACCCGGGACTGGCCCCCGACCCGGCCGGCCCGCGGATCAGTGACGACCAGATCCGCGCGACCCTGGAAGCGCACCAGATCCGGCAGATGGACGAGCGCGGCATCGACGTCACAGTCTTCTCGCCCCGCGCGTCGTTCATGGCCCACCACGTGGGCGACCTCGCCACCTCCACCGCCTGGGCGCGCATCTGCAACGACCTGTGCGCCCGGGTGGCCGGGCTCTACCCCGACCGGTTCGCCGCGGGCGCCATGCTCCCGCAGTCGCCGGGCGCCGACCCCGCCACGTCGGTCCCCGAGATCGAACGGGCCGTGACCGAGCTGGGCGCCGTCACCGTGAACCTCAACCCGGACCCGTCCGGCGGGCACTGGACCGCGCCGCCACTGACCGACCGCTCCTGGTACCCGGTCTACGAGAAGTTGGTCGAGCTCGACGTGCCCGCCATGGTGCACGTCTCCACGAGCTGCAACCCCGCGTTCCACACCACCGGCGCCCATTACCTCAACGCCGACACCACGGTGTTCATGCAGCTCCTGCAGGGCGACCTGTTCGCCGACTTCCCGGACCTGCGGCTCGTGATCCCGCACGGCGGGGGAGCGGTGCCCTACCACTGGGGCCGGTTCCGGGGCCTCGCCCAGGCCCTGGGCAAGCCGGAGCCCGAGGAGATGCTGGGCACCAACCTCTTCTTCGACACCTGCGTCTACCACCAGCCCGGCGCCGACCTGCTGCTCGACGTCATTCCGCACCCCGGCGTGCTGTTCGCCTCGGAGATGATCGGCGCCGTGCGCGGCATCGACCCGCGTACCGGCCACCACTTCGACGACACCCGGCGCTACGTCGAGTCCCACGCCGCCGCCCGGGGCCTCGACGACGCCACCGTGCACGCCCTGTTCGAGGGCAACGCCCGCCGCGTCTACCCGTTGCTCGACCGACGCCTGACCGAGAGGGGGCTGACCCGTGTCTGAGCTCGGAGTCGTCCACACGAAGATCCGGCGCGCCGACCCGGCCGCCGTCGAGGCGCTGTCGCGCTTCGGCGTCGCCACCGTCCACGAGGCCCTCGGCCGCCTCGGCCTCATGCGCCCCTACCTGCGTCCGGTGTACGAGGGCGCCGCCATGTGCGGCACCGCCGTCACCGTGCTGCTCCAGCCCGGCGACAACTGGATGCTGCACGTCGCCGCCGAGCAGGTACGCGCCGGCGACGTGGTCGTGGCCGCCTGCACCACCGAGAGCGAGGACGGGTTCTTCGGCGATCTGCTCGCCACCTCGATGAAGGCGCGCGGCGCCCGCGGCCTGGTGATCGACGGCGGCTGCCGCGACGTGGACACGCTGCGCGCCATGGACTTCCCGGTGTTCTCCCGCGCCATCAACGCCAAGGGCACCGTCAAGGCCACGATCGGGTCGGTCAACGTGCCGGTCGTGTGTGCCAACGCGCTGGTCACCCCCGGTGACGTGGTCGTGGCGGACGCCGACGGCGTCGTCGTCGTGCCCGCCGCGCGGGCCGCCGAGGTGGCCGAGGCCGCCCGCCGCCGCGAGGAGAACGAGACCGCCAAGCGGGAGCGGTTCGCCGCCGGCGAGCTCGGCCTGGACCTGTACGACATGCGGCCCCGGCTGGTCGAGCTCGGCCTGACCTACACGGACTGACCCCTAGCAACTGAGGACGCACCATGACTGACACCGACGTCACTCCCGGCTGGCTGCACTGGTACCAGGGGCCGACCAAGCCCGCCTTCACGCTGCCCGACGGCGCCGTGGACGCGCACTGCCACGTGTTCGGCCCCGCCGAGCGGTTCCCGTTCGCGCCCGAGCGCAAGTACACGCCCGTCGACGCCTCCGCGCAGCAGCTCTTCGACCTGCGCGACCACCTGGGCGTGAGCCGCAACGTCATCGTCCAGGCCACGTGCCACGGCGCGGACAACAGCGCCCTGGTCGACGCCCTGGAGCGCTCCGCGGGCCGCGCCCGCGGGGTCGCCACCGTCCGCGCGGACGTCACCGACGCCGAGCTGCGCCGCCTGCACGACGCCGGGGTGCGCGGGGTGCGGTTCAACTTCGTCAAGCGGCTGGTGGACGCCGTGCCCACCGCGGCCCTGGAGACCATCGCGGCCCGGATCGCGCCGCTCGGCTGGCACGTCGTCGTCTACTTCGAGGCCGCCGACCTGCCGGACCTGAAGGACTTCTTCGCCGCGCTCCCGGTGCCGCTCGTCGTGGACCACATGGGCCGCCCCGACGTCACGAAGGACCCCGACGGGCCCGAGTTCGCGGAGTTCCTCGACTTCGTCGCGGCGAACGACGTGTGGGTCAAGGTCTCCTGCCCGGAGCGCCTCACCGTCACCGGCCCGGCCGCCCTGGACGGCGAGCGCCACGCGTACACCGACGTGGTCCCCTTCGCCCGGAAGGTCGTCGAGCGCTTCCCGGACCGCGTGCTGTGGGGCACCGACTGGCCCCACCCCAACCTCAAGGACCACATGCCCGACGACGGGCTGCTCGTGGACCACATCCCGCACATCGCACCCACTCACGAGCTGCAGCAGGCCCTGCTCGTGGACAACCCCCGCCGCCTGTACTGGCCGACGGAGGCCTGAGACCCCCCGGGCGACGACGCCCGCGGAAACAGAGGAGTTCTGCCTTGCCCAACCGGACCAACGCGGCCAACCGGATCGACCGGCTGCCGATCTCGAAGTTCCACAAGACCACGATGGTCGCCCTGGCCTTCACCTACTTCTTCGAGTTCGCGGACATCAACACGTTCGCGATCACCGCGCCCGTCATCCGTGAGCAGTGGGGGGCGAGCGTCAACCACGTGGCGTACGTGACGTCCCTGTCGTTCGTCGGCATGTTCATCGGGTCGATCGTGGCCGGCGGGCTCGCCGACCGGCTCGGCCGTAAGCGCACCCTGGTGGCGACCACGGTGTGGTTCTCGCTGTGGTCGTTCGCCACGATCTTCGCCTGGGACATCTTCTCGATGGGCCTGTTCCGCGTCATGACCAGCGCGGGCCTGTCCGCGATGACGGTCGTGGCCGTGGTCTACATCAACGAGCTGTTCCCCCGGGCCAAGCGGGGCAAGTACCAGGCGTACGTGATCATGATCGGCATCTGCGGCACGCCCGCCACCAACCTCATCGCGTCCTTCGTGGTGCCGATCAACGACTGGTCCTGGCGGCTCGTCTACCTGTGGGGCTCGCTCGGGGTCCTCTTCCTGTTCTTCGTGCGCAAGCTCGCCGAGTCGCCGCAGTGGCTGGAGTCCCGCGGCCGGCACGACGAGGCCGACGCGGTGCTGCGGGACCTGGAGGCGCAGGCCGTGGCGCAGCACGGCACGCTGCCCGACGTCGCGGAGCCCGTCGAGGCCGGTCCCGTCACCCGGGCCGGGCTGGCGATGCTCAAGGACAAGAAGTTCCTCTACCCGACCCTCCTGCTCTCTGTCCTGTGGATCACCCAGACCATCGGGTTCTTCGGCTTCTCGTCCTGGGCGCCCACGCTCCTGGCCGCCGAGGGGATCAGCGTCGAGGACTCCATCTTCTTCGTGGCCCTGACCACCGTGGGCGCGCCGCTGGGCTCGTTCCTCGCCGCGCAGGTCACCGACCGGTTCGAGCGCAAGTGGTGCCTGGTCGTGTTCGCCCTGGTCATCGCCGGGTCAGGTCTGCTGTACGGGCTCACCTTCACACCCGTGCTGATCGTCGTGTTCGGGTTCCTGGTCAACCTGTTCGAGCGTGGCTACACCGCGCTGGCCTACGCGTACTCGCCCGAGCTGTACGACACCAAGGGCCGCTCGCTCGGCACGTCGATCTCGTACGGGCTCGGCCGTCTGTCCAACGCCGTGGGGCCGCTGATCATCGCCGGCCTCTACAGCGGGCACGGGTACCAGACCGTCTTCTACTTCATCGCGGGCACGTGGGTGGTGGGCGCGCTGGCACTGGCGGTCTTCGGGCCGGCGACGCGCAAGGCCCGGCTGGCCGCGCAGGCCGCGGCGGAGGTGGGTGCCGCCGGCGCGCGCTGAGGCGACGTCGCAGGTCCCGACGGTCCGCGGCACCCTCCGGGTGCCGCGGACCACGGCGTGCGGCGGGTACGCTGCTCGGTATTGTTGACAATTGCTTCGCGCCCGGGGGTGGCGGGGGACGACGGCGAAGGGGACGTGATGGTGGACGACGCCCAGGTGCGGGACGAGCTGCGAGCGGCGATCCTGCGGGGTGACTTCTCGCCACGTCAGCGGCTGGTCGAGGCCGACCTGTGCGAGCAGTTCGGCGCACGCCGGTTCGCGGTGCGCGCCGCCCTCCAGGACCTCGTGGCCCAGGGGCTGGTCGAGCGTCAGCCGAACCGGGGCGCGCGGATCCGCGAGATCAGCCTGGACGAGGCCATCGAGATCAGCGAGATCCGCCGCGTCGTCGAGGGGCTGGTGGCCGCGCGGGCCGCCGAGCGGCTCACCGAGGCGGACGAGACCCGGCTCTCGGGGATCGGACGGCGGATGCGCGAGGCCGTCGACGCCGGCGAGTCGGCGGTCTACAGCGACCTCAACGCCGAGCTGCACGCCACCCTGCGCGAGATCGCGCGGCACGAGACCGCCAACCGGATCGTGGCGCAGCTGCACGGCCAGATGGTGCGTCACCAGTTCGCGCTCTCGCGGGTGCCCGGCCGGTCGGCGGTCTCGCTGGCCCAGCACGAGGCCGTCATCGAGGCGGTCGTGGCCCGCGACCCGGCCGCGGCCGAGGCCGCGATGCGGACGCACATCACCTCCGTCATCGAGGCGCTGCGCTCGCTCGGCTGAGCCGGACGCGTCCCACGCCGAGCAGCTCAGCAGGGTCCGGGGACGCGGGAGTCTTGCAGGGGCGTAACAACTCGGCCGGTGCGCTCGCGGTTACGCTGCCGGGCATGGGAGCACGCGTCGAGGTCATGGTCGTCGAGGACGACGAGACCGTCCTGGCCGTGGTCTCCGACTACCTGGGCAGCCGCGGGTACGCCGTCACGGCGCTGCGGGACGGGCTCGTGGCCCGCGACGCACTGCGCACGGCGCGCCCGGACGTGCTGGTCCTGGACCGGATGCTGCCCGGCGTCAGCGGCGACGAGCTGTGCCGCCAGGTCCGCGCGGCCGCGCCGCGCACGCCGATCATCATGCTCACCGCCCTGGACGCCGTGGAGCAGCGGATCGACGGGCTGGAGCACGGCGCCGACGACTACGTGGTCAAGCCGTTCGCGCTGCGGGAGCTCCAGCTCCGGATCGACGCCCTGGTCCGGCGCAGCCGGGGGCTGCACGTCGCGCCGTCGCCGTTCACGCTGGGGCCGTTCCGCGTCGACCCCGCGCACCGGCGCATCTGGGCGGCCGACGCCGAGATGACGCTCACGTCCCGGGAGTACGAGCTGTTCCTGTTCCTGCTGCAGAACCCGGACCGCACCCTGACGCGGGACGACCTCCTGCGCGAGGTGTGGGGCTGGAGCTTCGGCGAGGCGTCCACCGTGACCGTGCACGTGCGGCGGCTGCGCGAGAAGATCGAGCCCGAGCCGCGGTTCCCGCGCTACCTGCTCACCGAGTGGGGGCGCGGCTACCGCTTCACCGTCGGGGCCGCCGCATGATGCTCACCCCGGTCGACCTGCTGCTCGTCCTCGCCACCGCCGCGGTGTGCACGGCGGCGATCACGCTGCTCGCGCTCCTGGTCCTGCGCCGCAGCCGGCAGCGCTCGGTCACCGCCCCGTTCGTGGTCCTGGTGGTCGCGGCGATCGCGTCCATCGTCTGCTCGACCCTCGTGATCGCGGCCTTGATGTACCTCTCGCTGCACGACCTGCAGGTGCTCCTGTGGGTGGTCGGGCTGTCCGCGGTGCTGAGCCTTACCACGATCCTGCTCACCGCCCGCGCCGTGAGCCGGTCGTTCACCCACCTGGGGGACGCGGTCGAGCGCGTGGGCCGCGGCGCCGTCGTCAGCCCCGAGGCCTACGCGGCCAGGGAGCTCGCCGACCTCTCCGCGCAGCTCGCCGTCGCCTCGGAGCGGCTCGCCGCGGCCCGCGCCGAGATCGAGCAGCTCGATGCGGCACGCCGCCAGTTCTTCGCCTGGATCTCGCACGACCTGCGCACCCCGCTGACCGGGGTCAGCGCCCTTGCCGAGGCGCTGGACGACGGCGCCGTCGCGGACCCGGCCGACTACGTCCGGCGCATCCGGGTGCAGGTCGCCACGATGAACCGGCTGGTCGACGATCTGTTCGAGCTGTCGCAGATCCAGAGCGGCGCGCTGCGGCTCCGCCGGGAGGACGTCGCGCTGCTGGACGTGGTGTCCGACGCCGTGGCCGACGTGCACCAGCTCGCCGTCGCGAAGCAGATCGGCATCGAGCACGCGGGCGTCGCCGGCCGGACGGTTCGCGCCGACCCGCACGAGCTGACCCGGGTGGTGGTGAACCTGCTGACCAACAGCATCCGCCACGCCCCGGCCGGGTCCGAGGTCCTGGTCTCCGCCGAGCAGCGCGGCGACCGGCTGGTGCTCTCCGTGCTCGACCAGGGCAGCGGCGTCGACGGCGAGGACCTCACGCGCATGTTCGAGATCGGCTGGCGGGCCAGCGCCGCCCGGACACCCGACGCGGGGGTCCCTTCCGGATCGCCCGCCGCCGGGTCGCCCGGCGCGGGGCTCGGGCTGGCCATCGTCCGAGGCATCGTCGAGGCGCACGGCGGGGACGTGCGGGCCGCGCACGTGCCGCAGGGTTTCCGGCTCGACGTCACGCTGCCCGCCTCGGCGACCTGAGCGGCCCCGCGACGGCGTCCGGCGTGGGCGGTTCGGCGCGCCTCGAATCGATCTGATAGAACGTGCGCCATGACCTCTCCGCAGATCGGTGTCGTGCTCCCGCGTGACCTGCCCGCCGCCCAGGTGCTCCCGTACGCGCGCACCGCGGAGCGGCTCGGCTTCGACGAGCTCTGGGTCGTGGAGGACCTGGGCTTCCGTGGCGGGCTGGTGCAGGCCGCCGCCGTGCTGGGCGCGACCGAAGGCATCCGCGTCGGCATCGGGATCCTGCCCGCCGCGGTGCGCAACCCCGCCTTCGCAGCGATGGAGATCGCCACGCTGGAGCAGCTCCACCCCGGCCGCACCGACGTCGGCGTCGGGCACGGCATGCCGGGCTGGATGCGGCAGGCGGGCGCCTGGCCCGCGCGGCCCCTCACCTACCTCGCGGAGTACGTGACCACGCTCCGGACCCTGCTCGGCGGTGGGGAAGCCGGCGACCTGCGGCTCGACCCCTCGGCGGTGCCCGACGCCGTGCCGCCCCTGCTGCTCGGCGTGCGCGGCCCGCGGTCCCTGGCGGCGTCCGGCAGGGTGGCCGACGGCACCGTGCTCGCCGAGCCCGTCGGCCCCGAGTACGCCGCGGCCGCCCTCGACGCGATCGCCCCGCGGGGCGGGCACCGGCTGGTGGCCTACAACATCGGCGCCGTCGACGACGACGCGGCGGCCGCGCTGCGGACCGCCCGGCCCGGCCTCGAGTGGATCGGCGAGCCCGACTGGGCGCCGCACGTCGCGCCGCTCCCGTTCGCCGAGGAGTTCGCGGCGCTGCGCGCCTCGTCCGTCTCCCGCGCGGAGTTCGTCGAGCGCCTGCCCGACGAGTGGGTCGCCCGCCTCGCGCTGGCGGGCACGCCCGCCCAGGTGCGGGAGCGCATCGACGAGCTCGGCCGCGCAGGCGTCACGTCCAGCGTCTTCATCCCTGTCGGGCCCGAGCCGCTGGAGGCGCTCGACGCGCTGGCCCGGGTGCTGTGAGCGCGCACCTGACGCCGTCGGCGCAGCGCCGGCGGGCCGCCCTGTTCGTGTCCTTCTTCATGACCGGCGTGTCCATGGCCACGTGGGTGTCCCGCACGCCCGCCATACGCGACGCGACCGGTGCGAGCACGGCCGAGATGGGGCTGATCATCGCCGGGCTGTCGGCGGGCTCGATGGTGGGTATCGCCGTGGCCGGCACCCTGGTGGCCCGGCGCGGCGCCCGGTTCGTCGTGCTGTGGGGCATGGTCGCGATCGTGCTCGGCGTCGCCGTGGTGGCGCTCGGCACCGCGGCCGGGCAGGGCTGGCTCGTGGCCGCGGGCCTGGCGTCGTTCGGGTACGGCATGGGCTCGGGCGAGATCGGGCAGAACGTCGAGGGCGTCGACGTCGAGCGGGCGCTCCGGCGCACCGTGGTGCCCAGCCTGCACGGCAGCTATAGCTTCGGCATCTGCGTGGGCGGGCTCGTGGGCCTGGGCGCGAACCTGGTGCACGTCCCGGTGGCGGCCCACCTGCTGGCGGTCGCCGCGCTGACGGCGGTCGCCTCGGTCGTCCTCGTGGCCAACCTCGCGCCCGCCGTCGGCCGCGAGGACGCCGACGCGGGGCAGCGGCGCCGTCCGCTCGGCGAGACCGTCGGCGCGTTCCTCGCGGTGTGGCGCGAGCGGCGCACCCTGGCCATCGGCGTGATCGTGCTGGGCATGGCCCTGGCCGAGGGGTCGGCGAACGACTGGCTGCCGCTGATCATGGTCGACGGGTTCGACCTGTCGGCCGCGACGGCGTCGCTGATCTACGCGTTCTTCGGCCTGTCCATGGCGATCGGGCGGTTCGGCGGCGGGTACTTCCTGGACCGGTTCGGCCGCACGCCGGTGATGGTGGTCAGCGCGCTGCTCGCGATCGTCGGCATCGGCCTGGTGTCGTTCGCGCCGTCCGCCTGGCCGGCCGCGGTCGGCGTGCTGCTCTGGGGGATCGGCGCCTCACTGGGTTTCCCGGTCGCCCTTTCGGCGGCCGGAGACGACCCGCTGAACGCCGCACGCCGCGTGAGCGCCGTCGCCACGGCGGGCTACACCGCGTTCCTGGTGGGGCCGCCCCTGCTCGGGTTCGTCGGCGAGCACCTGACCCTGAGGCTCGCGATCCTGCTGGTCATGGTGCTGGTCGCGGTCTCGGCCTGCTTTGCCCGCGCGGTCACCCCGCCGGCGGGGGCGGCGCGCCTGTCCTCGCGTCAGGTGGAGTGAGTCCAGGAGAGGTCGGGTCGACGTGATCGGGCGCGGGCTCGACCAGGTGGCCCGTGGGCCGGGCGTGGCTGCGGACGTGGTGGGCTGGGTCGGTAGGCGATCGCGCCGTGGGCGGGAGTGGTCTGGCAGCCGATCTGGTAGCGGCTGCGTGGGGTGTAACCGGGTGCGGGGCCGGTCATGCCGACCGCGGGGGTCCAGGCCGGGGTCGGTGGTGGGGGTGCGACCGAGACATAGGTGTGCCCCGTCGGAGTGACCGTTTCTACGGCGTGCCGCCCGTCGAGCTGGGTGGTCTTCTGTGACCAGCCGGGTGCCTGCTTCGCGTGGTTGCACCGGGCGCACAGGCCCTGCCCGTTGTCGAGGCTGGTCGGTCCGCCCTCGGCGTGCGGGGTGACGTGGTCGAGGTGACGCACGGGGGCGTCGCACCAGGTGGTGGCGCAGATTCCCTGTTCCCGGGCCCGCAAGAGGCTTGCTAGTCCCTGGGGGTGGAACCGGGACGTCGAGGTGGTCGCTACCAACCGTCCGTGGGGGTTGACGTAGATCGAGCGCAGCCACGCGGTGTCGGTGTCGATCGCATGTGCCGCCAGGTTCCGGGCGACCGGGGCCGGGACGGTGCCGACCCCTGCGGGGGTGCCTTCAAGGACCACAGCGGGCTCGTCGCCACGGGCGAGAAGGGTCTGGTCGGAGACGAGCAGGTTGATCGTGACCGGCACATCCTCGGCATGGCCGGGCTCGCGTCCGGTGGTGCGCTCGATGAGGGTGTCGGCCATGATCTGCCCCACCCCACGCTCGTCCCCCGTGGCCTTGGTGGTCTGGGCGTGAGTCTTGAGCTGGGCGTAGGCCTGGACACCCTGGGCCATCGGGACCAAGGCGGTCAGGTAGACCATCAGGTCCGGTGCCGGGCGGATGGACACCCGTCGTTCGGTCACCGCGCGCGCGTTGCGCTTCACGCACGCGTGCACGTCCAGCCGGGCGGCGAGTTCCTTGATGCGGGCGACCAGGCGGCGGGTGCCCATCCTCGCCAGCTCCGCCAGATGTGCCGGGCCGCAGATCTCCTCGTCGATCAGGGCACGGTGTTCCACCGTCAGGTGGGAGGTCTCCCGCACCAGGAGCGTGGCCCGCCACTGGGACAACACCCCCGAGCGCAGCGCGTTGAACGTGTGGGGCATCTGCGTGACCCACACCCGGGACGTGCTCACGAACCCAGCCCCTGCATGCGGGCTCACCCGCAACGCAGCACCGACCTGGTTCGGCACCCCGCGACCCTGCCGCTCGGCGCGAATGGACTGCCGGGCCTCCTCGGCACGCGTGGCCTCGTCCAGGACGACCGCCAGCCGTGCTTGGGTCGCGGTGATCGCGTTCTTGACCGCCTCCAGCTCACCGAGCAGGTCGACGCATTCGGCCTGCACGGCCCGCGCATCCACGACCGAGTCAACAGCACCAGACCTGGTGTCAGTGGCTCCGGGCAGGATCATGCCTGCCAGTAGTTCCCGCACCGCCCGCACGCCCGCCACGTCAACGACCCCGCCGGGCACGGGCGCACCGGACGCCCTGTCGCCATCGGGCAGCACAGGGCGAACAGGCTGTCCGCCCGCCGCCGTCAGTACCTCACCCGTTCGCGTCATGCCATCAACATATGGCACATCCGTTCGCATCGCTCGCTGAACGGACCCGATCTGCCGACAGCAGAATCGCCTGCTCGTCTGGGGGAAGCCCTGGAACTCGGCGGCCGGCGGCCCCGAACGGGCGGGCCGTCTCGTCGATCACGCCAGACGCTCGTTGCGGGGACGGAAACCTCAGGAACACCCGTGCGGGCCACAGCACAGGACCGCGCAGCACAGGACCGCGCGGTTCGCCTGACTGCCCACCGCCCCACGACGCCGGGCGATCGGGATCCCGGGACGGCCGGCATCTCTGGAGTCCTGCCACTTCCGTCCCGGCCCGCCCCGCCTCGTCAGGTCTCACCCGAGCCCTACGGTGGGGCCCATGGCGAGACTTCACGACGTGGTGTTCGACTGCCGCCACCCCGCATCCCTGGCCCGGTTCTGGGCGGTCGTCCTGGACGGCTACGCCGTCGCCCCGTACGACGACGAGGAGCTCGACCGGCTGCGCACCCTCGGCGTCCACGACCCGGAGGACGACCCGTCCGTGCTGGTCGAGGGGCCTGCCGGCGCTCCGCGGCTGTTCTTCAACCGGGTACCCGAGCCCAAGACCGTGAAGAACCGCGTGCACCTCGACGTCCGCGCCCCCGACCGGGACGCCGAGGTGGCGCGCCTGGTCGCGGCGGGCGCGTCCCAGGTCGGCCGGCACGAGAACTGGGTGGTCCTGGCCGATCCCGAGGGCAACGAGTTCTGCGTCTTCCGCGAGTAGCGGCCCCGCCGGCCTAGGCGGCAGTGGGCAGCAGCGCGTCCCGGAACGCCGCGACCGCCGCGCCGCACGCCCAGTCGATGAACGTGTGCCGCCGCACCACCAGGCGGCAGTTGGCCGCCGCGCCGAACGCGTGCGCCGCGAACTCCTCGCGGATACGGCGCTCGTACAGGTCGTACTCCATGACGCCCTCGCCCGCGATGACCACCACCTCCGGGTCCACCAGGTTGGCGGTGACCGCGAGGGCCGCGCCGATGGCGGTGCCCGCGCGGTCGAACGCGTCGACGGCGGTCCGGTCGCCCGCGTGCGCGAGGGAAACGGCGTCCGCGAGCGTGAGCGTGGGGTCGCCGTGGCCGGCGCGCACGGCGTCGCGGATGGCGCCCGAGGAGGCCACCGCCTCCACGCAGCCGCGGCGGCCGCACACGCACACGGCGTCGGGGGAGGCCAGGGGCAGGTGGCCGATCTCGCCGACCACGCCGTGCGCCCCGACCACGACGTCGCTGTTGACGTAGATGCCGCAGCCGATGCCCGCGCCGATCGTGACGATGGCGAAGCTCTCCGCCTCCACGCCGAGCCCGAACCACTGCTCGGACCGGGCGAGCGCGCGCACGTCGTTCTCGACGACGACCGGCAGTCCGACCTCCCGCGCGACCGCCGCACCCAGGGGCACGTTGGCCCACCCCAGCAGCGGGGAGTGGCGCACCACGCCGGAGCCCGTGTCGATGTCGCCCGACGCCGACACGCCGAGGCCGACGAGACGGTCGGCGCTGTCGCCGAGCTTGTCGATCAGCCGCCGCGCGCAGCGGACGATCTCGCGCGTGACCGTCTCGGGGTCGTGCCGCTCGAGCGCGCGCCGGGTGGAGGTGAGCACCTCGTTGCCGATGCTCACCGCGACGGCCACGATCTCGTCGGCGTTGACCTTGACGCCGATGGCCAGCATGGAGCGGGGCACCACGCTCAGCGGGTAGACGGGCCGCCCCGGGGACGAGCTCTCGGCGTGCTCGCCGACGGTCACGAACCCGTCGCGGATCAGCGGGCTGACCGTCTTGGTCACCTTTGCCTGGGACAGGCCGGTCAGCCGGCCGATCTCGATCCGGCTCACCGGGCCGTGCGTGATGATGCGCGTGAAGATCTCCGCCGACGTCGTCGTGCGCAGCTTGGGGCGGCGCGGCGGCGTCGGGGGCGGCGTGGCACTCATGGGAAACCTCGTCCTCGGCCTGGGCGCGGCGCACGAGGCGCCGCGCCCAGGCCGGCCGTCACTACTTGGAAAGAATCTCCTGGGCCTTGTCCGCGGCCTCCTGCCACACGTCGTCGTCACGCTGGTGGCTGTAGTACGCCTCGAACAGCGGCTGCAGCTCCGACTTGAGCTCCGCGCCGTTGCGGTAGGCCAGCGACGGCTCGAGCTCCTCGTTCTTCGCGTAGTTGACGAACACGCTCAGGTCGATGCCCTTGTCGAGCTGGTCCGCGGCGAGCGCGTCCATGGCCGACGGGATGGACGGGAAGAACGAGCCCGACGTCAGCGCGGCGCTCTCCTGGCACTCGGCCGTGCCCATGAACGAGATCCAGTCCCAGGCCGCCTGCTTGACCTTGCTGCCCGACCAGAGCATGTTGCCGTTGGAGTTGCTCATCACCACGCGGGTCTCGCCGTCCGGGCCGAGCACGTTGGGCGCGATGCCGACCGACATGTCGGGCAGCTTGGCGAACGTCGTGGCCGACCACGAGCCGCCGGAGATCATCGCGACCGAGCCCGAGCCGAGCTGCTCGGTGTCACCGACGGTGAACTGGCCGAACTCCGGGGCGAGGCCGCGGTCGGACAGGCCGCGCAGGTAGTCCATGGTCTCGGTGAACGCCGGGTCGTCGAAGGCGAAGGACGTCGGCCAGGCCGCCGGCTCGCGCATCGTCCAGTCCGACGAGGCGGCGAACTGGTACCAGGTGGTCTGCCCGAGGTAGTCGGCCGTGCCGAGCGCCCCGATGCCGTAGACCGCGACCTTGTCCTTGTCGAAGCCCTTCTCGTCGCCGCGCTTGCCGTTCTCGTCGACGGTGAGGCGGGCGACGACCTTGTCGAAGGTGCCACCGTCCTCCGGGTTCCAGGTCATGTTCTGGACGTCGTCCTCGGAGAGGCCCGCGTCCTTGAGCATGTCCTTGTTGTAGTAGAACGCCGACCCGGCCCAGTCGAGCGGCAGGGCGTACTGCTTGTCGTCCGTGTACGTGAAGGCGGGGACGCCCACGTTGAACACGCCCAGGTCGTAGTCCGACTCGGCGATGTAGTCGTCGAGCGGCTCGAGCTGGCCCTGCTTCGCGTACGAGTCGAGGAACTCCACGCTGTTCTGGAACGCGTCGGGGGCGTTGCCGGCGACGAAGCCCGCCGTCAGCTTGGTGAAGTAGTCGTCCACCGCGTACTGGGTGATGTTGACCGTGATGTCGGGGTACTTCTCCTGGAACGCGGGCAGGCAGGTCTTGTAGGACTCCGCCTGCTTCTCGTCCCAGGTCCACCAGTTGACGGTGCCCGCGTGGGCGCCCTCCTCGGCCGCTCCGCCGGCGGAGCCGCCCGCGCAGGCGGCCAGCGAGACGGTGACAGCGGCTGCAGCGACGATGCTCAGCATGTGCTTCGGTTTCATGATTCCTCTTCGATCAAGGGACCGGGTGGGTTCGGTTCGGGTTGGTAGGGCCGGCGGTCGTCCCGAGCAGGCGGCCGAGCACGTCGAGCGCGCCCTGCCGGTCGAGGCTGCCGCCGGCGTCATGGCCGTTGGACGGCCAGACGGTGATGTCGTGCTGCGCCGCGTACTCGTTGTGCGCGGCGAACACGGTTTCCGGGGGAGTGATGTCGTCGTCGAGCCCGCAGGAGAACCAGGCGGGCGTGCGCGCGAGGCGCGCGAAGTTGACCACGTCCACGTAGCGGAGCGTGGCCAGGGCGCGCTCGCGGCGCGCCCGGTCCCGGGCCAGCAGGTCGGCGAGTTCCCGGTAGGGCCCGTGCGCGCTCAGGGTGAGCGCACCCGGGAGGTCCGCGAGGAACGGCGCCTGGGCGAGCACGGCCGACACGTCGTCGGCGAGGTACCCGGCGGCCAGCGCGATCCCGGCGCCCTGGCTGTTGCCGAGCACCGCCACGCGGCCGGGGTCGACGCCCGGCAGCAGCCGGACGGCGTCCACGGCGCGGGCCGCGTCGGTGAGCACGCGCCGGTAGTAGTAGCCGGCCGGGTCCGCGAGGCCGCGCGTGATGTACCCGGTGCTGTCGCCCCACGGGCCGTCCGGCGTGGAGCCGTCGCCCTGGCCGCGGGTGTCCATGACCAGGTGGGCGTAGCCCGCCGCGGCCCAGGTCAGGTCGTCGATCGCGTGCCCGCGGCCCGCGCCGTACCCGGTGAAGTGGACCACCGCGGGCAGCAGGCCGTCGCGGTGCCGCGGCAGCCGGAGCCACGCGCGTACCGGCTCGCCGCCGAACCCGGGAAAGGTCACGTCGAGCACGTCGATCGCGCCGAGCGGGGTCTCCACCGGGACGGCGGACGGCGGCGCGTCGTACCGCCGGGCCTCGGCGAGGGTGTCGCGCCAGAACCCGGCGAAGTCGTCCGGCAGCTCCTGCGTCGAGCGGTAGGCGCGCAGGGCGGGCTGGCGGGGGTCCGGGATGGTCATGAGGTCTCCCCGAACAGGCTGTCGGCGGCGACGGGCGAGCCCACGGGCACCGTCCGGGTCCGCCCGGCGAAGCTCACGGTCACGTCGCGCGGGCCGGCGCCCACGACGTCGTGCAGACGCAGCGCGACCGGGCGGCCGCCCCGCCAGTCGAGGTCCACCGCGACGCCCCCGCGGGTGCGCACGCCGGTGATCCGGCCGTCGGGCCAGGCCGCCGGCAGGGCGGGCAGCAGCCGGACCGGGCTGTCGGGCGTGCCCTCGCCGGTGCCGACCAGCATCTCGGCGATGGCCGCGGCCAGGCCGAAGTTGCCGTCGATCTGGAACGGCGGGTGCGTCGAGAACAGGTTCGGCAGCAGCCCGCCCCACTCCGAGCCGTCCGGCGGCGCGTCGAGGTCGGGGTCCCCGGGGTAGGGGGTGGTCGCCTCGCGCAGCAGGTCGCGTGCGACGTCGCCGTCGCCCAGTCGTGCCCGCATCGCGATCTTCCACGACCAGGACCAGCCCATGGCCCCCGGCCCGCGGGCGTCAAGGGTGCGGCGGGCGGCGTCGGCCAGCTCCGGGGTGCGCTCCACGTCGACGGCATGCAGCGGGTGCAGCCCGATCAGGAGCGACAGGTGGCGGTGGTGCGGTTCGAGCGAGGCCGAGTCGTCGCCCCATTCGTACAGGGTGCCGTCGTCGGCCACGCGCAGCGGCGCGATGCGGGGCAGCGCGGCGCGGATCTCGTCGAGCAGCGTCGCGTCCGCGGCGTCCGCCACGCCCACGGCCTCCGCGGCCGCGAGCGTGCGTTCGAGCGTCGCCCGGATCAGGCTGAGGTCCATCGCGGACGACGTGGAGACGGCGCCGGACGTGCCGTCGGCGCGCAGGAAGAAGTTCTCGGGCGACGTCGACGGCGAGGTGCCGAGCGTGCCGTCCGGGCCGGCCACCAGCCAGTCGAGCGCGAAGGCACTCGCGCCGAGCAGCAGCGGGAGCACCCGCCCCGCGAGCTCGTCGCGGTCGCGTCCGTACTCCCAGCGCTGCCACAGGTGGTCCGCGAGCCACAGGCCGCCCATCGGCCAGAACGCCCACGACGTCGGGCTGTGCCCGGCGCCGACGGGCAGCGCGTACCCCCACGGGTCGGTGTTGTGGTGCGCCACCCAGCCGCGGGCGCCGTAGAGCTCGCCGGCCACCGCACGGCCCTCGCCGGCGACGCGCTCGATCAGGTCCAGCAGCGGCTCGTGCAGCTCGCCCAGGCCGGTGCGCTCGGCGAGCCAGTAGTTCATCTGGGTGTTGATGTTGATCGTGTAGTTGGACGACCACGGCGGCCGCATCGACGCGTTCCAGATGCCCTGCAGGTTGGCCGGTGGCGAGCCGGGCCGCGACGACGAGACGAGCAGGTAGCGGCCGTACGCGTAAATCACGCGCGCCAGGGCGCGGTCGTCCGCGTCGGCCAGGAGGGCGTCGACGTCGACGGGCTCGTCGCCGGCGGGGACGCCCAGCTCCAGGCCCGACCGGCCGAGCAGCTCGCGCGCGGCGGCCTCGTGCCGGGCGCGCAGCGCTCCGGCGCCGGACGCCGCGACGTCCTGCGCGTGCCGGGCGGCGCGCGCGACGAGCTCGTCGCGCGGCGCCTGCGGCTCGTGCCGCCACCAGCGGCGCGCGTTCGTCTCCGTCGTGACCGCGAGCAGGACACGGCGCGCCCCGGTGATCACGACCTCGTGTGTCCCGGGCACCACGGTCGCCGCGCCGTCGGTGCGCACCGCCACGGCGACGGCGGCGGCCGGGTCGAACCCGGATCCGCCGACGGCCTCCGGCCCGCCCTCGCGCCAGACGTGCGCGACGGCGTCGGGCTCGTGCTTCGGCGCGCCGTCGACCGGCGTCTCCATCAGCAGGGACAGGTGCGCGAGGCCGCCGTCGGACACCCCGGCGTCCGAGCCGGCGACCCGCAGCGGCGACCGCAGCCGCACCACCGCGGAGACGGGAGAGTCGGCGACGAGCTCGACCACGAGCGCGCCGTCGGCCGCGGAGACCCAGGTGGCGCGGCGCACGGGCACGCCGTCCAGCAGGAAGGTCTCGTCGACCACCGCGGACGACAGGTCGAGCACCCGCTCGTACCCGGTCGTGTCGATCCGGCCGAGGTCCAGGTCGAGGTCGCCGAGCGGCAGGAACTCCTGGCTCCACGGGCCCTCGAAGGTGCGCAGCAGGCGTTCTGTCTCGTCGTCGTCGTGCCGGGCGACGGCGTCCCGTACCTGGGCGAGGCGCTCGGGACCCGCGCCGCCGGCGACGACGGCGTCGAGCGCGCGCCGCGGGCCGTCGGGGGTGCCCGACCACAGCGACGCGTCGTTGAGCCCGATGCGCCCGCGGGCATCGCCGAGCACCATGCCGCCGATCTCTCCGTTGCCCACGGGCGTCGCCTCGCCCCAGCGCGCGGCGGGCGCGGTCCAGCGCAGTCGGACCGGGCGCGGTGCGGTACTCACTTGAGCCCCGAGAAGCCGATGGAGTCCACGATCCGGCGGCCGAACGCGAGGAACAGCACCAGCATGGGCAGCGCCGCGACCAGCGTGGCGGCCATCAGGCCCGCCCAGTCCGGCGCGGCCTGCGGCGACGACTGCTTGAACACGGCCAGGGCGAGCGTGAGCGGGCGCACGCTGTCGTCGCTGGTGACCAGGAGCGGCCAGAAGTAGTCGTTCCAGGCGCCGATGAAGCCCAGGATGGACAGCGTGGTCACGGGGCCCGACGTCATCGGCAGCGTGATCTGGAACAGCACGCGCAGCCGGCTCGCGCCGTCGATCAGCGCGGCCTCCTCGATCTCACGGCTGAGGCCGAGCATGAACTGGCGCAGGAAGAAGATGTTGAACGCCGAGAACAGCGCTCCCGGCAGGATCAGCCCGCCGAACGTGTTGAGCAGGCCCAGGTCCTTGATCAGCACGAAGTTCGGCAGGAGCGTCAGGATGCCGGGCACCATGAGCGCCGTGAGCAGGATCGAGAACACGAGGTCCCGGCCGGGCCACTCGAGGCGGGCGAACGCGTAGGCGGCGATCAGCGAGAAGAACACGACCAGGCCGGTCGAGAGCGTCGCGAAGATCAGCGAGTTCAGCGCGAAGTGCAGGATGTTGATGCTGGCGCCCGAGCCGCCCTCCGCGAGCGACTCCGCCGACGTCGCGATGCCGAGCACCCGGCGGAACGCGCCGAGCGTGAAGTCGACCGGCAGCAGCGACGACGGGTGGGTGATCAGGGCGTAGTTGTTCGAGAACGACGTGCGCAGGATCCAGTAGAACGGGAAGAGCGTCACGAGCACGACGCCGCCGAGGTAGGTCCAGGCGACGGCGCGCCCCAGGCTGGGGCGACGCCGGGCGGGCGATGGCCGGGTGCCGGCACGGCTGGTCGGACGGGCGGCGGGCCGGACGGCGTCGACGGCCGAAGGGGCAGATGTGGATGCGGCTGCGGATGCGGACATGCGGGGGTTCCTCACGGGTTCGGGGCGGCGCGGACGGGCGACGGGTCAGTCGGTGTCGGACTCGTCGGCGCGCAGCAGGCGCATCTGCAGGAAGGTGATGGCGATGAGCATCGCGAACAGCGCGAGCGACATCGTGGCGGCGTAGCCGAACTCGAACTGGCCGAACGCCTTGTCGTAGATGTAGAGCTGCAGCACGTTCGACGCGCGGGCCGGGCCGCCCTGGGTGGTCACGGCCACGAGGTCGAAGACCTGGAACGAGCCGATCACCGTCAGCACCAGCACCATCGCCAGCACGGGCCGCAGCAGGGGCAGCGTGAGGCGCCGGAACATCTGCATCTCGTTCGCGCCGTCGATCCGCCCCGCCTCGTAGATGGTCGGCGGGATGGTCTGGAGGCCGGCGAACACGATGATCGCGTTGTACCCCATGCCCTTCCAGACGCTGATCAGCGCGATCGTGGGGATGGCCCACCTGCTGGAGCCCAGGAAGAAGACCGGGTCGAACCCGAGCTGGCGGATGGCGATGTTCACGATGCCGAGCTGCGCGTCGAGCATCCAGGACCACGTGGTCGCGGCGACGACGCCGGAGATGAGGAACGGCAGGATGATGACGCCGCGCAGGGCCGTGGAGGCCGTGAGCCGGTGCAGCACCACGGCCGTCGTGACCGACAGGGTCATGCCGATCACGACCGACAGGAGCACGAAGTAGGCCGTCACGCCGAGCGAGTGCCAGAAGACCTCGTCGGCCACGAGCCGCTTCAGGTTGTCCAGGCCGGTCCACTCCGGCGGG
This sequence comes from Promicromonospora sp. NPDC050262, assembly GCF_040655935.1. Taxonomy (NCBI): domain Bacteria; kingdom Bacillati; phylum Actinomycetota; class Actinomycetes; order Micrococcales; family Promicromonosporaceae; genus Promicromonospora; species Promicromonospora sp. NPDC050262. The sequence goes on along the minus strand of NZ_JBFAKX010000020.1, from coordinate 46,558 downwards.
GTGAGCACCCGGAAGTCGGTGAAGCTCAGGTAGATCCCGCGCAGCGTCGGGTAGGCCGCGAAGACGAGGAAGCCGATGACGGCCGGTGCGATGAGGACCCAGGCCAGCCGCGCGTCCCCGCGATGGGCGGGTGAGCCGGCGCGGCGTACCGGCCCGGTCTTGCGTACGCGTCCGGCCGCGGTCCGTCCGCGCGCCGGGGTCGTGGTGGAGATCGCCATCGGCCTCATCCCTCGTCGTCGAAGTGCAGGAGGTGTCGGCACCTCGCTTGCTGCCGAGAGCGTAGGGCGACTAAGTTTCCGCTGTCAAGAAAGTCGATTCGGGGTGGTGAAGATGTCTGCTGGTGATGAATACGCGGTGCTGAGCGCGGCCGGGGTGTCGCTCGTGCTCGACCTCGCGGGCGAGATGCCCCGGGTGCTGCACTGGGGCGAGGACCTCGGCGACGTCGGCCCCGACGGCGTCGCCGCGCTGCGGGAGTCCGGGCTGACGGCGCGGGTCGCCAACTCCCCGGAGGCGCCGCGCGCGCTCACGCTCCTGCCCGTGGAGCGGGACACCTGGTCCGGACTGCCGGGCCTCGAGGGCCACCGTGCCGGGACGGCGACCACGCCGCGCCCGGAGCTGGTGGAGGCACGCGTCGAGGTGCCGGCGGACGGCGTCGGCGGCACGGTGCGCCTGGACCTGCGCGAGCCGGTCGCGGACCTCGCGCTGGCGGCCGAGGTGGAGCTGGAGGCAACGGGCGTCCTGCGGGTGCGGTGGACGGTGACCGCAGGCGGTCAGGGCGCGGATGCCTACGACCTCGCGCACGTCGTGGCGCTGCTGCCCCTCCCGGCGCGCGCCACGGAGGTGCTCGACTTCAGCGGGCGCTGGAGCCGGGAGCGGCAGCCGCAGCGGCTGCCGCTGGTGGACGGCACGCACCTGCGCGAGGTGCGCCGGGGCAAGCCGGGGCTCGACTCGCCCTACCTGGTCGCCGTCGGCACGCCGGGCTTCGCCCACCGCACGGGCGAGGTCTGGGCGGCCCACGTGGCGTGGAGCGGCGACCAGCGCTGGATCGTGCAGCGCCTGCCCGAGGGCGCGGGCGCGCACGCGGCCGTGCTCGGCGGCGGCGAGCTGCTGCGCCCCGGCGAGGTGCGGCTGGGCCCGGGGGAGAGCTACGCGGCGCCGGACGTGCTGTTCGCGTGGTCGGACGCCGGGCTGGACGGCCTCGCCGACCGGTTCCACCGCCGTACCCGCGCCCGCCGTCCGCGCCGGGCGCCGCAGCCCCTGGTGCTCAACACATGGGAGGCCGTCTACTTCGACCACGACCTGGGCCGGCTCGGCGAGCTCGTGGACCGCGCGGCCCGCGTGGGCGTGGAGCGGATCGTGCTCGACGACGGCTGGTTCCGCGGCCGGCGGGACGACACGGCGGGTCTCGGCGACTGGCAGATCGAGGCGGACGTCTGGCCCGACGGGCTCGACCCCTTCGTGGCGCGGGTGCGCGAGGCGGGGATGGAGTTCGGGCTGTGGTTCGAGCCCGAGATGGTCAACCTCGACTCCGACCTGGCGCGCCTGCACCCCGAGTGGCTGCTGGCGCCGTCGGCGGGGGTGGGCTCCAGCTTCCGCAACCAGTACGTGCTCGACGTCGCGCACCCCGACGCGTTCGCGTACCTGCTGGAGTCGATCTCGAAGCTGGTGGAGCGCTACGAGATCGCCTACATCAAGTGGGACCACAACCGGGAGCTGCACGAGGCGGTGGTGCGCGGCGGCGCCGCCGGGGACCGGCCGGGGGTGCGGCGGCAGACGCTGGCGCTCTACGCCCTGCTGGACGAGCTGCACGACAGGCACCCGGGGCTGGAGATCGAGAGCTGCGCGTCGGGTGGCGGGCGCATCGACCTCGGCATCCTGGAGCGCACCGAGCGGGTGTGGACCTCGGACTGCAACGACCCCGTGGAACGCCAGCAGATCCAGCTCTGGAGCGAGCTGCTGCTGCCGCCGGAGCTGCTGGGCTCGCACGTGGGCGCGGAGCGGGCGCACACCACGAACCGCGTCACCGACCTGTCCTTCCGGCTGGTGACGGCGGCGTTCGCCGCGCCCGGGATCGAGTGGGACATCACCGGCTGCACCGAGGACGAGATGGAGCGGCTGACGTCCTGGGCCGCGTTCGTCACGTCGCGGCGGGACCTGCTGCACGGGGGAGTGCGCGTGCACGCGGACCTCGCCGACGAGCAGACGCTGCTGCACGGCACCGTGTCCGAGGACCGTGCGCGGGCACTGTTCGCGTGGGTGCGGCTGGCGAGCTCGGCCGGGCCGCAGACGGCGCGGGTGCCGTTCCCGGGCCTCGACCGCGACCGGGACTACGTGGTGCGCGTGCCGGACGCGTTCGGCGCAGCCGCCGTGCACGGCCAGGAGCCCGCCTGGATCGCGCGGGCCCGCGGCGCGGAGGGCTTCCGGGTGTCCGGCGCGATCCTCGCCGGCGCGGGCCTGACGCTGCCGGTGCTCCAGCCGGCGTCGGGCATGGTGCTGGAGCTCACAGCAGAGTGAACGTGTCAGACGCTCAGGCCCCTCGGGGGACCTGAGCGTCTGACACGTCGGGGGTGTCAGCGCGAGAAGCGGAAGCCGTCGCTCCGGATCGGCGCGTCCGAGCCGTTCACCACCACGATGCGGTGGCTGCCGGGCTTGAGGCCGGAGACGGAGTACAGCTCCTGCTGCGTACGGCGGGCCGCGGAGCTCGTGTCCACGGTCTGCTTGAGCACCCCGTCCACGTAGACGTGCACGGGACCCTGGTCGGGTGCCGTCGGCGCGATCCACGTCACCCCGGTACCCGTGAACGTGAGGTCGGTCCAGGCCTCGCCACCGGCGGTGTGCACGTCGTCGGCGGCGTCGCCGCGGAACGCGAACGTCAGCGCGGTGTCGCCCGCGGGCAGGGCCGTGAGGAACCCGGCCGACAGCACGACCGCCTGGCCGTCGGCGGTCCAGTCCGTGCCCCGCTCCAGGACGGTGTCGCCGTGCCGGATCGCGGTGAGCTCACCCGGGTCGCGGGCCAGCTCGACGCGGGTCGCCTCGGCCTGCTCGTCGGGCACCACGATCGCGTTCGGCGTCACCAGGTTCTCCTGCTCCACGTCGATCCGGTCCAGGAGCATGAACCGCCCGGACTTCTTCTCCACGCGCAGCGTGTGCTCGCCGTCCGCGAGGTCCGACGTCGTCCACACCGCCTGCTGGCTCTCGCGCGGCGTCCCGGCCGGCAGTGACGCGTCGACCGTCTCGACGAGCTCGCCGTCGAGGTAGACCGCCACCTCGCCCTGCGACTCGTCGCGCTCGGTCACGTACGTCACGCCGGTGCCGCGGAAGGTCAGCTCGAAGGCGTCGCCGTCCTTCTCGGTCCAGTGCACGTCGTCCTCGTGGTCGCCCAGCCCGCGGCCGGTGCTGTGGCTCCAGCTCCCGGAGTAGGAGATCTCGGCGGCGTCGTCGTTGAGCTGCTCGACGCGGGCGTCGGTGTCGCCCGGCGCGGGCGCCTCGTCGCCGTCCGCCACGACCGAGACCGCGAGGTCCTGCGACGTCGCCGCGACCTCCTGGTTCCCGTTGCGCTGCCAGTCGCCGCCGTAGCCCACCTGGAGCACGTCGTCGTTCACCGTCGACACCGCGCGACCGGCGGGCGTGACCCGCAGCAGCCGCACGCCGTGCGGCGGCACGTCGGTGGCCGTGAAGCCGTCGGTGAACGAGCCGAGGTTCTTGCGCGCCCACACGTCACGTACCTTGTGGCCGCCGTCGGCGAGCCCGAGGTCCGTCCAGTCGGCCGTTATGTCGGCGTCGGTCGAGCCGAGGTTGAAGAGCCCGACCACGTACGAGCCGTCGTCCTGCAGCGAGTACCAGACCTGCCGCTTGCCCGCCGTCGAGACGGGGTGCGCCGGGATCGCGGCCTGGTTGATCGCGATGACCTCCTCGTTGGTCAGCAGGCTCAGGCCGAACGTGTCGAGCTGCGTGAGGTCGTTCCCGGTGTACATCGGGGCCGCGGAGATGGCCCACAGGCTGGTCGCGGTGCGGCGCTCGTCCTGCGTCAGGCCGTCCATGCGGCCGTTGCCGACGTTGAGCGAGTCGAGGTCGCCGAACCCGCCCGGACCGGTGTGCCGCCACCACTGCTCCGCCTTGGGGAACAGGCGCGCGATGTTGGGCCACGTGGTCAGGGCCTCGTTCTCGCAGTAGCACTCGACGTCCCAGTCGACCCGCCAGCCGTCGGCCTTCTCCTTCCAGTAGTCCGCGTAGGCCGGGTCGAGCGCCCAGGACAGCTCGAACCAGATGCCGCGGCCGTGCAGCGCGTCGGACCAGGCCGCGACGTCGCGGCGGGCGTCGAGCGACAGGTCGGAGATGCCGGAGCCGGGGGTCACGCTGTCGAACTTGACGAAGTCGACGCCCCAGTCGTCCAGCAGGGCGCCGATGGAGTCGATGTACTTGGTCGTGCAGGGGTCGTCGAAGTCGAGCGCCCAGCCGATGCCCCAGTAGTCGGCGCGGGTCAGCGGCTGCTTGACGATGTCACCGGTGCTGCAGCCCGGCGCGTTCCAGACCGGCAGGTCGGCCTCGTACACCTCGGGCCCGATGCCCGGGATGAAGTACAGCCCGAACTTCTGGCCGTTGTCGTGCACGTGGTCGATCACGGCCTGGAGGCCGTCCGGGTACAGCGACGTGCTGGGGGTGGGGCGGCCGTACTCGTCGACGCCGTCGTTCCAGCCCGCGTCCACGTTGATGCGGTCGTAGCCGTAGCGCTGCAGATTGGTGTGCATGGCGTCCGACTGGGCGATGAGCTGGTCGGCGTCGATCCAGCGGCCGTCGCCGCTGTAGACCTGCATGCTGAAGCTGCTCCAGCCCATGTACGGCGCCGTGGCGAGGTCGCCGGGCTCGACGCGGGGCACGGGCGCCGGGGGCGTGGGTGCGGGGTCGGCGGCGGCCTCGGCCGAGGAGGCCGTGGCGACCGCGGGAGCGGCGGAGCCGGCGGCCACGAGGCCGACGAGGGCGAGTCCGCACAGCGCCTGCCGTAGCAGGCGTCGGGGGCTTGTCATGGGTGCTGCTCTCCATCCTTGACGAGGATGCGCGTTGGCGACGTGCGGAACGGCACTGTTCCAGGCGCTGGACGCAGCCCGGCGGGCGATACGTCCTTTTTTGACGCGATCAAATAACCACAGCCCGGACCCTCCGCGCAAGGGCTGGGCGGGACTTGCTTGACAGCGGAAAGAAATTCCTGGAACGCTCGTCCCGCTCTGCCCGATCCGAGAATCCCTGGTGGCCCCCATGCTCACGCGCACCGCCGCGCCCGGTCCCTGGACCCTGCACCTCGACACCGCCGGACCCGACGCGGACCCCGCGGTCCTCGCCGGTCTGCCCGTCCCGGCCACGGTCCCCGGCACCGTCCACACCGACCTGCTGGCCGCCGGGCTCATCGAGGACCCGTACCTCGACCGCAACGAGCTGCTGACGCCGTGGATCGGCCGCTCGCGCTGGCGCTACGAGACGACGCTGCCGGCGGCCTCGCTGCCCGTCGCGCCGGGCGCGGAGCGCACCGACCTCGTGCTCGACGGTCTCGACACGCTCGCCACGGTGTACGTCGACGGCGCGGAGCGCCTGCGCACCCGCAACATGTTCCGCTCCTACCGCGTCGCCCTCGATCCGGCCGACGACGCCGGTGCGGCCGAGGTCGCGGTGGTGTTCGACGCGCCCTGGGGTCCCTTCGACGAGCTCGACGAGGACACGCGGCGCGCGTTCGACTCGCCGTCGGCGCACATCCGCAAGATGGCCTGCAACTTCGGCTGGGACTGGGGTCCCACGCTGGTCACCGCCGGCATCTGGCGCCCCGTGCGCATCGAGTCGTGGTCGGTCGCGCGGCTCGCCGAGACGCGGGTCGAGGTGCGCGCCGAGCGCGCCGGGGCCGGCTGGCGCGGCGTCGTCGAGGTGGGCGTGGAGCTCGAACGGACCGCGACGGCGCACGACGTCGCCCTGGTCGTGCGGGTGGCGGGCGCCGAGCGGAGCGTCGTGGTGCCCGCCGCGGAGACCTCGGCGCGGCTCGTGGTCGAGGTCCCGGTGGCGGACGCCGACCTGTGGTGGCCGCGCGGCGCCGGCGCGCAGCCGCTCCACGACCTGGAGGTCGAGCTGCTCGACCGGGTCACGGGTGAGGCGCTCGACCGCGACGACCGGCGGGTCGGCTTCCGCTCCGTCGAGGTGCGCCGGGACCCGGATGCCGACGGCGAGTCGTTCGCGTTCGTGGTCAACGGGCGCCCGGTCGCCGCGCTCGGCTTCAACTGGATCCCCGACGACTGCTTCCCGCACCGCGTCACGCACGACGACGTCGCCGCCCGGCTGCGCGACGCTGGCGAGGCGAACGCGAACATCCTGCGCGTGTGGGGCGGCGGCCTCTACGAGTCGGACGACTTCTACGCGCAGTGCGACGAGCTCGGGTTCCTGGTCTGGCAGGACTTCGCCTTCGCGTGCGCGCCGTACCCGGAGCACGAGTGGATGCTGGAAGAGGTCGAGGCGGAGGCGCGCGAGAACGTCGTCCGCCTGATGTCGCGCCCCTCGCTGGTGATCTGGAACGGCAACAACGAGAACTGGCTCGGCTGGGACGACTGGGGCTGGAAGGAGCGCCTCGGCGACCGGCCCTGGGGCGAGCGGTACTACCTGGACGTGCTGCCGCGGGTGGTCGCCGACGTCAGCCCGCACGCCTTCTACTGGCCCGGCAGCCCGTACTCGGGCACCCCGGAGGTGTACTCGAACGACCGCTCCCGCGGCGTGGTGCACCTGTGGGACGGCTGGAACGAGCAGGGCTACCAGGTCTTCCTTCAGGACCGGGCGCGGTTCGTCTCCGAGTTCGGCTGGCAGGGCCCGCCCGCCTGGCGCACGCTGACGGACGCCGTGCACGACGACCCCCTGCTGCCGGACTCGGCCGGCGTGCTGCACCACCAGAAGGCGGTCGACGGCTCCCTCAAGCTGTCGCGCGGCCTGGCGCCGTACTTCGACGAGCCCACCGGGATGGCCGACTGGCACTGGGCGATGCAGCTCAACCAGGCGCGCGCCCTGACCTTCGCGATCGAGCACTTCCGTTCGCTGCGCCCGCTGAACATGGGCTCGATCGTGTGGCAGCTCAACGACTGCTGGCCGGTCGCGTCGTGGGCGGTGGTCGACTCCGCCGGGCGGCGCCGGCCCGCCTGGTTCGCGGTGCGCGCCGCGTTCGCGCCGCGGCTCGCGACGATCCAGCCGCGCGACGGCGGCCTCGCGCTCGTCCTGGTCAACGACGGTGTCGAGGCGTGGGCGGGGACGGCGACGGTTCGCCGGGTCGGCCTCGACGGCCGCGTGCTCGCCGAGCAGCCGGTCACGTTCGAGGTCGGATCGGTGGCGGGCACGACCCTGCCCCTCGACCCGGCGCTGGGCACCCCGGGCGACGCCGGCGCCGAGCTCCTGGTGGCCGACGTCGACGGCGCGGCCCGCGCCTGGCGGTACTTCACCGTGGACCGCGACCTCGCCTACCCGCGTCCGCGGCTCGACGTCAAGGCGGTGCCGCTCGACGGCGGCGACGTCGAGGTCACGGTCACCACGGACACGTTCGTGCGGGACCTGACGCTGCACGCCGACCGGCTCGACGCCGGGGCCGCGGTGGGCGACGCGCTCGTCACGCTGCTGCCCGGGGAGTCGGCGACCTTCCGGATCGCGGGAGCCGACCCGGCGCTTGCCGGGACGCTCGCCGGGACTCTGGCGGACACGGTCCAGGGCGGCGAGGTGCTGCGGCACGCGGGCGACCTGGTCGCCTGACGTCGCACGTTCGGGAGCCGCCGAACTTCTCATCTGTGCAATTGCGCTGGTCAGCAGCGTGATTGACCTTGTGGCCGTCGTCGTCGGGGGCGCAGATTTGCGCTCATTACCCCACGGCGGGGCAAAGCCCCGGCCACGAACCATGGAGTGAACGTGCCCCCAGCTCATCCCCATCCGCGCAGGGCGGTGGCGGCGACCCTGTCGGTCGCCACCGTCCTCACCACGGCCCTGTGGGCCGTGCCGTCGGCGGGGGCCGCACCCGCCGCCGACCCGACGCCGCCCGCCAGCCGGGACGAGGCGGCCGAGAAGGTCACCGACGAGGTGGCGAAGACGCTCGCCGAGGAGGTGCGCGCCGACTTCTGGGTACAGCTCGCCGACCGGCCGGACCTGGAGCCCGCCAAGGACATCGCCGACTGGGGCGCGCGCGGGCAGTACGTGTACGACGCCCTGGTCGAGAACGCCGAGGAGTCGCAGTCCGGCGTCATCGCCCAGCTCCAGGCCGCGGGTGTCGACTACCAGACGTTCTGGATCAGCAACGCGATCCACGTCCAGGACGGCACCGAGGCCCTCGCCGAACGTGTCGCCGCCAGCAGCGACGTCGCCCTCGTGCACGAGGAGATCGCGATGGAGCTGGTGGACCCGCCGACCGAGTCGGCGGACCCGACCGGACGCACGGCGGCCGGCGAGCGGGCCACGCAGGCCGCCGAGGCCGCGGAGGGCTCCGTCACCTGGGGCGTCGACGCCATGAACGCCGACGACGTCTGGGACCTCGGCTTCACCGGTGAGGGCATCACCGTGGCCGGGTTCGACACGGGCGTGGACCTGGAGCATCCCGCGCTGCGGGCCACGTACCGCGGCACGCAGCCCGACGGCTCGGTCGAGAACGACTACAACTGGTTCGACCGTCCCGGCTTGTGCGGCGGCTCGCCGTGCGACCCGATCATCAACCAGGTGGGCGGCCACGGCACGCACACGATGGGCACGATGGTGGGCGACGACGGCGCGGACCACCAGATCGGCGTCGCGCCGGGCGCCCGGTGGATCGCGACCAACTGCGTGGACCGGTGCGCCAACTCGATGGAGCGTGCCGACTACCTGCGCAGCGCGCAGTGGCTCCTGGCGCCCACCCGTGCCGACGGCAGCGACCCCGACCCCGCGATGCGTCCGCACGTGGTGAACAACTCCTGGGGCATCCCGCAGTCGCAGGAGGAGACCCTCCCGTTCGCCGACTGGATGGCCGACGAGACCGAGGCGTGGGAGGCAGCCGGGATCTTCGGCGTCTGGGCCGCGGGCAACGAGGGCGAGCTGGGCTGCCAGTCCGGCCGGCTCCCCGCGCGCTACCCGCACACCTACTCGGTGGGCGCGTACGACGCCGCGGGCGACATCGCGTACTTCTCGTCACGCGGGCCGGGCACCGACGGCAAGATCAACCCGAACATCGCGGCACCCGGCGTCGACGTGCTCTCGTCGCTCCCCGGCGGCGGCTACGGCGCGGGCTCCGGCACGTCGATGGCGGCCCCGCACGTGGCCGGCGTCGTGGCGCTGCTGTGGAGCGCCGTGCCCAGCCTGGTCGGTGACATCGAGAGCACCAAGACCCTGCTGGACGGCACCGCGCACGACACCGAGGACCTGACCTGCGGTGGCACCGCAGAGGACAACAACGTCTGGGGCGAGGGCAAGATCGACGCCCTCGCGCTCGTGCAGGAGGCCCTCGCGTCCGGCGGCGCCGGCACCCTGGCCGGTACGGTGACCGACACCGACGGCGAGCCCGTCGCGGGCGCCACCGTCGCCGCCGAGGGCCGCCACTCGCCCCGCACCGTCACGGGCCGCGACGGCAGCTACTCGATGAGCGTGATCGCGGGCGACTACGAGGTCACCACCAGCGCGTTCGGCTACCTGTCCGCCTCCGGGGAGGCGACGGTCGCCGTCGACGAGACGAGCACGCTCGACGCGACGCTCACCGCCGCGCCGCGGCACGACGTGACCGGCACCGTGGTGGACCCGGACGGCGCGCCCGTCCCGAACGCCGACGTGACCGTGGACGACACCCCGCTGGACCCGGTCCGCACGGGCGCCGACGGGACCTTCACCGTCCCGGCCGTCCCCGAGGGCGACTACACGCTCGACGTGCGCCCGAACGCCTGCCTGTCGCCCGCGACCACGGCGCTCGCGGTGGACGGCGCCGAGTCCCTCACCGTCACGGTCGACCGCGTGGTCGACCTCGGCGGGTACACCTGCGCGGTGTCCGAGGGCGAGTACCGCCGGGGCACCGACCGGGTCGAGATCACGGACGGCGTGTGGGTCGACGTGGCCCTGCCGTTCCCGATCGCCTTCTACAACGGCACGCACGAGACCCTCAACATCGGCCAGCGCGGCGTCATCACGACCAGCGCCTCGGACACGGCGGGGCCGGGCAGCGGCGGGGCGGCGATCTTCCCGTTCTGGATCAGCCGGCCGCTGACGATCGACGAGCAGGGCGGCGTCTACACGGGCACGACCACCGTCGACGGCCAGGACGCGTTCGTGGTCGAGTACCGGAACGTCCAGGCCGAGGCCGTCGACAACGTCACCACGGCCCGGATCAGCTTCTCGGTCACGATCACGCGCTCCGGCACGGTGATCATCGCCTACGGCGACGGCGTGGGGGAGAACGGTCCGCTCAGCGCGGGCTCGACCGCCACCACCGGCATCCAGGGCTGGGCGGGCGTGGACGGCATCCGGTTCTCGCAGGACGCCCCCGTGCTGCGCGACGGGATGGTCGTCACCTACGACCTGCCCGACTTCGGCTACCTGGACGCCACCGTCGTCGACGAGAACGACGGGCTGCCGGTCGAGGGCGCAGACGTCGACTTCGTCCGGGACGGTCGCCTCGTGGAGAGCGTCGTGACGAACGGGACCGGGCTGGTGCACCGCCAGCTCCCGACCGGCGACTACACGATGACGGTCTCCGCGCCGGACTACGGCACGCGGTCGTACGAGTTCTCGCTCGACGAGCTGTACGACGCGGCCGAGGTCGACGCGCGCCTCGCCACCGGCATCGCCGACCTGGCCGCCGACGGCCTGGACACGGTGCTCGGCACCGACCAGCACGGCAAGGGTTCGCTGACGCTGACCAACACCGGCTCGGCCCCGGTCACGTTCGATCTGGCCGAGGTGGGCCGCCACCCCGAGCTGGACGCGACCGGCGCGACCACGAGCACCCTGACGGGCACCGCGAGCAGCATCGACCTGGCCGCCTGGGAGGCCGGCGCCTCGGGGCGGCACACGGCGTCGAACGCGGACGGCGGCGCCGGGAAGGAGGGCGGGACGGGCGACACGGCCGCCGACACGCTCGCCACGGACACGCTCGCCGGCGGCGACGTGATCACCCGGTTCAAGCCCGCCGGGAACGGTGAGGGCGAGCCGTCCGGCCTCGGCTACGACGGCGACGTGTGGGTCCACGACTACGACGCGAGGACCAACACGGCCTTCACCGTCACGGGCAAGAAGGCCGGCAAGACGTTCGCGGCCGACTGGAACCCGGACTACCGGGCCTTCGACATGGCCTTCGACACGCTGACCGGCGACATGTGCCAGATGGAGGACAGCCCGGCCAGCTACATCCACTGCTTCGACACCGAGACCGGCGAGAAGACGCGGGAGATCAAGGGCGACTGGTCCACCCTGCAGCTGACAGGTCTCGCCTACGACGCCGGCCGGGACGTGTTCTACGTGGGCGGCCGGGTCAACGGCATGATCGGCACGGTGGCCGGCACCTCGCACGAGACGCCGGGCGCGCTGCTGTCCTTCTGTGCGCCGCCCCTGCCCCAGGTCATGGGCCTGGCGTACAACGAGGCGTCCGACACCATCTGGTACACCGACCGCTCCAGCGGGCGCAGCCGGCTGCTCCAGGTGGACCCGGCGGACTGCTCGCTGGTCAACGCCTGGTGGTTCCCCGGCGCCCGGCCGTACCAGGGTGGCGGTCTCGCCACCGACGTCAGCGGTGCCCTGTGGGCCACCGACCAGATGTCGGACGAGGTGCTGCTCGTCGACGTCGAGGACGACCAGGTCACCGACCTGCCGTGGCTGTCCCTGTCCACCACCCGCGGCACGCTCGCACCGGGGGAGTCGACCACCGTCGACGTCTCCGTCTCCACCGAGGGCGTCGAGCCCGGGACGCTCGCCGCGAACATCGTGGTGCGGTCCGACGCGGGCCGGCAGTCCAAGGAGTACGTGCCCGTCACCGTGACGGCCACCGGGTACCAGGTGGCCGTGAACGCGGGCGGGCCGGACGTCACCGACGGCGCGGGCTTCGCCTGGTCGGCCGACCGGGCCCACCGCGACGGCGGCTGGGGCTACGAGGGCCGGACCAGGACCGTCTCCACCCGCTCGGCCATCGCCGGCACCTCGGACGACGCGCTGTTCCAGACCCAGCGCACGCCGCAGCGCCGGGACCTGACCTACGTGTTCGACGACGCCCCGGCCGGCACGTACCGGGTCGACCTCGGGTTCGCGGAGATCGAGCGGGCGGCACGCGGCAAGCGCGTGTTCGACGTGCTCGTCGACGGGTCCCTGACGCACTACGCCTACGACCCGGCGGGCACCGCCGGCCAGCGGACGGCGGACGTGCGCACCGCCGTCGTCGAGCACGACGGCGGCCCGCTGACCGTCGAGCTGCGGGGGACCAACGGCCTGCGGTCCCCGAGCGTCGCGTCGCTGCTGGTGACGCTCGACCCGCGCGAGGCGGAGGCACCCGAGGAGCCGGCCGAGCCGGAGCAGCCGGAGGACGTCCCGGTGGCACCCGCCGGCCGCACCTACGAGGAGAAGGTCACCACCGGCATGTACCGAGAGGGCACGGTGCAGGCTCCGTGGACCGGCACCAGCGGGTGCGGACCGCTCTTCTTCACCTTCGACTTCCCCTTCTACGACACCACGTGGGACGGGGTGTGCGTGTCGCCCGCCGGCATGCTCACCTTCGACCGCGCGCGCAGCAGCTGGGGGAACACCGACCTGCCGTCGTCGGCCCCGGTCGACGCCCTCTACCCGTTCTGGGACGACCTGGAGGTCGACGACGCGGCGGGCATCTACCTCGGCGTGACCGAGGTGGACGGCCTGGACGCGCAGGTCATCGAGTACCGCGACGTGACCTTCCAGGACGCCCCCGGGGAACGGGTCAGCTTCTCGGTCACCCTCGTCGCGGACGGCCGCATCCAGATCGGCTACGGGGACGGCGTCGGCGGCGAGAACCCGCTGACCAAGGGCTCCTCGGCGACGATCGGGGTGGAGAGCCTGACCGGGGCGCACCAGGTCTGGTCCTACGAGCAGCCCAGGCTGACCGCGGGCACGGGCCTGGAGTACACCCTGCCGACGTCGGGCACGATCGAGGGAGCGGTCACCGACGCGAACGACGGGAAGCCGGTCGCGGGTGCCGTCGTCACGCTCACCGCGCCGGACGGCGGCACCCGGACGATCACCACCACCAGGGAGGGGCTCTGGAAGGCCCAGGCCGTGCTCGGTGAGAGCACGGTCGAGGTCTGGTCGCCGAACTACGTGGCCGCCACCGGCACGGTGACCCTCGGCGAGCGCGGCCAGGCCGGGACGCTGGACACCGAGCTGGCCACGGGCGTGGCCGAGGTCTCGGGCGACGAGCTCGACTGGCTCCTCGGCCCGGACCAGACCGCGACCGCCGAGGTGAAGGTGACCAACACGGGCTCGGCGCCGCTGAAGGTCTCGTTCACGGAGCAGGAGCGCGGGCAGGGCGGGGCCGCGGACCTGCCCTGGCTGGCGCTCGCCGGCCCTGCGCTGGAGGGCCCGACGGTGCTCGCGATCGGCGAGTCGACGACGGTCAGGGCGACGGTGGACACCTCGGGGACGACGCCGGGTGAGCTCACCGGCGACGTCCTGGTGGCGTCCGACGCCGGCCGCGTACCGGAGCGGGAGCTGCCCGTCACCCTGGGGTCGTCGGCCTACTGGCTGGGCGTCGACGTGGGCGGCCGGGGCCTCACGGGGGCCGACGGGACCGTCTGGTCCGCCGACCAGGCCTTCGACGCCAGGCGGCACAGCGCGACGTGGGGGTATGTCGGAGGCAAGGCACGGTCCACGCGGGCCGACATCGCGGGCACGGTGGACGACCAGCTGTTCCGTACCCAGCGGACCGGCCCCACGTTCTCCTACGTGTTCGAGGACGTGCCCGCCGGCACCTACCGCGTCGGGCTCGGCTTCGCCGAGCTCGACCGGGTCCCGGTCGGCGGGCGCGCGTTCGACGTGCTGGTGGACGGCGAGGCGGTGCTCTACGAGCACGACGTGCAGGCCTCGGTGGGCAGGCTCGCCGCCGACACGCACACCGCCACCGTCGCGCACCCCGGCGGCGACCTGACGGTCGAGCTGGTCGGCGAGCTCGGTGACGGTGACCCGGTGCTCAGCTCGCTCACGGTGCGGGAGGATCCGCGCGGCTGATCAACGGCCTGAGGCAGGTCCCGCCCCCGCGCGGGACCTGCCTCAGGTGCTGACTCATCGGGTCGAGGACGCGCCCGCGCTGAACGACGCGACGAACCGCGCGACGAGCTCGCGCAGCTCGGACCGTTCGTGCACCTGGCGCCCGAGGAGCAGGGCCGCCTCCTCGCGGTGGTGCTCGGGGCAGTACGCCCGGACCTCCGCGGCCTCGAAGAGGTCCCACGACGGCATCATGTTGGACAGCCGGCCGGCGCGCACGAACGCCGTCGCGGGGGCGAGGTCGTCGAAGAATGCCCACCGGTCCGTGAGGTCGACCGCGGCCCCGCGGCAGATGCGGACCTCGGCGGTCTCCAGCGCCCCGGGCAGGGCAGGCTGGTCGACGACGGCCGCGTATTCTCCGCCGCCCCCGCCCGTCCGGGCGTACCAGCCGTCGGCGACGTCCTCGCCGTAGGCGCGGCAGACGGGCGTCAGGAGATCGCGGTCGGGTGCGGTGGTGGTGAGTTGCATATCGCTCCTTCACATAGCATTGCCCGGGTTTCTCCTCGCGGAGTTCCGGTTGGAAGTTCCATGCAAAAACATGGAGTCCTGGTCATTTTTCACCCTGCGTGCGGAGCGATATGGGGGGTGCTTCGCCGGGGTTCGATCGGGGTTGTGCGGCCTATCCGGCGGCCACGGCCGCCGGCCCGAAGCGGGCCCAGTCGACGGATGAATCCAGCATCCTGGTCAGCCCGATTCGATTGACGGGTATTTTCTCGTCCTGGATCAGATCCTCCAGTTCTTTGTCCCAGGTATCGGTCGTCGCCACCACGAGTCGGGTCGTGAACGGGGCCTTGTTCGACGCCGCGAGGAATGCGGCGACATCCGGCCTCGACAAAGGCCGTGCCGGATCGTGGAATGCGCACTGCACGGCCACCAGGTTCTCTGTGTCCTGCTCGCGCGCGACCAGGCTGATCCCGTTGCCGGGGCCCTCGTGGCCGGGCCATTCGTCCCATGACCACACCGTGTCGAACGCGCCGGCCCACTCCGCGTCGGAGCGCAGGAATGCCTTCATCAATTCCTCGAACTTCTCGTCCCGGTCGGTCTCCGACTCCGACCTGAGCAGGTAGTCGTCGAGGAGGTCCTCAAGTGCGGTCATGCGGTCATTCTGTCAAGGGTGCTGCGTAACCGCTCTCCGGGCAGCGGTAGTTCACGAGGCGTTTACCGGGACGCGCGGAGACGGGCGGCGTCGCGCTGTCGCGCGGCGCCGCCCGTCGGGGTGTGCGGGTCAGCGGTCCTGGGCGGGCGCCTCTCCGGCGAGGGTCAGGTAGACGTCGCGGCGGGCCTTGTCGAGCACCGCCGTGACGGTGGCCACCTGATCGGTGGTGCCGGTGCGGGCGACCTGTTCGACGGCGTCGGCCAGCGCGCGCAGCTCGTGCCGCAGCTGGCGTCCGTGACCGTGGCCGACCTGCTCCCAGGGGGTGCCGAGCTCGTCCTTGTGCTGCTCGACGTAGGCGGTGCCCTCGTCGGTCAGCGTGGCGAGCTTGCGGCCGCGGTCCTCGGTGAGGGCCGCGAGGCCCTCGTCGGCGAGCAGGGACAGCGCGGGGTAGACCGCGCCGGCGCTGGGGCGCCAGCGGCCGTCGGTCCGTTCCGCCAGCTCGCTGATGATCTGGTAGCCGTGCATCGGCTGCTCCGCCAGGAGCAGCAGGATCGCGGCGCGGATCTCGCCGCGGCCGGCGCGACGCGGGCCGCGGGGGCCCCGTCGTCCGCCCTCGTGGTGGCCGCCGTGCGGTCCGCGCGGGCCGAAGCCGCCACGCCCGGGGCGCTGGCCCCGGGCGTGGCGCTCGTCGGCGTCGTCGCGGTAGTCGCGGTCGTCCGGCAGGCCGGGCCCGCCGGCCATCGCGAACGCGGGGCCGAAACCCGGGCCGAGGCCGTCGAACCTGGGACGGTCGAACGAGGGCAGGAAGCCGCGGCCGCGCCGTCCGGGGTCCTGGGGGTTGTTGTCGTGGGTACGCATGGTGTGTCTCCTACGTGTCGCGGCGGGGCGAGGCGGTGCGCGATCGCGCACTACGGCGTCTCGTCAGACCCGCCGATCGGGAACGTTGCCGCTCGACCGACGCTCTAAAGATAGATCAAAGATATATCGTTACGCAACCCCCGGCTCGACGCCGGCTGACCTGGTGCGGGACCACAACCGGCGGAATGCCCTCGGTTCCGCTCGCGTTGCCCCGGGCATGGACTTCAACCAGCAGATCGTCGACACCTTCCGCGCCAACGGCGGCGAAGTCAACGAGCCCGTGCGGTTCGGCAAGGGGCTCGTGCTCGTGCACGTGCCGAGGAAGGACGGCAGCGTGCGGATCGCCCCGCTCGCCGCGATCCAGGACGACGGCGTCCGGTACGTGGTCGGGAGCGCCGGCGGCTCGCCCAGGAACCCGGCGTGGGTCTACGGGCTGCGGCGCGCCGAGGAGGTCGACGTCGAGGTGCCGGGTGAGCCGGTCGTGACCGTCCGGGCGAAGGTCGAGGAGCTGGCGGGCGAGGAGCGCGACACGATGTGGGCTCGCTTCAAGGGGTTCTCGAGCGGTTTCGCCGACTACGAGAAGACGGCGGAAGGGCGCGTCTTCCCGATCTTCCGGCTGATCGGCTGACCCGCCGCCCTGGGCTGTCCCTTGGACCAGCCAAATCGCGACTAATCCGCTTGGATGGGTGAATATCCCCGATCCGACGTCAAGGAGACCCGCGCGATGACCCAGGCAGCCCAGGTCGGCACCGTCTACCAGAACAGCCAGGAGCTCCTCGACGCCGACCTGCCGCACCTCAGCATCGCCCTGGACGCGAGCGGCTACGCGATCCAACGGGACCGGGACGGCAACTGGTACAGCGTGTCGTCCGTGGGCCCGTCCGACCTCGCGGGTGTCTACACCGTGATCCACCTGCCGGCCGAGCCCCTGCCCGCCACCTACGGGTCGGTCGTCATCACGGACAACGGCACGCCCTTCATGCGCCGCTGGGACGCCGCGACCGACGAGCGCTTCGGCGTCGAGCACTGGATCGGGCCCGACGGCGTCACCGTGACCGACAGCCACCTGCGGCACCTCGGCATCGCCCGGGCCTGGGACGCGAGCGTGCCGGGCGGGACGTCGCGGCTCGGCGGCCGGCGTCGTCGTTCCCGCGCGACCCTGGAGACGCCGGGGCGCGACGACTCCCACCCGCGGACGCCGACGGCGTCATGAGCCGGCAGCGGCGTGCGCCGCCGCGCGGGCGATGTTGCGCTGCATGCCGCCGAACACGATGCCGTGGAACGGGCTGATCGCCCACCAGTAGAGCTGCCCGGGCAGCCCGCGCGGCAGGAAGACGGCGCGCTGGCGGAACGTCGGCCGCTCGGCGGTCTCGTCCTCGACGGACAGCTCCAGCCAGGCCAGCCCGGGCAGGCGCATCTCGGCGCGCAGCCGCAGCAGGCGGCCCGGCACGATCTTCTCCACCCGCCACCAGTCGAGCGCGTCGCCGGGAGCGAGGTGGTGCGGGTGCCGGCGTCCGCGCCGCAGCCCGGGCCCGCCGAAGAGCCGGTCCATGGCGCCGCGGGCCACCCAGCCCAGGCGCCAGGAGTACCAGCCGTGGGCGCCACCGATGCCCTCGATCACCGTCCACAGCGCCTCGTTCGTGGTGTCCACCACGCTCGACCGGTCGTCGACCAGCAGGCTCCCGCCGGCCCAGTCCGGGTCGTCGGGCAGCGGGTCGGACGGTGCGCCGGGCACGGAGGCGGACAGCCAGCTCGTGCGCACGTCGAGGTCCCGGATCCGGGCGAGTGCGAGCGCCACCGCCCCGTCGAAGTCGATGAGCCCCTCGGGCGGGTCGGGCACGTACTCCTTGATGTCGTCCTCCTGGGCCACCACCTCGTGCACGAGCGACCCCACCAGGGGTCGTGCGATTCCCGGAGGCACGGGGGTCACCAGGCCCACCCAGAGGCTGGCCAGCCGTGGGGTCAGCACGGGGACGGCCCGGATCACTCGCGGGCGCAGCCCCGCGACGGCGGCGTAGCGCTGCATCATCTCGCGGTAGGTGAGCACGTCGGGGCCGCCGATGTCGAAGCCGCGGCTGACGTCGGCCGGGACGTGCGCCGCGCCGACCAGGTAGCGCAGCACGTCGCGCACCGCGATGGGCTGGATGCGGTTGTTGATCCAGCGCGGCGCCACCATGGCCGGCAGCCGCTCGGTGAGGTAGCGCATCATCTCGAACGACGCGCTGCCGGAGCCGAGGATCACGGCGGCCCGCAGCACGACGGTCGGCGCGCCGCCGTCGAGCAGGATCTGCTCGACCTCGCGGCGGGACTCCAGGTGGGGTGAGAGCCGCTCGCCCTCGGGGTAGAGCCCGCCCAGGTAGACGACGCGCCCGACGCCGGTCTCGCGCGCCACGACGGCGAAGCCACGGGCGGTGGCGCGGTCGCGCTCGGCGAACCCCGGCCCCGCCCCGAGGGCGTGGATCAGGTAGTACGCGACGTCGACGCCGTCGAGCGCCCGCCGCAGGTCTGCGCGGGAGGTGGCGTCGCCCTCGACCACCTCGACGTCGTCGGACCACTCGCGCGAGGCGACGCGCTCCGGATGGCGGGCGAGCACGCGCACGTCGTACCCGGCGGCGAGCAGCTCGGGCACCAGCCGCCCGCCGATGTACCCGGTGGCTCCGGTCACGAGGACACGGGACATGTCACGACACCAACTTTCGCCAGAACAGGAAGCCGAGCAGATTACTAGATAGGCTAGGCATATCGGTCGGGCGGTGGCTTGCTGGGGCAGGTACAGGGGGCCGCCCGGCCCGTCCCGAGGAGGGCCGCACCATGCAGGAGAAGTCCCGCGACCGCGTCGAGCGGATCGTCGTCACCGTCAGCTTCGTGGTCTGCGTCATCGGTTCCATGATCGGCGTGGGGGTGTTCGGCGGCACGCCGGTCTCCTCGGCGGCCGGGGGAGCGCTGGACACCGACGCCACCCTGCTCGCGCCGGCGTCGGCGGCGTTCTCGGTGTGGACCGTGGTCTACGTGGGGCTGGCGGGGTACACGGTGCTGCAGTGGTTCGACGGCCCCACGCCGCGGGCGCAGGCGCGGCAGCGGCGCCTGCGCCTGCCGGTGGCGGGGACGATGCTGCTGAACGCGGCGTGGATCCTGGTGGTCCAGGCCGGCTGGCTCTGGATGAGCGTGCTCGTCATCGGGGCGCTGCTCGTGCTGCTGGGCCGCGTGTTCGTGATCCTGCTGCGCACCCGCGCGAGCGGACCGCTGGACCGCGTCCTGGTGGACGGGGTGCTCGGCGTCTACCTCGGCTGGGTCTGCGTGGCCACCGCGGCCAACGTCGCGGCGGCGCTCACGAGCGCCGGGTTCGACGGCGGGGGCCTCGCGCCCGAAGGGTGGGCGGTCGCGGTCCTGGTGGCGGTGGGGGCGGTCGGCGTCGCCCTGGCCGTGCGGGGCGACGGCCGCATCGCCGTGGCCCTGGCCATCGCCTGGGGCCTGTCCTGGATCGCGGTGGCGCGGTGGGACGGTACGCCCGCCTCCGCGCCGACGGCGGCCGCGGCGGTCGCGGTCGCCGCCGTGGTGCTCGCGGTGACCCTGGGCGTGCGCGTGCGTGCCGTGGTGCGCGCCTGATGGCGCGTCAGCCGGTGGGCGGCAGCACGTAGTCGGTGCCGAGCGCCAGCCACGGCGTGGCGAGCGCGACCACGAGGAGGACGAGGAAGACGAGGACCTGGCGGCTGTGGCGTACCCGGCCGGCGGCGACGGCGGCCAGGACGACGAGCACCAGGGCGGCGAGACCCACCAGCCAGCCGCGTTCGACGGTGTCCGCCGCCCAGATGCCCAGGCCGGCGTCGAGCGCCCGGTCGCCGAGGTCGCGGCTGGTGGTGGGGTCGCCGAAGGTGAGGCTGACGAACGCCGCCTGGACCATTGCGACGGCGTGCACGGCGACGAACATCGCGTTCGAGAGCCGGGCCCGGGGGCCGTGCCGCCACCGGTGTGCGAGCATCAGGGCGGCGAGCACGAGCGCCGGGGCGACGAAGAGCACGTACGCGGCCGCATAGAGCCCGACATAGGCCGTGCTGCCGTCCACGGCGAGCGGGGTGCCGTTCCCGCCCGGGGTGCCGAGCCAGGAGGCACGGTCGAGCGCTCGCCACGAGGCCGGGCCGAGCCCGAACAGGACGGCCAGCAGCAGCAGGGCCGCACCGGCGGCCAGCCAGCCGCCGGTGCGGCCGGTGAGACGGTCGTAGCCCAGGACCGACGCGAGCAGGTCGTCCTGGGTGCGCTCCGGTGCGGGTTCCATGCGCAGGACTCTACTGGCGCGCGGCCATGGACCGGCCCCGGCTCAGCCCACCCGCGTGAGCCGGAAGGTCTGCGCCGCGGAGCCGGTGCACGGCTGCTGCGTGAACCGGGTCCCGTCGGCGCCGGTGGCGGAGCCGAGCGTGAGGCACGCGCCGCTGTGCCGGGCGGTGAAGGTGACGCCGCCGCCCGTCGTCGTCGGCCGCCACTGCTGGTTGGTGCCGCCGACGTACGACCAGAGGTGCACGGCCGTGCCGCTCGCGACCGCCCCCGGTCCGCCGGCCACGTCCCAGACCTTGCCGGCGTGCTGGTTGGCCACCTGGTACCAGCCGTCCGACGTGGGCGTGAAGCGCCAGCGCTGGTTCGCCTGTGCGGCGGTGCCGCAGGTCCACTGCTGCAGGCCGGTGCCGTCGGCGGTGCCCCAGTCGGCGGCGTCCAGGCACTTGCCGCCCGCCGACGAGCTGACCTGGTACCAGGAGGCCGGGTCCGGGTCGGCCGGGGTGGTGGTCGACGGCGGGTCCCAGGTGTAGGTGGCCACGGCCCGGCCGGGCAGGGTGTGGGTCAGGGAGCGGCCCTCGTCGGTGATCGAGAACGTGCGGCTGCCGGAGGAGGCGTTCACGACGTACGCCACGCGGGTGCCGTCCGGGTTCTGGAAGACGACGTTCTGCAGGCCGCCGGACTGCTCGCTGGTGGAGCCGATGCGGCGCGCCCCGGCGTCGATGAACCTGGTCAGGTGGCCCAGCACGTAGAACTCGGCGTTGCGCGTCACGGTGCCGCCGGCGATCTGGACGACGCCGTTGCAGCGGGTGCCGCAGTGCCCCTGGTGCGGGCCGCCGTTCTGGTCGAGCGCGAGGTTCCAGCTGATCGTCGTCTCCCCGCCGTTGCGCATGTTGCGCACCACGAGGTTCTCCGCGTGCCAGACCAGGGTGTCCCCGAAGGTGTTCGCCGCGTCGTCGCTGTCCGTGCCGGAGCACTCGGTGAAGTACACGCGCTTGCCCGCCGCGACCACCTGGGCCTGTGCCTCGGGGGAGCCGCCGTAGCAGTGGAAGGCCGCGCCGACCACGCGGGAGATGCCCTGGGTGCCCGAGAAGACCTCCAGCGGGTAGTCGGGCCGGTCCCAGTTGTGGTCGTAGGCGAAGATCTGCGTGCCCAGCCCGGCGCTGGTCAGCCGGGCGTCGAGCACCCGGAGGAACTGCGCCTGCTCGGCCGCCGACATGCTCATCGACGGGTAGCTCGTGGCGAAGAGCGGCTCGTTCGCCACCGTGAGGTCGCTCAGCGTCACGCCCTGCTGCGCGTACGCCTGGATCGTCCGGACCAGGTAGTCGGCGTACTCGTCGTAGTTCTCGACGCGCAGGCTGCCGCCGTTCAGCGAGCCGCCGGACTTCATCCAGGCCGGCGGGGACCACGGGCTGCCCATGAACCGGATGTTCGGGTTGATCGCCAGGGCCTGCCGCAGCACGGGCAGGATCTGCTGCTGGTCGCGGGCGATGCCGAACTGACCGGGCGTGTCCTCGTAGGTGTAGAAGCCACCGGAGTTGAAGTCCGTGCTGCCGAGCGGCTGGCGCAGGTAGTTGAGCCCGATGCCGTCGCCGGCGCGGGAGAACAGCGACCGCAGCAGCGTGTCGCGGGTGCCGGCGGGCAGGCCGCTGATCAGCGACGCCGACGCTTCGGTGACGGACGCCCCGGCGCCGGTGAAGCGCTGGGACACCTGGCCCGGGCTCACCCGGATGTCGGTGGCCTGCGGGCCGGTGTCGAACGCGATGGTGCCGCCGTCGGTCAGCCTGCGGCTGCCGTCGGCGGTGGTGACCCAGACATGTGCGCTGGTCGGGGCGGCGGCGGCCGAGCTCACGGCCGGGCCGATGCCGACGGCGCCGACGGCCAGGGCGCTCAGCGTGGCGAGCGCCGTCCGGACGGGCCCGGTGCGGGTGGTGCGCGTCATTGCGACTCCCTCGGTGGGTGGACAGTGAGCGCCACCCTATCCCTACCTACCAAGCACTCGGTAGGTAGGGGTTCCTCGTACCCGTAGACTCGCTCGGATGACACGAGAAGCCGGGAGCACCAGGACGCGGCGTCCGCCCGCGGAGCGCCGGGCGGAGATCCTGCGCATCGCCATGGAGACGTTCGCGGAGCGCGGGTACCAGAGCGCGTCGCTCGCGGAGATCTCGGCGCGGGTCGGGCTGACCCAGGCCGGCGTGCTGCACTACTTCTCGTCCAAGGCCGGGCTGCTCACCGGCGTGCTCGACCTGCGCGACTCGACCGACATCGAGGAGCTCGGCAACGAGCGCCCCCGCGGCCTGGCGTTCCTGCGCCACCTCGTGGAGACCACGCGGCGCAACACCACGCGCGAGGGGATCGTGCGGCTCTACACCGTGCTCGCCGCGGAGAGCGTGACGGCCGAGCACCCGGCGCAGGAGTACTTCCGCGACCGGTACCAGGGGCTGCTCGCCCTCGTGGTCGAGGCGCTGGAGGAGGCCCGGTCCCTGGGCGAGATCGCGGACGGCGTGGACACCGCGACGACCGCCCGGGTGATCGTGGCGACGATGGACGGCCTGCAGCTCCAGTGGCTGCTGGAGCCCGGCTCGGTCGACATGGCGCAGGCCACGGAGCTGGCGATCGTCCGGCTGATCGGCCGCGACCTGCCGCCCGCGCCGAGCCGCTAGGCGCCCGGCCCGGCGTTGCCGTCCGGCTCCGCGCCGTCGGGCTCCGCGCCGTAGGACGTCGCCAGGTCCGCCACGTCGTGGGCGTAGGACACCGAGCGGTTGTAGGCCCCCAGCGCCGCGGTCCAGCCGTCGTCGGTGGTCACGTCGCCGCCGCTCTCGCACAGGTAGTGCGCCGCGGTCAGCACCGCGTCGTCGATCTGGTGCGGGTCGGCCCGGCCGTCCAGGTTCCCGTCCTGCGCGTGGTCGCCCCAGGTGGTCGGGATGAACTGCATCGGGCCGACGGCGCGGTCCCACCGCACGTCGCCGTCGAGCTCGCCCTCGTCGGTGTCGAGGATCTCCATGACCCCCTCGCTGCCGTCCAGCGCGATGCCGATGATCGGCGGGCTCACCAGCCCGTCGGCATCGGTGCTCGCGCCGAGGTAGCTGCCGTGGATCGACTCCACCGCGCCGATGCCGGCGAGCGTGTTCCAGCCGAGGCCGCACTCCGGGAGGGTCTCGGCCAGCCGGAGCGACGCCCCGGCGTAGGCGGCCAGCGCCCGCCGCGGGATCCCCGTGCGCTCCGCGGTGTCGCGCAGCCATTCCGGGTCGGCCAGGTCGGCGACCGGGACGGTGCTCCCGTCCCCGCCGGAGGCCCCGGACCCACCGCTCTCGCCGGACACGGGCACCCGCTGCGCCGGCGCGGGCGGGTAGTCCCGCTCCAGCACCTCGGGCCACGTCCTCCCGCCCGGGGAGCAGGCGGCCAACAGCAACGCGGCCGCGCAGACGACGGCCCCAGCTCGTGCTCTCACGGTGCTGACGCTACGGCCGGGCCGCGCCGATCCGGAAGCCCATGACAAGACCTCCCGCAAACGTGCGCTTTTCCGGCTGCCGCCCGACCCGCCCCGGTCACCCCACCGGGCGGGTGTGCACGACCAGGACGGGGCACGGCGCGGCCCGCAGCACGGCGTCGGGCACGCTGCGCAGCATGCGGCCCAGTACCGAGGGGTGCCGGCGCCCGCCCACGACGACGAGGTCGTCCGGGGCCAGGTCCTCGAGCAGCGCGCCCGCCGGGTCGCCGCGCCGGATCGCCGTCGTGGACGTGACCTGCGGGTACTTCTCCGACCACCGGGCCACCTGGTCGGCCACCTCGGCCCGGGCCGCCTCGTGCCACGTCGCTGCGACGGGGTCCGCCTGGTAGAGCGCCGAGCTGATCGGGTCCGTGCCCGTCACGTGCACCACCTCCAGCGGGCAGCGGCGTGCGGCGGCCTCGGTGAACGCCGCGCCCAGCACGTCGGGCTCGTCGTCCCGGGCGATGCCCACGCGGATCCGGCGCGGGTCGCCGGTCGTCGCGCCCGCCGGCACCACGACCACCGCCCCCGGGGACGCCGCCGCCAGCGCCGACGACGTGGAGCCGAGCAGCACCCGGTCGAACGAGTCCAGCCCGCGGCGGCCCACCACCACGAGGTCGCAGGTCCGCGACCGCTGGCTCAGCACGTGCGCCGCGGTGCCGGGAAGGACCAGCACCTCGACGTCGCGGCCGCCCGGCCGGCGCCCGCCGAGCCGGGCGCGTGCCGCTCCCGCGGCCCGCTGGGCCTCGTCGCGGCCGTCCCGGATCGGGTCGCCCAACCCGGGTACGGGCGCGGCCGGCGTGGCATGGGTCGCCACCACCGTCAGACGCGCCTCGTGCACGTCGGCGGCGTGGGCCGCCCAGTCGAGCGCGGACAGGCTCTCCTGGGACCCGTCGACGCCGACGACGATGCCCCGGTACCAGGTGATGGTCATGATCGTGCTCCTTACCCCTCGCACTTCCTGTGCTCACCACCAGCACACCAGCCGCCGGCTGCGCCCGGCAGAGCCGGGAGACCCCGCCGTCCCGGGACGAAGGTCCCGCGTGCCGCTCCCCGCGCCCGCGCGCTAGCGTGGCCCCGGGAGGTGCCGATGGACCCGGTGAGTGCTCCACGCGACCGCACCGACGTGCTGCTCGAGGCGGTCGTCGGCGTCGGCCGCGGCCTGGACCTCGAGTCGTTGCTGCACCGCATCGTCGAGGCCGCCGTCTCGCTCGTCGACGCCCGCTACGGCGCCCTCGGGCTGCTCGGCGCCGACAACCGGATCGCCAGGTTCCTCACGGTCGGCCTGACCGACGACGAGGTGGCGGCGATCGGCCCGTACCCCACGGGCCGCGGCGTGCTCGGCGAGATGATCCGCCACCCCGTGCCGCTGCGGCTGGGGGACCTGTCCGCGCACGTCGCGTCGGTCGGGTTCCCCGCCCACCATCCGCCCATGCGCACCTTCGTCGGCATGCCGCTGAGGGTGCACGGCTCCCCGTTCGGCAACCTCTACCTCACGGACAAACGCGGCGGGGGCGAGTTCACCGCCGAGGACGAGCGGGTGCTCGAGGCGCTCGCGGCCGCGGCGAGCGTGGCGGTGGAGAACGCCCGGCTGTACGACGTGGCGCGGCTGCGCGAGCGCTGGGCGCGGGCCAACGACCGGATCTCGCGCCACGTCCTGGCCGGGTCCTCGCCGCATGACGTGCTGACCCTGATCGCCAGCGAGGCGCGGGAGGTGGCCGACGCGGACGTGACGACGACCGCGGTGCCCGACCCCACGACCGGCCGCCTGGTGCTGCAGTCGGCCTCCGGGCTCGACACGGAGGCGAAGGTGGGGTCGGTGCTCGCCGCCGACGGCACGTTCGCCACCCTCACGTTGCGCACGGGCGTGCTGATGGTGACGGACGACGCGACGGCGGACGAGCGCGCCAGCCTGGCGCTGGACCTTCCCGGCGAGCTCGGCCCGCTCGCCGTCTGGCCGCTCGGCCAGCCGGGCAGCGCCCGGGGCGTCCTGGCCGCGGGCCGGCTCCGTGGCCGGCTGCCGTTCTCGTCGGTGGTGGTCGAGGCCCTGGGCGCGTTCGCCGCGCAGGCGGCCGTCGCGCTGGAGCTGGCGGAGGGGCGCGCCGACGCCGAACGGGTCTCCCTGCTGCGCGACCGGGAGCGCATCGCGCGCGACCTGCACGACCTGGCCATCCAGCGGCTGTACGCGACAGGCCTGTCGCTCGAGCGCGTGGCCCGGAGCGCGACCCCGGAGGTCGCCGAGCAGCTCACCAAGGCGGTCGACGAGGTGGACGAGACCATCTCGTTGGTGCGGACGACGATCTACCGGCTGCAGTCGGGGGAGCAGCCCGGCGGCGCGCACGCCCGCCGGGTGGGCCTGCGCGCCCGCGTGATCGCGGAGGTCGACGCGACGACGGCCGCGCTCGGGTTCACGGCCCGGCTGCGGTTCGAGGGAGCGGTCGACACCCTGGTCCCGCCCGACGTCGCCGAGCACGTCGTCGCCGTCCTGCGCGAGGCCCTGTCGAACGTCGGCCGGCACGCGCACGCGTCGCGCGCGGAGGTGTGCCTCGGCGTGGGGCACGACGTGGTGCTCACGGTGAGCGACGACGGCGTGGGCATCCCGCCGGACGCGACGCGCAGCGGCCTGCTCAACCTCGCCCGCCGCGCGGCCGAGTCGGGCGGCGTGCTCGTGGTCACGCCGGTGAACCCGTCGGCCGTGCAGACCGGTACCCGCCTTGAGTGGCGGGTGCCGCTGCCCCGGGACGAGACGCCGGAGCCCTGACCCCGCCGCCCCTGGCCGGGCCGCACGAGGCCGTCACGGGTGGTGGCGCTTGTCCTGCTCCAACCGGTCGGCGAGCACGGCGGCCTGGGCCCGCCGTTCGAGGCCCAGCTTGGCGAAGATGCTGGAGACGTAGTTCTTGACGGTCTTCTCGGCGAGGAACAGCTCGCTGCCGATCTGCCGGTTGGTCAGGCCGTGCCCGATGAGCGCGAGGATGCGCCGCTCCTGGTCGGTGAGCTGGGCGAGCGGGTCGGGCGCGTGGTGGGCGTCGGCCCGGAGCCGCTCCATGACGCGCGCCGTGGCGCGCGGGTCGAGCATCGACCCGCCCGAGGCGACGGTCAGCACGGCCTTGACCAGGTCGGTGCCCCGCACCTGCTTGAGCACGTAGCCGGCGGCCCCCGCGAGGATCGCGTCGTAGAGGGCCTCGTCGTCGGCGAACGAGGTGAGCATGAGGCAGGCCAGGTCCGGCATCTGCGAGCGCAGCTCCCGGCAGACGGTGACGCCGTCGCCGTCGGGCAGCCGCACGTCCAGGACCACGACGTCGGGCTCGGTGGCGGGCACCCGGGCCAGTGCCTCCCGCGCGGTCCCGGCCTCGCCCACCACGCGCACGCCCGGCTCGGACTCCAGCAGGTCGGCCACACCGCGACGCACCACCTCGTGGTCGTCGACGAGGAACACCCGTACGTCCATGTGCCCCACCGTAGCCGCGGTGCCCGTCCCGGTCACGGCCGGGACGGGCACCGCGGGGTGCGTCGTCATCGCAGCGCGGGGAAGCGCTCGACCATGCGCCGGCGCGACCACCACCGGCCGAGGCCGATGGTGTCACCGGCCAGGAAGGCGGCCAGGCCGATGAGCAGGACCGCGTCGACGAGGTGGTAGTCCACGAAGGGGTTGTTCTCCAGCGGCAGCGATGCCATCCACATCAGCAGCATGAGCACGGCGCCGGCGCCGGCCGCGATCCGCATGCCGATGCCCAGGGCGAGCGCCAGGCCGATGCCGAGCAGGCCGAGCATGAACAGCCAGTCGACGACCGGGTTGCCGGCCATGGGGTTGAAGAACCCGGCGAAGGTGCCCTCGACGCCACCGAGGAATCCGTCGGTGGGGGAGCCGCCCCTGATCCAGGCGTTCTCGGCGGGGGTCGAGCGGCCCCAGCCGAAGAGCTTGTCGCCGAACGCCCACAGGAACTCGACGGCGAGCAGCAGCCGGACGCCGGCGAAGGCGTACCGGGCGACGGCCTCGCTCGTGACGTGCGTGGTCGCTGCGGCGGCGGCTTCTCCCCGTGCGCCCGACCCGTGCGCCCACTCGGCGGAGCTGTGGCTGACGGAGCTCATGATGTCCTCCCGGTGGATACGCCGGACCTCTTCCGGCGCCTGTCTCCACCATCCCGCCGGCCGGCCGTCCGCCGGCAGGGTCGCCGGGCCCACGCGGAGGGGACCTTGGTCCCGTTCGTTGAGGTCAGGGCGCTATCGGGTGCGGTTCGCGGCCAGGATCTCCTCCTGGTACGGCGCGACGACGGACCCCGACACACGGCAGTCCAGGAGCAGGAAGCGCCGGTCGGTGACCGGCTCGGCGGCCCAGGCCGCCACCCGGTCCAGGTCGGCCAGCGAGCGCACGACCACGCCCTCGGCGCCCACGGCCCCGGCGAGCGCCGCGAAGTCCGTCTCGGGGATGAGCATCGGCTCCTCGGTGATGCCCTGCCGCCCGTACACGTGCACCTCGGCGCCGTAGGCGGCGTCGTTCCAGACGACGGCGATGCCGCGGCCGCGCGCGGTGCGCACGGCGGTCTCCAGGTCGGCCAGCGCCATCAGCCCGCCGCCATCGCCGGTGGTGAGCACCACGGCGGCGTCGGGCCGGGCCGCGGCCGCGCCGGCGACGCTGGGGAAGCCGAGCCCGATGGACTGGTAGGCGGTGCCCACCATGACCATGCGGTCGGGGGAGGCGACGGGCCAGTACATGTTGGCCCAGCCGATGAAGTGCCCGCCGTCGGAGACGACCACGCGGTCGGCGGGCAGCAGGCCGGCGAGGCGGTGCGCGACGGTGCGGGGGTCGAGGCGCCCGTCGGGCGCGATCCCGTCCGCGGGGCCGGTCTCGTAGGTGCGGGCGGCGGCGACGTCGACCGTCTCGCGCCAGCCGGAGGGTTTGGCGCCCAGGGCGTGCAGCTCGTCCATCAGGGCGCGGGCCACGAGGGCCGCGTCGCCGCGGACGAACCCGCCGACGTGCCGATGCGTGGCGGCGGGCGCGATGTCCACCTGGACCACGCGCGTGCCGGGTGCGAACAGCTCGCCGAACCGCATCGTGAACTGGTTGAGGGAGGCGCCCAGCACGACGGCGACGTCGGCCTCGCGGACCAGGTCCATCGCCCCCTGCGCGCCGAAGCCGCCCGCGACGCCGAGGTCGTACCGGCCGTCGGGGAAGACGCCGCGGCCCAGGGCCGTGGTGGTGGTCAGCGCCCCGGTGGTCTCGGCGAGCTCGCCGAGCACGGCGCCGGCCCCGGCGAGCCAGGCGCCGCGGCCCGCGAGCAGCAGGGGCCGCTCGGCGTCGGCCAGGTGCCGGGCCAGGTCGGTGATGGCGGCGGCGTCGAACGGGCCGGCCGGGGCCAGCGGCCGGGGGAGCACGGGCTCGGGTGCGTCCGGGATCGGCCCGGCGTCCAGGGCGGCGACGTCGTAGGGGATCGCCAGCACCACCGGCACCCGGTAGGTCAGGGAGTGCTCGATGGCGATCACGCTGGTGGCGGCGGCGTCCGCGCGGCCCACCGTATAGGTGCGCGCGCCGACGGCGGCCGCCAGGGCGATCTGGTCGACGTCCCAGGGGCGCGGCCCCGACGTCGGCTCGTCGCCGGTCAGGAGCACCAGCGGCACCCGGGCCTGGGCGGCCTCGGCGAGGGCCGTCAGGGCGTTGGTGAAGCCCGCGCCGTAGGTGGCGGTGGCGGCGGCGATGCGGCCCGACGCGCGGAAGTGGGCGTCGGCGGCTACCACGCCGCCGGCCTCGTGCCGGACGGCGGTGAACCGCGCGGTCGTGGAGCGTTCGAGCGCGTCGAGGAACCAGGCGTTGCCGTTGCCCATGACGCCGAAGACATGGTCGACGTGGCGTGCGACGGTACGGGCGACGTGTGCGGACACGGTGGGCACGGGGCCTCCAGGGAAACAGTGACGGATGAGTGGTGCGGTCCGTATGTGTCCCGGGCGGGCCCGGCCAAGGGCCCGTCGCGCGCCCCTTTTTCGAGCGCAGGCGGTGTTGTCGGTGCTGTCCGCCTTGACGATGTGGAGTATATCCACGCGGCGGGGCCTTCCTGCCGTCCGGACGGGGATGGTCCCTGTCCGGACGGCAGGATCACTGCTGTGGGGTCACCGCCCCGAGAGCGGCGGCGTGATCTGGATGAGGGCCGAGGTGTTGTTCTGGAGGGCCTTCTTGAGGTGGATCACGGTGCCGTAGCCGACACCGTCGTCCTCCGGGTCCCCGGTGCCCGTGATGGCGCCGATGCCGAAGTCCTGCCCGAACAGCTCCGGCAGGAGCTGTCCGCGCTCGTCGACCATCCGCACCGTGTAGGGCGAGTTGCCGACGGACGGCACCACTGTCGACGCGTCGTTGTCCCGGTAGTACAGGCTGCCGTTGTCGTTCAGCTCGAGGCCGGGGTACCAGCCGTGGTCGTCGGTGAACGTGCGCACCGGCGCCTGGGCCCGGAAGTCCGTGCAGAACTCCTCGGTGGTGTCCGTACCCGTGATGCACTCGGTGAACGGGTACGTCGGCTTGAGGCCGAACGCCACGTTCGACGACTGCGCGCGGGACGGGATGTTCTTCAGCACCGACGTGTCCGGCGTGGCCGAGTCGTCGCGGCGCAGCGGGTCGAAGTGGCTGTCCACCAGCAGCAGGCCGCCCTTCGGCCCGGTGCTCGGGAGCGCCGACAGGTTGCTCAGCACCAGGTTGGCGTTGCCGTACGTGGTGTCCCGGTACCAGACGAGCATGCCGGGCGCGTTGTACGCGATCTTCTCGACCTTCCACGCGTCGGTCTGCGGCGCCGCGTAGGTGGAGTCGTACCCGTACTTCAGGCCCTTGTCGAAGCCGTCCAGGTTGCGCCACTCGACCAGGTAGTACTGCGCCTGGACCGACGAGCCGGACGTGGTGTGCCAGCCGGCACCGGTGGTGTCGACGAACGTCGTCGCCTCGGCGGTCCAGCCCGGGTCCGTCGTCTCCACGTCGTCGCTCCACACGACCGTGTCACCGCTCGTGAGCTCGAAGTCGTCGGAGAACCATCCGCGCTCCTGGAAGGCGGCGTCCGTGGCATAGCGCAGACGGACGTCCACCGTGGTCCCGGCGAACTGCGACAGGTCCACGTTGAGGTGGGCCCAGCCGTCGGTGGAGCCGGTCAGGCCGTACTTCTTGTCGCCGAAGTCGGCCATGCGGCCGTTCGGGTCCGCGTACCCGTCCGGTGTGGTGACCTCGACGCCCGCGTCGTCGACGATCTTCTGCTCCGCCCAGGTGGCGCCGCCGTCGGTCGAGACCTCGACGAAGCCGTAGTCCCAGTCCTCCTCGATCACGTAGTCGGCCCAGAAGGAGAACGTGGCGTCGGCCGGGACCTCGACGGTGCGCGAGAGGCGTGCGTCGGCCCAGTCCTGGTCGGCACCGGAGTACCACATGTTCTCGCCGCTGTGCGGCGTGCCCAGCGTGATCTGCTTGTCCGGCAGGTTGACCTTGACGCCGTCCTCGGTGCCCTTCAGCGGGCGGGACGCCTGGCCCACCTTGATCGTGGTCCGGTCGTCTCCCGGGTTGACCTCGACCGGGTCCACCCAGCCCAGCACCCACTTGTCCCAGATGCCCATGTGGGTGGGCATCGACTGGAAGATGGGGCCTGAGTGCGAGCCGGAGCTCATCAGGTCCCAGAAGTCGACGTCGGAGTCGCCGCCGCTGCCCGTGTCGTACAGGTCGGGCAGACCCAGGTCGTGGCCGTACTCGTGGGCGAACACGCCGACGCCGGAGTCCTCCGGCTGCACGATGTAGTTGGAGAGCTTCAGGTCGGTGCCCGGGATGTCGGCGCCGCCCGCGACGGCCGACGAGTGGGCCCAGATGGCGTAGGTGCCCTGTTCGCCACCGCCGCCCGACTTGTCCTCACCCGCGTGGACGAGCACCACGTGGTCGATCACGCCGTCCGGCTCGTAGACGTTGCCGTCGTCGTCGCGGTCGGCCTGGTCCTCGATGTCGTAGTCGGCCCACGGGAAGTCGGGCTGCAGCTCGGCGAGCGCCGCCACGGCGTCGATGGGCAGCTGGCCCGCCCCGAGCGGGTTGTCGGGGTGGCCGTTCATGGACTGGTAGGCGCCGGCCTCCCACTCGCCCTCGTCGTTCAGGAAGCAGCGCTGCGCGCCGTAGTACCCCTCGGAGTGCGGCACCTTCACCCACGGCGTGGCCTCGCCCGAGACGGTGTAGGCGCCGCGCGACATCTCCTCGTACATGTTCTTCATGGTGTAGCCGGAGATGTCGATGCCACGCCTGCCGTCCGGCCCTCTGAGGTCCGGGCGGACACGCTGGGTGATGCCCCTGTCGGTGAAGAGCATCTTGTTGAAGTGCTCGGACGAGAAGTCCGCGACCCACATCGAGTTGTTGTCCGGCTGCGACGCGTCGGCCGGGTTCGGGATGTTGTTGTGCAGCGGGCCGTTCTGGACGTTGCCCGGCATGCACTCCGAGGAGCCCCAGTAGGTGGGCACCATCTGGTCGGTGAAGTCGTCGTTCGCGTTCTCGTCGAACTCGACCAGGATCGTCAGGAGCTTGGCCTCCTGGGTCTGCGGAGCACGCTTGTACCGCGAGTGCTTGATGTCCCGGGGGCTCGAGCCGGTGACGACCGCCTCGTTCTCGAGCTCCGCCAGCTTCCCTGCCGCCGCCGGGTTGCCGCCGGCGAACTTCTCGTCGATCTCGTCGGAGGCGGCCTGGACGGAGGCGTCCACTCCGACCCCGTTCTTCCCCCTGGCCCGGTGGACGACGGTGCTGCCGTCGGCCGTGAGCTCGACGTCGTCGTCGATCTCGGGCTGTGCGGCGACGTCCGCGTAGTTGATGTAGTGCTCGGAGCTTCCGATGGAGGGCGCATCGCTGGTGGCTGATGCCGTCGACGTGCCTCCGGTCGCGGCGAGCCCGGCGACGGTGAGCGCGAGCACGGGTATCGCGGCCACCGTACGCCGCAGCGCACGGGGTGAAGGTGTTCTCATGCTTTCTCCCAGGTCAGGCCGTCGACAGGGGTGTGCGACGGCAGAGGCAGAAGGCCACGGGAAAGTGGCGGCGCCCGCATGCCTACCGGAAATCGACCTATAAAGAAAGCAAATCCTGATGTTTTCGTCCATTGGTGGACGAATTCACCCGCAGGATTTATCAGGCGTTCTTCGGGGTCGTCGGGGTGTGCTGCGGCAGCAGCGCCCCGGCGAGGAACGCGCTGAGCTCGTCGCGCGCGCTCAGCGGCAGCACGGCGGCCACGTACTGGTCCGGCCGGACCACGACGACGGCGCCGCCGCGGTCGATCCCGCGCAGCTCGAAGATGTCGTGGCTCGGGTCGGTCGCGTAGACCTTCTCGTGGTCGACCAGCCCGAACGGGCCGACCCTGGGCCGGAACACCTCGGGCACGTCGGCGAACCCCACGCCGAAGTGGTCCTGCTGGTAGACGACCTTGACGTCGAGCACGGCGTCCGGGTCGCCGTCGGGCGGGGTGTGCCGCAGCAGGGGCGAGCCGGGCGCGGTGCCGAGCCAGTGCGCCCAGTCGCGCAGCGCCGAGGGTTCGGCGGGCGCGGCGGCGTCGGCGAACGCGTAGACGCGCCACCGCCCGTCGGCGCGGGCGTGGTGGCCCAGGTGGGCGGGGTTGCCCTCGGCCACGCGCTCGACGGGGGCCGACTTGAACCGCTTGCCGACCGGGAAGCCGGTCGCGAGCCCCTGGTGCTCGGCGTCGCCCACGATCATGGAGGGCTGGTACTGCGTCATGAACCCGCAGGGAAACTCGGCGGTCTTGACGTAGAAGTCCTCGAGGTAGGTCGGGTCGGGCAGGTCCTCGGGCCGTGTCGCCATGAGGCGTGACCACTCCCGGTCGAAGTCGATGAGCTCCTGGGCCACGACCTGCCGCTCGGCCGAGTACGTGGCCAGCAGTGCCTCGGGGGCCCGGCCGGTGAGCACGTGCGCCAGCTTCCAGGCGATGTTCCACCCGTCCTGCATGGACACGTTCATGCCCTGCCCGGCCTTGGCGCTGTGCGTGTGGCAGGCGTCGCCGGTCAGGAACACCCGCGGCGTGCGCGTGCCGGTCAGGCCGGCGGGCACGTCGTCGAACCCGTCGGTGACGCGGTGGCCCACCTCGTAGACGCTGTGCCAGGGCACGTCCTTCACGTCCAGCGAGTAGGGGTGGAGGATGCGGTTCGCCCGCGCGATGATCTCGTCCAGCGTGGTGGCGCGGACGCGGGCGCCCTCGCCGGGCGGTACCTCGCCGAGGTCGACGTACCAGCGGGCCAGGAACCCGCCCTCGCGGGGGATGAGCAGGATGGACCCGCCGTCGTGGGACTGGATGGCGCACTTGGTGCGCACGTCGGGGAAGTCGGTCACGGCCAGCACGTCCATCACGCCCCAGGCGTGGTTGGCCTTATCGCCCACCGGCTTGCGGTCGATGGCCTGCCGCACGGCGCTGTGCGCGCCGTCGGCCCCGACGACGTAGCGGGCGCGGACGGTGCGCTCGGTGCCCTCGCGCGGCCCGGACGTGTGGCGGAGCGTCACGGCGACGGGCTCGGCGGGTGTCTCGGGGACGGTGAGCCCGGTGACCTCCAGGCCGTAGTCGGGGGTCACGCGCGCGGGCGCCCGGGCCGCCACCTCGGCGAAGTGGTCGAGCACCCGCGCCTGGTTGACGATCAGGTGCGGGAACTCGCTGATCCCGTCGGGGTCGTCGGGCGGCACGGCGGCGCGCGCGATGTTGCGCGGGTCGGCGGGGTCCGGCTTCCAGAACGCCATCTCGGTGATGCGGTAGGCCTCGGCGGTGATCCGCTCGGCGAAACCGAACGCCTGGAACGTCTCGACGCTGCGCGCCTGGATGCCGTCGGCCTGGCCCATCTCCAGGCGCCCGGCCCGCCGCTCCACGACGTGCGTGCGGATGCCGGGGAACTGCGCGAGCTGCGCCGCCGCGATCATGCCCGCGGGCCCGCTGCCGACGATCAGCACGTCGACCTCGTCCGGCAGCTCGGCGGGCCGGTCGATCCCGTACCCGGCGGCCGGCAGCACGTGCGGGTCTCCGGTCACGTAGCCGTGGTGGTGGAACTGCATCGTTCGTCCGTTCTGCCCGTGGTCGGCGACGTTGCCGGGCCCATCCAGACCATATACGATCTGTGATACGAAGCACCAGAGAGCAAGGGAGCTCATGGGTACCGAAGCGCAGGCGCCGCTCGACCGCCGGCCGGGCAAGATCGTCGCCGTCCACCTCGCGTACGCCTCCCGTGCCGACCAGCGCGGACGACGGCCCGCCGCGCCCTCGTACTTCCTCAAGCCCGCGAGCTCGCTCGCCGCGACGGGCGGCGTGGTCGAGCGGCCCGCGGGCACCGAGCTGCTCGCCTTCGAGGGCGAGGTGGCGCTGGTGATCGGCGAGCCCGCCCGGCACGTGGCCGTCGAGGACGCCTGGGCGCACGTCGCCGCCGTCACCGCGGCGAACGACCTCGGCGTCTACGACCTGCGCTGGGCCGACAAGGGCTCCAACGTGCGCTCCAAGGGGCGCGACGGGTACACGCCGCTCGGCCCCGCGCTGATCGACGCGCGCGCGGTGGACCCGGCCGGGCTGCGCCTGCGCACCTGGGTCAACGGCGACCTGGTGCAGGAGGACACGACCGGCCCGGACGCGCTGCTGTTCCCGTTCGCCCGGATCGTGGCCGACCTGTCCCAGCACCTCACGCTGGAGAGGGGCGACGTGATCCTCACCGGCACGCCCGCCGGGTCCAGCGTGGTGGTGCCCGGCGACGTGGTCGAGGTGGAGGTCGACGCCCCGACGGCGCCCGGCGCGCCGACGTCCGGCCGCCTGGTCACCACGGTGGTGCAGGGCGAGGTGCCGTTCACCGACGTCGGCGCGGGCCCCCGGGTGGACGACGCCCAGCGGGCCGACGCGTGGGGCAGCCGGGAGGCGGCAGGGCTGGCCCCCGAGCCCGAACCGTTCGTGCTGACCGACGAGCTGCTCGACCTGCTGCGCCGCGCACCGGTCGCCGGGCTCTCCGCCCAGCTCCGCAGGCGTGGCCTCGACAACGTGATCATCGAGGGCGTGCGGCCCACCGTGCCGGGCGCCACGGTCGTGGGCCGCGCCCGCACCCTGCGCTTCGTCCCCAACCGGGAGGACCTCTTCGCGTCCCACGGCGGCGGGTACAACGCGCAGAAGCGCACGTTCGACGCCGTGGGCCCCGGCGAGGTGATCGTCATCGAGGCGCGCGGCGAGACCGGGTCGGCCACGCTCGGCGACGTCCTCGCGCTGCGCGCCAAGGTGCGCGGGGCCGCGGGCGTGGTCACCGACGGCGGCGTGCGCGACCACGACGCCGTCGCCGCCACGGGGCTGCCCGTCTTCAGCCGCGGGCCGCACCCCGCCGTGCTCGGCCGCCGGCACGTGCCCTGGGACACCGACGTCGCCGTGGCCTGCGGCGGCGCCACCGTGCTGCCCGGCGACGTCGTGGTGGGCGACGCGGACGGCGTCGTCGTCATCCCGCCGCACCTGGTCGCCGAGGTCGCCGCGGCGACCGTCGCCCAGGAGGAGCAGGACGCCTGGGTGGCGCAGCAGGTCGCCGCGGGGCACCCGATCGACGGGCTGTTCCCGCCGGACGCGACCTGGCGGGCGCGCTACGAGGCATGGCGGGCGACGCGATGACGGCCGAGAGCGGCACCGCGTCGGCCGTCGAGACCGCGTTCGCCGGCGAGATCAGCAAGTCCCAGGCGGCCTACACCTACCTGCGCGACCGGATCGCCCGCCGCGACCTCGGCCCGGGCTACCGGCTGGTGCTGCGCAGCATCGCCGACGAGCTCGACATGAGCGTGGTCCCCGTGCGCGAGGCCATCCGGCGGCTGGAGGCCGAAGGGCTGGTGACCTTCGAGCGCAACGTCGGGGCGCGCGTCGCGATGATCGACGAGCGGGGATACGTCGAGGCCATGCAGGCGCTCGGCGTGGTCGAGGGCGCCGCGACCGGCCTCTCGGCCCCCGCCATCTCGGCCGCGGACCTCGACCGGGCCGCCGAGGTGAACGACCGGCTGCGCTCGCTGCTGGACCACTTCGACCCGCACGCGTTCACAGCCCTGAACCGGCAGTTCCACTCGGTGCTGTTCGAGTCGTGCCCCAACACGCTGCTGCTGGACATGGTGCACCGCGGCTGGGCCCAGCTCTCGGGGCTGCGCGACTCCACGTTCGCGTTCGTGCCGGGGCGGGCGCACGACTCCGTGGCCGAGCACGCCCACATCCTCGACCTGATCGGCCGCAGGGCCGACCCGCTCGAGATCGAGATCGCCGCGCGCGACCACCGCTGGGCCACCATGCAGGCCTTCCTCGACTCGACCCGAACCCCGGAGACACCGTGACCGACCAGCCCACCCGCCACGTGCCCGCCGACCTGCCGGGCCGCATCCAGCACTACATCGGCGGCGCGCTCGTCGACTCGCTCGACGGCCGCACGTTCGACGTGCTCGACCCGGTGACCAACGAGGTCTACGTGCGGGCGGCGGCGGGGCAGGCCGCCGACGTCGACCGCGCCGTCGCCGCGGCGCGCACGGCGTTCACCGACGGGCCGTGGCCCCGGATGCTGCCGCGCGAGCGCTCCCGCGTGCTGCACCGGATCGCCGACCTCGTCGAGTCCCGCGACGCGCGGCTGGCGGAGCTGGAGAGCTTCGACTCCGGCCTGCCGATCACCCAGGCGCTGGGCCAGGCCCGGCGGGCCGCGGAGAACTTCCGGTTCTTCGCCGACCTGGTCGTGGCCCAGGCGGACGACGCGTTCAAGGTGCCCGGCCGGCAGCTCAACTACGTCAACCGCAAGCCGATCGGCGTCGCGGGCCTCATCACGCCGTGGAACACGCCGTTCATGCTGGAGTCCTGGAAGCTCGGGCCCGCGCTCGCGACCGGCAACACGGTGGTGCTCAAGCCGGCCGAGTTCACGCCGCTGTCGGCGTCGCTGTGGGCGGGCATCTTCGAGGAGGCCGGGCTGCCCGAAGGGGTGTTCAACCTCGTCAACGGCCTGGGCGAGGAGGCGGGCGACGCGCTGGTCCGGCACCCCGACGTGCCGCTCATCTCGTTCACGGGGGAGAGCCGCACCGGCGAGCTGATCTTCGCCAACGCCGCGCCGCACCTCAAGGGGCTGTCGATGGAGCTGGGCGGCAAGTCGCCCGCCGTCGTGTTCGCCGACGCCGACCTGGACGCCGCGATCGACGCGACGATCTTCGGCGTCTTCTCGCTCAACGGCGAGCGCTGCACCGCGGGCAGCCGCATCCTGGTCGAGCGCGCGGTCTACGACGAGTTCGTCGAACGGTACGCCGACCAGGCCAAGCGTGTGGTGGTGGGCGACCCGCAGGACCCGGCCACCGAGGTGGGCGCGCTGGTGCACCCCGAGCACTTCGCCAAGGTGATGGGCTACGTGGAGATCGGCAAGGGCGAGGGCCGCCTCGTGGCGGGCGGCGGGCGCCCGGCGGGCCTGGAGAGCGGCAACTACGTGGCGCCGACCGTCTTCGCGGACGTGCCGCCGTCGGCCCGGATCTTCCAGGAGGAGATCTTCGGCCCGGTCGTGGCGATCACGCCGTTCGACACCGACGAGGAGGCGCTCGCGCTGGCCAACGGCGTGCGGTACGGGCTGGCCGCCTACGTGTGGACCAACGACCTGCGGCGCGCGCACACCTTCAGCCAGGCGATCGAGGCGGGCATGGTCTGGCTCAACTCGAACAACGTGCGCGACCTGCGCACGCCGTTCGGCGGGGTCAAGGCCTCCGGCCTCGGGCACGAGGGCGGCTACCGCTCGATCGACTTCTACACCCACCAGCAGGCCGTGCACGTCACGCTCGGCGCGGCGCACCACCCCACGTTCGGCAAGGGAGCCTGACGCCATGCCTGGACCGACCCCGACCGAACCGATTCCGACCCCTGTCGCGCCGCCGCCGGACATCCTGCGGTGTGCCTACATGGAGCTCGTGGTCACCGACCTGGCCGCCTCCCGGAACTTCTACGTCGACGTGCTCGGCCTGGTGGTCACCGAGGAGGACGAGCAGGCCGTGTACCTGCGCAGCATCGAGGAGTTCATCCACCACAACCTCGTGCTGCGCCAGGGTCCGGTGGCCGCCGTCGCCGCCTTCTCCTACCGGGTGCGCAGCCCGCAGGAGCTGGACCGGGCCGTCGCGTTCTACACCGAGCTCGGCTGCGAGGTCCGCCGCGCGCCGGAGGGCTTCACCCGCGGCATCGGCGACGCGGTGCGCGTGGTGGACCCGCTCGGCTTCCCGTACGAGTTCTTCTACGACGTGGAGCACGTCGAACGGCTCGCGTGGCGGTACGACCTGCACACCCCGGGTGCGCTGGTGCGCCTGGACCACTTCAACCAGGTCACCCCGGACGTGCCGCGCGCGGTGAGGTTCATGGAGGACCTGGGCTTCCGCGTCACCGAGGACATCCAGGACGCCGAGGGCACCACCTACGCCGCGTGGCTGCGCCGCAAGCCCACCGTGCACGACACCGCGATGACCGGCGGCGACGGCCCCCGGATGCACCACGTCGCCTTCGCCACGCACGAGAAGCACAACATCATCGCGATCTGCGACAAGCTCGGCGCGCTGCGCCTGAGCGACCGCATCGAGCGCGGGCCGGGCCGGCACGGCGTGTCCAACGCCTTCTACCTGTACCTGCGCGACCCGGACGGGCACCGCGTGGAGATCTACACGCAGGACTACTGGACGGGCGACCCCGACAACCCCGTGGTCACCTGGGACGTGCACGACAACCAGCGCCGCGACTGGTGGGGCAACCCCGTGGTGCCCTCCTGGTACACCGAGGCGTCGCCCGTGCTCGACCTGGACGGCGTCCCGCAACCGGTCGTCGCCCGCACCGACACCTCCGAGATGGCCGTGACGATCGGCGCGGACGGGTTCTCCTACACGCGCCCGGAGGACGCCTCCCGCGCGCAGGACGACGCCGACGTGCTGCCCTCCTGGAAGCAGGGCGAGTACAAGCTGGGGCACCAGCTGTGACGGGGGAGCGCGTGCTCGACGACGCGACCGTCACCGCGATCGCCGACGAGCTGGCCCGCGCGGAGGCCGAACGCACCACCGTGCCGCTCCTGACGGCGCGCCACCCCGGCATGACGATCGAGGACTCCTACGCCGTGCAGAACACCTGGCGCCGGCGCGGCATCGAGGCCGGACGGCGCCCGGTGGGCCGCAAGATCGGGCTCACCTCGAAGGTCATGCAGGCGGCCACCGGCATCACCGAGCCGGACTACGGCGCGATCTTCGCCGACATGGTGTTCGAGAACGGGTCGGTCATCGAGCATGCCCGGTTCTCGAACGTGCGGGTCGAGGTGGAGCTCGCCTTCGTGCTGGGCGAGCGCGTGGCCGGGCCGGACGCCACGGTGTTCGACGTGCTGCGGGCCACCGAGTACGTGGTGCCCGCGCTGGAGATCCTGTCCTCGCGCATCGAGCTGACCGGCCGCACCATCGTCGACACCATCAGCGACAACGCCGCGATGGGCGGCATGGTCTACGGCGGCAACCCGGTGCGCGTCGGGGAGACCGACCTGCGCTGGGTCGCCGCGCTGCTGTACCGCAACGAGGTCATCGAGGAGTCGGGCGTCGCCGCAGCGGTGCTGAACCACCCCGCGGCCGGCGTGGCCTGGCTCGCCAACAAGCTCGCCCGGCACGGCGCGGCGCTGGAGCCCGGCGAGATCATCCTGGCCGGCTCCTTCACACGACCGATGTGGGTGGAGCCGGGGGACACCGTGCTGGCCGACTACCGAGAGCTGGGGACCGTCTCGTGCCGATTCGTCTGACCCTCCCGCCCACGTTCCGGGACCGCATCGAGGCCGCCGGCCGGCCGCTGGCCGGCATGTGGGTGTGCTCCGGCAGCCCCGTGGTCGCCGAGATCTGCGCGGGCGGCGGACTGGACTGGCTGCTGATCGACGGCGAGCACTCGCCGATCGGCCTGGAGACCACCACGGCCCTGCTCCAGGCGGTCGCGCCGTACCCGGTCACTCCGGTGGTGCGGGCGCCGTCGGGCGA
Organism: Promicromonospora sp. NPDC050262; assembly: GCF_040655935.1. Classification (NCBI taxonomy): domain Bacteria; kingdom Bacillati; phylum Actinomycetota; class Actinomycetes; order Micrococcales; family Promicromonosporaceae; genus Promicromonospora; species Promicromonospora sp. NPDC050262. The sequence continues at coordinate 5,650 of NZ_JBFAKX010000020.1, read as the reverse complement.
TCCCGTGGTGCTCAAGCAGCTCCTCGACCTGGGCGCGCAGAACGTGCTGGTGCCCATGGTCGACACCGCCGAGCAGGCCCACGACGTGGTGCGGGCCGTGCGCTACCCGCCCCGCGGCGTGCGCGGCGTCGGCAGCGCGCTGTCCCGCGGCGCGCGCTGGAACCGCGTCGAGGACTACCTCGCCGACGCCGACCGGCACGTCTCGCTGTTCGTGCAGGTCGAGTCGGTCGAGGGCGTCGAGAACGCGGCGCGGATCGCCGGCGTCGACGGGGTGGACGGCGTGTTCGTGGGCCCCTCCGACCTGGCCGCGTCCCTGGGCGTGCTCGGGCAGCAGACCCACCCGGCCGTCATCGCCGCCGTGCACCGCACCTTCGACGCCGTGCGCAGCGCGGGCAAGCCCGTGGGCGTCAACGCCTTCGACCCCGCCGTCGCCCAGGCCTACCTGGACGACGGCGCGTCGTTCGTGCTCGTCGGGGCCGACGTCGCCCTGCTCGCCCGGGGTGCGGAGGCGCTCGCGGACCGGTGGACCGGACCCCGTCCGGCGCAGGACGCCGGGTAGCGTTCGGTCCATGCGTCTGGGCGTCCTCGACATCGGTTCCAACACGGGTCACCTGCTGGTGGTCGACGCCCACGGCGGCGCCGCGCCGCTGCCCGCGTCGTCGTACAAGGAGCCGCTGCGGCTCGCGGAGCACCTGGACGACGCCGGCGCCGTCGGCCCGGCGGGCGTGGACGCCCTCGTGGAGTTCACGGCGCAGGCCGTGCGTGTCGCGGAGGACCGCGGCTGCGCGGAGACGCTGGCGTTCGCGACGTCCGCGGTGCGCGAGTCGGTGAACGCCGAGGAGGTGCTCCGGACCGTGCAGGAGCGCACCGGGGTGCTCCTGGAGGTGCTCAGCGGCGCGGACGAGGCCCGGCTCACGTTCCTCGCGGTGCGCCGGTGGTTCGGCTGGTCGGCCGGCCGGCTCGCCGTGTTCGACATCGGCGGCGGCTCCCTGGAGATCGCCGGCGGCGCCGACGAGGCGCCCGACGCCGCCTGGTCGCTCCCGCTGGGCGCCGCGCGCCTGGCCCGCACGCACTTCGGCGCGGCACCCGACGCCGGGGCGCTGCGCGCCCTGCGCCGAGACCTGCGCGCGGACATCGCGCGCAACGCCGGTGACCTGCTGCGCTCCGGCCGCCCCGACCGCGCGGCCGCGACCTCGAAGACGTTCCGGTCGCTCGCCCGGATTTGCGGCGCCGCGCCCGCGGGGGACGGGCCGCTCGTGCCGAGGACGTTGCGGCTCGACGACCTGCGCGAACGGATGGGCGAGCTGGTCCGGACGGCGCCCGCCGACCTGGCCGGGCTGCCCGGCGTCTCGCCGAGCCGGGCCCACCAGATCGCGCCCGGCGCGTTGGTGGCGGAGGCCTGCATGGACGTGTTCGACCTGCCGGAGCTGGAGATCTGCCCGTGGGCGCTGCGCGAGGGCGTGATCCTGGAGCGCCTGGACCTCATGCCCCACCTCGCGGCCGGCTGATACCGCACCGCATGGCCGACCGAGGACGTCCCGGGCGGATACTGGCGGCATGCCCGTTGTCACGAGCCCCGTCGAGCGCCTGCGCGCCCGGGTGGGCGACGCCCTGTTCACGCGGGTCGCCGGGCCCCGGGGGTACGAGGCGCGCGACCGCATCCACCTCACGCCCGGCCCGCGCTGGTTCGCGCCCGGCAGCCCGATCCGCCGGGTGCACGCCGACTCGGCGACGTTCGCGGGCGGCCTGCGGGCGCTGCTGCTGCAGTCGCTGCACCCGCTGGCGATGGCGGGGGTGGCCGGCCACTCCGGCTACCGCGGCGACCCCTGGGGGCGGCTGGCCCGCACCTCCACGTTCCTGGCGACCACCACGTTCGCGACCGCGGACCACGCCCAGGAGATGGTCGACCGCGTGCGCGCGGTGCACGACCGGGTGCGGGGCCGGGCGCCCGACGGCCGGCCCTACCGCGCGAGCGACCCCCACCTGCTCACCTGGGTGCACGTGGCCGAGGCCGACTCGTTCCTGGCCGCCCACCAGCGCTACGGCGAGCGGCCGCTCAGCCCGGCCGAGGCGGACGAGTACGTGGCGCAGTCCGGCCGGGTGGCCCGCGCGCTCGGCGCCGTGGTGGTCCCGGAGACGGTCGCCGAGCTGGCCGAGTGCCTGCGGTCCTACCGCGACGAGCTCGTCGCCACGCCCGAGGCCCTCGACACCGCCCACTTCCTGCTGCGCGAGCCGCCGCTGCCCCGGGCCGCCCGCGGCCCCTACCGCCTGCTCGCCGCCGGGTCGGTGGCGCTGCTGCCCGCCTGGGCGCGCGCCGAGCTGGGCGTCGAGACCTGGTTCAGCCGGAACCTCGGCGGACCCGCCGGGGCGGTCGCGGTCCGGGGCGTGCGGTGGGGACTGGGCTCCGCCGGAGGCCGGGAGCGCTGGGCCTCAGTAGCCTGAGGACATGGCGAGCGACCCCGACGTCCCCGACGCCTTCGACGTGTACACGGTCGTGGTCCTGCGGCGTCCGCCCGACGCCCCCGACATCACGGACGACGCCCTCACCGAGCTCCAGGCGCGCCACCTCGCCTACCGGGCCGACCTGCGGCGCCGGGGCGTGCTCGTGGTGAACGGGCCGTTCGACCTCCGCAGCGACCCGTCGTACCGCGGGATGTCGATCTTCGCGTGCTCCCCGGACGAGGCCGCCCGGCTGTCCGACGGCGACCCGTCCGTCGCGGCGGGCCGGCTCGTCCACGACGTGCTGGAGTGGTGGGTTGCCGCCGGCTCGCTCGCGTTCCCGCTCGCGGCCGGCCCGGTGGGGGACCGCCGCAGCATGCCGGACGACTGAGCGCCCGGGCACGGTCGTACCGTGCCCGGGCGCCGTCGTCAGCGAGGGGCGCTCACTCCACGCCGAGCGCCGCGACCGGCGACGTGCGGACGGCCGCCCGCGCCGGGACCACGGAGGCGAGGAGGCCGGCGACGAGGGCCACGGCCAGGACCAGCGCGATGTCCGTCCACGGCACGGCGTACCGCACGTCACCCATCAGCGACAGGGCGGTGGCCGCGCCGGCCCAGCCGAACACCAGCCCGAGCACGATGCCGAGCACCGCGCCGACGCCGGCGATCAGCATGCCCTCGACCGCGAGCATGGCACGCAGCTGGTCCTTGCCGAGCCCGATCGCCCGCAGGGTCGCGGACTCCCGGGTGCGTTCGATGACCGAGAGGGACAGCGTGTTCGTGACGCCGATCAGGGCGATCACCACGGCCACGGCGAGCAGGCCCACCACGATGCCGAGGATCACGTCCACGACCTGCCGGAACTGCGCGGCCTGGGCCGCCGGGCCCATCACGAACGCCGCGCCGTCGACCTCCGCCACGGCGTCCTGCACGTCCGTGAGCACCGCCGCGGGGTCGGAGCCGTCGATGTGGGCCCAGACGTCGCTCCACGCGTCCTCACCGACGACCCGGTCCAGGTCCGCGGCCGTGATCATGCTGCTGAGCGGGTCGGCCGTGGTGATGACGACCGTCAGGTCGACGGCGCCGCCGGGACCCTCGACGGTGGTGCGGTCGCCCTCGGCGAGGCCCAGCGAGTCCGCGGCGTCCTGCGTCAGCAGGATCGAGCCCTCGGTCAGCCGCTCCGCCTCCTCGGCCACGTTCACGACGGCCGCCAGGTCGTGCGGGTCGGCGCCCGCGACCGACATGTCCTCCGCCCCGGCGAGCGTGACGGTCGTGTTCGTCACCAGCACGGTGTCGGTGACCCCGTCGGTGCCGGCGACGGCCCCGTGCACGTCCTCGACGTACCTCGGGTCGGACGGCGACGCGCTCACGTCGTACGGGAACGTCTCGTCGAGCAGGCTGTCCGCGGACATCCGTGCGCTCGCCGCCCCCGTGGACATCATGGTGACCAGCGTGACGCCGATGAGCAGCGCGGTGGAGGTCGCCGCCGTCCGCCGCGGGTTGCGCAGCGTGTTGGCGACGGCCAGGCGGGCCGCCGGGCCGGTGCGGGCCACGAGGCCGCCCAGGCCCGCCGCGACGCGCGGCAGCCAGAGCACGGCGCTCAGCACGACGCCGAAGAACGCGAGCGAACCGCCGCCCACGGCCGCGATCAGGCCGAACTGCGGGCCACCGTTCATGCCGAGGGCCACGCCGATCGCGAGGCCCGCGAAGCCGCCGATGACGCACAGGATCGAGATCACCAGGCGGGCCCGGCCGGTGCGGGCGCGCAGCGTGGGCGCGTCCGAGGGACGCAGCGCGGCCAGCGGCGCGACCCGCGTGGCCGAGCGGGCCGGGGCGAGCGCGGCCAGGACCGTCACGCCCACGCCGACGGCCAGCGGCAGCACGACCGCCTGCCAGGTCAGGGCGATGGTCGTGGGCAGCGGCACGCCGAGGTCGAACGACGGCGCGACGAGCAGCGCGATCTGCGCCAGCGCCGCGCCCGCCACGATGCCCGCCGCCGACGCGACGACGCCGAGGATCGCGGCCTCCAGCAGCACGCTGCGGTAGAGCTGGCCGGCGTCCGCGCCGATGCAGCGCAGCAGCGCCAGGGTGCGGGTGCGCTGGGCCACGAGCACCTGGAACGTGTTGGTGATGACCATGGCCGCGATCAGCAGCGCGATGGCGGCGAACGTCAGCACGAACACCAGGAAGACGAGGTCCTGGCCCCCGGTCTGCTCCGCCGTCCGCTCGGTCGCCACCTGCTCGACCGTCTGGACGGTCGCGTCGCCCGCGCCGTCGGAGAGGGCACCCTGGAGCGACTCGCGCAGCCCTGCCGGGACCTCGTCGCTCTCCAGCGGGGTGTCGAGCGCGACGAGCAGCTCGGTGACCGGGTCCGAGTAGGGCTCGGCCGCGTTCCAGGCGTCGAGGGTCGCGGCCGGGACCGCGGCGGCGCCGCCGTAGGAGGTGTAGGCGCCGTAGGGGTCCTCGGCGATGCCCGTCACGGTCAGCGTCTCGGTGACGTCCTTCGGGTCGCCGAGCTCCGCGGCCGGGTCGTCGGCCTGGCTCTCGGCCCAGCCGTCGGGGTAGACGGTCCGGTTCAGCGTCACGGTGTCGCCGACGGCGACCTCCATCCGCTCGGCGACCGTCGTGGACAGGGCCACCTCGCCGTCGGCCGTCGGCCAGGCGCCGTCGGTCAGCTCCAGCGGGGACAGGCGCGGGTCGGCGGGCACCGGGGCGAAGGCCTGGAAGCCGCCCTTGCCGCCGTTGCGCAGGTCGCCGAACCAGGTCGTGACCGGCTGGACGGCCGCGACGCCGTCGAGCGCGGCGACGGCCTGGACGTCACGGTCGGCGATCCCGTCGGTCTCGGTGCCCGGGCTGGTCACCACGACGTCGGCCCGCGCGTACCCGGCCGCGACCATGTCGTGGGTGGTGCCGTTGATGACGCCGCCGGCCAGGAGGGTCACGGTGACGAAGGCGGTGCTGATCAGGATGGCCACACCGGCGGCGGTGAGCCGTCCGGTGCTGCGGCGCATCTGCCCCAGGGTGAGGCGTGCGGTGGGGAAGGAGTTCGACATCACGCACCCGTCCGGGTGGGACCGGTGGTGACGGCGGGCTCGAGGGTGCGCAGGGCGTCCAGGCCGGCCATGGCGGACTCCGGTGTCGGGTCGGAGATGTCGCCGGCGATGCGGCCGTCGGCGATCAGCACGACCCGGTCCGCGTACGCGGCCGCGGA
>NZ_JBFAKX010000019.1:0-98301 GCF_040655935.1 Promicromonospora sp. NPDC050262 | reverse complement strand
ATCCCTTTTAACACAATCGCTCTCACACCCGATTGCTCGTTTATGATTAAATTATCACTCCGGTGACCTGTACGTCTGACACGGCAGCGCGTGTCTGACAGCTCAGTGCGGGCGGACCAGCTCAGCCCTGGAAGCGCGGGAACGCCGACCGGCCGGCGTAGGTGCCGGCCTCGTCGAGCGCCTCCTCGATGCGGAGGAGCTGGTTGTACTTGTTGATGCGCTCGCCACGGGCGGGGGCACCGGTCTTGATCTGGCCGGCGTTGGTCGCCACGGACAGGTCCGCGATGGTGGTGTCCTCGGTCTCGCCGGAGCGGTGCGAGGTCATCGTGGTGAAGCCGTTGCGCTGGGCCAGCGTCACGGCGTCGAGCGTCTCGGTGAGCGTGCCGATCTGGTTGAGCTTGACCAGCAGCGAGTTCGCCGACTTGAGCTCGATGCCCTTGGCGAGACGCTCCGGGTTGGTGACGAACAGGTCGTCGCCCACGATCTGCACCTTGTCGCCGACCTTGCCCATGAGGGCGGACCAGGAGTCCCACTCGTCCTCGGACAGCGGGTCCTCGATCGAGACCAGCGGGTAGTCGGCCACGAGCTGCTCGTAGTACGCGATCATCTCGTCCGGCGTCTTCTTGCCGCCCTCGAACGCGTACACGCCGTCCGAGAAGAACTCGGTCGAGGCGACGTCGAGCGCGAGGCCCACGTCGGTGCCCGGCTTGAGGCCCGCGCGCTCGATGGCGACGAGGATCAGGTCGAGCGCCTCACGGTTGCTGCCGAGGTTCGGCGCGAAGCCGCCCTCGTCGCCCAGGCCGGTGGCCAGGCCCTTCTCCTTCAGCACGGACTTGAGGGAGTGGTACACCTCGGTGCCGGTGCGCAGCGCCTCGCGGAACGTCGGGGCGCCGATCGGGGCGACCATGAACTCCTGGATGTCCACGTTCGAGTCCGCGTGGGACCCGCCGTTGAGGATGTTCATCATCGGGACGGGCAGGACGTGCGCGTTCGGGCCGCCCACGTAGCGGAACAGGTCCAGACCCGAGCTCTTGGCGGCGGCCTTCGCGACGGCGAGCGAGACGCCCAGGATCGCGTTGGCGCCCAGCTTGCCCTTGTTCGGCGTGCCGTCGAGGTCCAGGAGGGCCTGGTCGATGATGCGCTGCTCCTCGGCGTCGTACCCGATGAGCTCGGGGGCGATCTCGTCGTTGACGGCCGCGACCGCCTTCTCGACGCCCTTGCCCAGGTAACGGCCCTTGTCGCCGTCACGCAGCTCGACGGCCTCGAACGCGCCGGTCGAGGCGCCGGACGGGACCGCCGCACGGGCGAAGGTGTTGTCGTCGAGAACGATCTCCACCTCCACGGTGGGGTTGCCGCGCGAGTCGAGGATCTCGCGTGCTCCAACGGCTTCGATGCTAGCCACGGGGTCTCCTTCTAAGGATGTTGCTCGGAGGTTACGGCCCCCAGCCTAGGACGTCGGGCGAGGGGCCGCGGAACCGTCCACCGGGCCGCGGTTCACAGCGCCACCACAGGTTTGCGACAGCGCCACCACAGCGTGCCTGCCTAGCGTCCCGATCGTCCGGCGCAGACCGCCCGCGGTGCGACCCGCACGCCGCTCGCCCCCTCCCCTTCGGCGTGGCGCCACAGCCCGCGTGGCGGTCTGCGCGGACACCAACGTCCCCGCACGTACCTCAGGACCCGAGGCAGGAGCCCATGTTCTTCACCTATCTGCGCAGAGAGCTGCGCAACCGACGCAAGCAGACGGTGGTGGTCGCGATCGGTCTCGCGGTCGCGATCGCGCTGGTCATCGTCGTCAACGCGGTCTCGACCGGCGTCAGGAACGCCCAGTCCGAGGTGCTCGAGTCCGTCTACGGCGTGGGTACCGACATCACCGTCACCCAGGCGAGCGAGGGGCCGGGCGAGGGCGGCGGCCCGGGCCGCTTCGACTTCGGCGAGGGCGAGGGCGAGGCGAGCGAGGACGGCACCCGCAGCCTCGCGCAGGACCGCCTCAGCACGGCCATGGGCTCGACGTCGTTCGACGCCTCCGCCCTGGAGTCCGTCTCCGGGCTGGACCACGTGTCCGGCGTCGCCGCGACCCTCGACCTGCAGAACATGTCCTTCTCCGGCGAGATGCCGGACTTCGAGGCGATGCAGGAGGGTGACGGCCCGGTCACCATGCAGATGGGGCCGGACGGCAGCGGCGAGGGGACAGCCGGCGGGTCGTCCTTCGAGATCGAGCAGTTCTCGGTCACGGGCGTGGACCCGGACGCCACCGCCGTCGGGCCGCTGACCACCGCCACGGTGGCCGACGGCCGGACGCTGGAGACGGGCGACGAGAACGTCGCCGTCCTGGACGCCACGTACGCCGAGCAGCAGGAGCTCGCCGTCGGCGACACCATCACCACCGGCGGCGAGAAGCTGGAGATCGTCGGCACCGTCACCTCCACGACGGGCGACGACGTCGCGACGGCGTCGGACGTCTACGTGCCGCTCGCCACGGCCCAGACCCTCGCGGACCTCGCCGACCAGGTCACCGACGTCTACGTGCAGGTCGACTCGGCCGAGAACGTGGACGCCGTGGCGGCCGCGATCGAGACCGAGCTCCCCGACGCCTCGGTGAGCACCCAGTCCGACCTCGCGGAGAACGTCACCGGGTCCCTCTCGACGGCGTCCAACCTGATCGGCACGCTCGGCACCTGGCTGAGCGTCATCGTGCTGGCGGCGGCCTTCGGCCTCGCGATCCTGTTCACCGTCTCCGGCGTGAACCGGCGGACGCGCGAGCTCGGCACCCTCAAGGCGATCGGCTGGAGCAAGGGCCGCGTGGTGGGCCAGGTGGCCGGCGAGTCCGTGGTGCAGGGCCTGATCGGCGGTGTGGCCGGCCTCGCGATCGGCACACTGGCCGTGTGGGCCGTGAACCTGGCGGGCATCACGCTCAGCGGCGGCACCTCGGGCGGCGGCTTCACGATGGGCGGCCCGGGCGGCGGCCCCGCCGGCGCGATGCAGGACGCCGGCGGGCAGGCCGGGGCGACCGGCGGCTTCGGCGGGGCGCGTCCGGGCGGTCTGGCCGACGCCGCGAGCAGCGCCGTCGACGTCGCCCTCCAGGCCCCGGTCAGCCTGTGGATCGTGCTGGCCGCCGTCGGCCTCGCCGTGCTGGGCGGGCTGATCGCGGGTGTGGTCGGCGGACAGCGCGCCGCGCGCCTGCGCCCGGTCGAAGCCCTTCGTTCCCTCGCGTGAGCCGGAGGCGCAGCGCAGGGTGCGGGCCGAGGAACGAGGCACGCGCCCGCAGCGGAGCCGCTGGCTCACGCGACACCAAGCAGAGCGTGAACTGAAAGGTCTACCCATGTATCAGATCGACGACCTGACCAAGACGTACCAGCAGGGCAAGCGCGTGGTGCGCGCGCTCAAGGGGGTCTCCCTGACCATCGGCGACGGCGAGCTGGTCGCCGTCCAGGGACCGACCGGCGGCGGCAAGTCCACGCTGCTGCAGATGCTCGGCGGGCTCGACCGGCCGACGTCGGGCACCGTCAAGCTCGACGGGACCGACCTCGCCGGGATGAGCGACGCGCAGCTCACCGCCGCGCGGGCCGAGACCATCGGCTTCGTGTTCCAGAACTTCAACCTCATCCCCACGCTCACCGCGCTGGAGAACGTGGAGACGGCGCTCGTGCCGGCCAGGATCCCGCGGCAGACCAGGACGGCGCGGGCGCTGGCCGCGCTGGAGTCCGTCGGGCTCGGCGACCGCGGGGACCACCTCCCGGGCGAGCTCTCGGGCGGGCAGCAGCAGCGCGTCGCGATCGCACGGGCGCTGGTGAAGAACCCGAAGGTGCTGCTGGCGGACGAGCCCACCGGCAACCTCGACGAGGAGACCCGCGACGAGATCGTCGACCTCATCGTGGGCCTGTGGAAGGACCAGGGGCTGACGATCGTGCTGGTCACGCACGACTCGGTGGTCGCACAGCGCACGCCGCGCCGCCTGCGCATCGCCAAGGGCGCGGTCAAGGACCTGACGGCGGCCTGACGCCCCGGGTCGGCAGTCCCCTCAGCGAGGTCGGCAGTTCCCTCAGCGAGTCGGCACCTTGCATCGAGATCGGCACAGGCCTGTGCCGATCTCGAAACAAGGTGCCGATCTCGTGGGCGTGGCGCCTTGGGCATGTGTCCACCTCAGCGGTCGGCTGATCTGTTCGGTCAGGTCTCGACGGCGTCCGGGCAGGCTGGCTACGCTGCCCCTACGTTCGCCGCGGCACCGTCGCTCCGGCGTTCGCCCCACCGGAGACACGCGCAAGGGAGCGCAGCATGCCTCGTCGAAATCGTTTCATCGCCCGAGATCGCTCGCCCGGCAGAAATCGTTTCACACGCCGTTTCGCACACCGCTCGGCCGCCGGCCTCGGCGCCGCAGCGCTCGTCGCCGCCGGCGCCCTGATCGCCGCGCCCGCCACCACGGCCGCGACAGCACCCGCCGAGGCCGCGAACGCCGCCACCGTCGTCACCGCCGTCGACTTCGAGGACGGCACCACCGGCACCTGGACCCCCAGCGGCGGCGCGGGCCTCGACGTCGTCGCGGACCCCGACGGCGCGGGCAGCGTGCTCGCGATCACCCGGGACGCCGACTACGAGGGCATCCAGTCCCCCACCGGGATCTTCCGCCCCGGCCTCACCTACACGTTCAGCATGCGCGCCCGCCTCGCCGAGCCGGCGGAACCCACCGACCCGCCCGCCCCCACCAGCACCGGCGTCCGGTTCGTCGTGAAGCCGGCCTACACCTGGGTCGGGAACACCACGGTCGGCACCGGGTGGACCACGGTGACCGGGACGTACACCGCCGACGCCGACGCCGACCCGGCCGAGCTGCAGGCCTACCTCGGCAGCACCGACCAGGACGCCCCCTACACCATCCTTGTGGACGACATCATGGTGACCACCGCCGACACGGTTCCCCCGGACGACGTCGTGCCCGGCGGCGCGATCGATCCCGTACCCACTCCCGTCCACGCGGCCGAGGGCAGCGGTGACGTGTCCGCCCTGACCCTCGACGACGGCCCGAACCCCGGCACCACCCCCGCCCTGCTGGACTTCCTCGCGGAGCACGACCTCAAGGCCGTCTTCTGCGTGATCGGGCAGAACATCCAGGCCGACGGCGGCGCCGCGCTGCTGCGCCGGATCGTCGCCGAGGGCCACGTCCTGTGCAACCACTCGACGTCGTACGCCGACATGGGCTCCTGGACGCAGGAGCAGGTGCGCGCCGACCTGGTCGCGAACCTGGGGATCATCCGCGACGCACTGGGCGACCCGAACCAGAAGGTCCCCTTCTGGCGCGCCCCGAACGGCTCCTGGGGCGTCACGCCCGGCGTCGCGGTCGAGCTGGGCATGCAGCCGCTCGCCGTCCGCAACACGATCGCCGACTGGGAGACCCAGGACGTCCCGACCCTCACCGCCAACCTGCGCACCGCCATGGTCCCGGGCGAGCTGGTCCTGACGCACGACGGCGGCGGCAACCGGTCCGGCACGCTCGCCGCGGTGCGGACGGTCGTCGGCGAGCGCCTCGCCGACGGCTGGGAGTTCACGTTCCCGCAGGGCACGCCCCCGGCGTCGGGCACGGTGCTCGGCACCGGCTTCGAGGACGGCACCCTCGGCGGGTGGGCGCCGCGCAACGGCACCGACGCCTCCGACTTCACGCTCGCGGTCACGGACGCCGACGCGCACGGGGGCACCTGGGCGGCCGCGCTCACCGGCCGCGACGCCACGGGCGACGGCATCGGCCGGGACGTCACCGGCGTGCTGCGGGCCGGCGTCACCTACGACGTCTCCGCCTGGGTGCGCTTCCCCGTGGGGCAGACGCCGGGCGACGTCTGGCTGAGCCTGGCCAGCACCGTGGACGGCACCCAGACGTTCTCGACGCTCGGCCAGTTCACGGGCCTGACCAGCAGCGGCTGGACCGAGGTGACCGCCACGTTCACCATGCCGGACCACGACAACGCGCTGCTCTACTTCGAGACGGCGTACAACGGCGGCAACACCAGCGACTGGCTGATCGACGACATCGTGGTCTCCGTCCCGGAGCCGCCGCTGATCGAGGACCTGACCGGCCTGCAGGAGACGGTCGGCTTCCCGGTCGGCGTCGCGATCGACAGCCGCGAGACGTCGGGGGCGGCCGCGCAGCTGCTGAGGAGGCACTTCGGCCAGATCACGCCCGAGAACCACATGAAGCCCGAGGCCTGGTACGACGCCGACGGCACGCTGCGCCGGCACCCCGAGGCGACGGCACTCATGGACTTCGCGCAGGAGGACGACCTGCGGGTCTACGGCCACGTGCTGGTGTGGCACAGCCAGACGCCGGACTGGTTCTTCCAGGACGACGCCGGCGAACCGCTCGCGGCCGACGAGGCGGGCCGGGCGGTGCTCCGCGAGCGCCTGCGCGCCCACGTCTTCGGCATCGCGGAGAACCTGAGCGACGACTACGGGCTCTTCGGCTCGGACACGAACCCGCTCGTCGCGTTCGACGTGGTCAACGAGGTGGTCTCGGACGGCGCGGAGAACCCGGACGGCCTGCGCCGCAGCGAGTGGTTCCGCATCCTGGGCGAGGAGTACATCGACCTCGCGTTCGAGTACGCGGACGAGGCGTTCAACGAGACGTACGCCGCCCCGCCGTCGGACACGGTGGCCGAGCGGCCGGTGACCCTGTTCATCAACGACTACAACACGGAGCAGGGCGGCAAGCAGGACCGGTACCGCGCGCTGGTGGACCGGCTGCTGGAGCGCGGCGTGCCGGTGGACGGCGTGGGGCACCAGTTCCACGTGTCGCTCGCCATGCCGGTCAGCGCGCTGGAGGGCGCGATCGAGCGGTTCGCGGACCTGCCGGTCACGCAGGCGGTCACGGAGCTGGACGTCACCACGGGGACGCCGGTCAGCCAGGCCCGGCTGGTGGACCAGGGCTACTACTACCGCGACGCGTTCGACGTGTTCCGCGCGCACGCCGAGGACCTGTTCAGCGTGACCGCGTGGGGCCTGACCGACGGCCGGTCGTGGCGGGTCGACAGCGGCGCGCCGCTGCTCTTCGACGACCGGTTCCAGGCAAAGCCCGCCTACTACGGCGCGGCCGGGGCGGAGCTGCCGGCCCGCCTGCGCACGGCGAACGTGTTCGCGGGGGACGTGCCGCTGGACGGTTCGGCCGCGGCGTCCCCGCAGTGGGACCGCCTGCCGCGGCACACGTTCGACGCACCGGACGGCGGCGCGGTCGCCTTCCAGCTCCGCTGGGCGGCCGACCACCTGACGGCGTTCGTCGCGGTGGACGACGCCGCGGCGGACGCCGGTGACGCCGTCACCCTGGTGCTCGACGACGCCGAGTACGTGGTGGGCCGGGACGGGTCCGTGACGGGCGACGGCGCGGACGCGGAGGTGAGCGAGCGGGAGGGCGGCTACGACGTCGTCGTGCACCTGCCCGCGACCCTCGCCGAAGGTGCGACCGCCACGTTCGACGCCCGGGTGACCAGCGGCGACGAGACCACCGCGTGGAACTCGCCGGGTGCCGCGGGCACGCTCACGCTGGTCGAGGAGCTGTCGTACCTGGAGGTCGCCGAGGCCGCGCAGGCACCGGTGGTCGACGGCGACGTGGACGGCGTGTGGGACACGGCGGGTCCCGCGGTGACCACCACCAAGCAGGTCGAGGGTGCGGGCGGCGCCGTCGCGACCGTCCGCACCCTGTGGAGGGACGGCACGCTGTACGTCCTGGCGGACGTCGCCGACCCCGTGGTCGACGTCTCCGGCTCGGACCCGTGGATCCAGGACTCGGTGGAGATCTACGTGGACGGCGGCAACGCGAAGAACGGCGGCTACCGGGCCGACGACACGCAGATCCGCGTCTCCGCGCTGGGCGCCGTGTCGTTCGGGACCGGGGACGAGGCGGCACAGCGCGCCCGCGTGTCCAGCGCCGCCACGGCGACGGACGGCGGGTACCGCGTCGAGGCGTCGGTCGACCTGCTGTCCTACGGCGGCCCGGGCACGTTCCACGGTCTGGACTTCCAGGTCAACGACGCGACCGGCGGCGCGCGGACCGCCGTCCGCAACTGGGCCGACCCCACGGGCACGGGCTACCAGTCCACCGCCCGCTGGGGCGTGGGACGTCTCGTCGAGCCGGCGGCACCGGCGGCCCCGGCCTGGTCCGCGAGCGCCGTGTACACGGCGGGCGACCAGGTGAGCCACGACGGCGCGGTGTTCACCGCGCTGTGGTGGACACGCGGTCAGGCCCCGGGCGCCACGCCGTGGGGACCGTGGGCCGAGGTGGGCGCTCCGCAGGCCTGCGCCGGCGGCACGTACCCGGCCTGGACGTCCACCTGGGTGTACGACGGCGGCGAGTCGGTGGTGCACGACGGCCACCGCTGGACCGCCCAGTGGTACAGCCGGAACCAGGAGCCCTCGGCCACGCCGTGGGGTCCGTGGCGGGACCTCGGCGCCTGCTGACGCCCGCCGTTCGTCGGGTCTCCTTCCGCGTGAGCGCTGGCCGCTCGCAAGGAAGGAGACCTGACGAATCGTTACAGACGGTTAACACGACTTTCCAGGCGGCCCCACTTCCGTGGCGATATGGTCCAAACCTCCCCGCCAGTTGACCGGGGAGACGAACTGGGGAGGCAATCAGTGAGGCAAGCACGCATCACCACCTTGGCCGCGGGGGCGGCCGTGGTGGCCCTGACCGTGGCCGGGTGTACCCCGAGCGACACCGTCGAGGCCGACGGGCCGGTCACCCTGGAGACCTGGATCAGCCAGGACATGGAGACGTTGTTCCCCGGCGACGCCGGGGCCTACGACAACATCAGCGTCCTCGACGTTGTCTACGACGGTCTGGTCCGGTACGACCCGGAGACCACCGAGCCGTACAACTACGTGGCCGAGTCCATCGAGCCCAACGACGACAACACCGTCTGGACCATCAAGATCAAGCCGGACCTCACGTTCCAGAACGGCGAGCCCGTCGACGCCGAGGCGTTCGCCCGCTCCTGGAACTACACGGCCGACGGCGACAACGGTCTGTACTCCAACTACTTCTTCGGCATCTTCGAGGGCTACGACGAGATGCAGCCCACGACCGACGACGACGGCAACATCACCGCCGAGGGCGCCGCCGACGAGCTGTCCGGGCTGAAGGTCACCGACGACCTGACGCTCGAGGTCACCCTCAGCTCGCCGTTCGCCGGCTTCGCGACGATGCTCGGCTACACCGGCTTCTTCCCGATCGCGCAGGAGTGCCTCGACGACGTCGAGAAGTGCGCGCTCGAGCCGATCGGCAACGGCCCCTTCCAGGTGACCGACTGGCAGCAGAGCCAGGAGCTCACCGTCGAGAAGTGGGCGGACTACCCGCTCGACGAGACGCCGGACTACGACGCCATCCACTGGACCGAGTACGCGGCGGGCGAGACCGCCGGGTGGGCTGACTTCAAGGCCGGCGACCTCGACCTGTCGTACCCGCCGACCGCCGAGGTCGAGTCCGCGAAGAACGACCCGGAGCTCTCCGAGCGCTACGTCGAGCGTCCCGGCGCCTCCCTCACGTACCTCGGCTTCTCCGGCTACACCGAGGGCCCGTGGAACGACATCGAGTTCCGCAAGGCGATCTCGATGGCGATCGACCGCGAGGGCATCATCTCCTCGCTGGGCAGCGGTCAGGCCACGCCCGCCGACTCCTGGGTGGTCCCGGGCGGCGTGCCCGGCGGCGAGGCCGGCACGTGCGAGTGGTGCGTGTTCGACCCCGAGGCGGCCAAGGCGGCGCTCGAGAAGGCCGGCGGCTGGCCCGAGGGCGAGAAGCTGCAGATCAGCCTGGGTGACGACGACGCCGAGGTGGAGTACTTCACCGCCATCGGCAACTCGATCGAGGAGGTGCTGGGCATCCCGTACGAGCTCAACATCGTGTCGAGCGACGACTACTTCTCGACCCGTGCGGCGCAGGGCTTCGACGGCATGTTCCGGAACAACTGGTTCCCGGACTACCCGCTGAACGAGAACTACCTCAGCTTCTACGCCTCGGGCGAGCCCGGCGCCGGGCACTGGGGCTGGTACAGCGAGGACTTCGAGGCCAAGCTGGACGAGGCGGCGGCCGCGCCGTCGCTCGACGAGTCGGTGGCGCTCTACCAGGAGGCCGAGGCCATCCTCGCCGAGGAGTTCCCGACCATCCCGTTCCGCTGGAGCTTCAGCGCCACCTACTACAGCGACCGGCTGGACAACGTGATCCTCAACCCGTTCTCGGGCGCGCCGATCCTCCGCAAGATCGAGGTCACGGCGTAACGAACCACCACGCCGGACCGGAGCGGCACCGCCGGCCGGGCCTGACGGGACACCGATCCCGCCGGGCCCGGCCGGCGCCCGCCCGCCGTCCGCGCGTCCCCATACCCCCCGGAAGGACCCCATGGGGCGCTACATCCTTCGCCGCGCCGTCCAGGCGGTCGGCACCCTGCTGCTCGTGATGTTCCTGCTGCACCTGCTCACGACCGTCGCGATCCAGCTCAACGGCAACCCGGCGCAGGCGTTCTTCGGCGACAAGGTCGCCACCCCGGCGCAGATCGCCGCCGTCGAGCAACGCTTCAACCTCGACGACCCCTGCTACGACCAGGTGGGCAACCCGTGCCTCGGGCCGTTCGTCGAGCGCCTCGGCCAGTACGCCCAGGGCGACTTCGGCACCAACCTGCGCGGTCGTGAGGTCTCGGAGATCGTCGCCACGGCGGCGCCGAACACCATCCGCCTGTTCTGCGTCGTGCTGGTCACCTGGCTGGCGCTCGGCATGCTGCTCGGCTCGGCTGCCGCCCGCTGGCGCGGCTCGGCCGGGGACCACGGCATCCGGCTCACGTCGGTGCTGATCGACGCCTTCCCGGTGTTCGTGCTGCTGATCGTCTACCGGTACGTCGTCGCCGTGCCCCTGAACGGCTGGGCGGAGGACACTTTCGGCGAGAACAGCTGGCCGCCGTACTGGTTCAAGCCGTCCTTCGACCCCGACCACCCGTGGGCGACCGTGGTCGTCCCCGGGATCCTGCTCGGCCTGGCCGGGTCGGCGGCGTTCATCCGTCTGGTCCGGGCCAGCCAGCTCGAGTCCTACCAGGGCGACCACGTGCGTACGGCCCGGTCGAAGGGCCTGACCGAGAGGCGCGTCGTCGTGCACCACGTGGTGCGCAACTCGTCGGTCCCCGTGGTCACCGCCGTCGGCCTGACCTTCGCCGAGGCGCTCGGCGGGGCCGTGATCACCGAGGGGCTGATGAACATCTACGGGATGGGCGGCGTCCTGTGGGAGGCCGTCCGGAACGACGACGTCGGGCTCGTGCTCGGCGTCGTGACCCTGCTGGCCGCGGTGACCGTCGTGGTGATGATCGTCGTCGACATCGCCTACGCCCTGCTCGACCCGAGGATCCGCTATGAGTGACGCCGTGACACCCGCACCGACCGCGCGGCGCCCGGGAGGCGCACCGTCGAGCCCGCTCGCCGACGCCTGGCGCCGGCTCCGCCGCCGGCCCGACACGATCGCCGCGGCCGTCGTGCTCGCCTTCTTCGGGCTCATGGCGGCGTTCCCCACGCTGTTCACGACCACCAGCCCCCGGACGTGCCCGATCCGGGAGGCCCGGACGACACCACAGGGCTGGGGCGGCGAGCACCCGCTGGGCACCGACGCGCTCGGCTGCGACGTGCTGGCCACGCTGGTGCACGGCATCCGGCCGTCGCTGCTGCTGGCCGTCGTCGTGGTCAGCGTCTCGCTGCTGATCGGTGTCACCCTCGGCCTGCTCGCCGGGTACCACCTCGGCTGGGTGGACTACCTGGTCTCCCGTGCCGTCGAGGTCTTCCTGGTGATCCCGCTGCTGCTGGCCGCACTCCTGGTGCTGTCCCTGTTCAAGGGCGTCGACCTGGGCACCGGCACGTTCAACGTGATCCTGCTGCCCGCGGTGGTGCTCATCCTGTTCGGCTGGATGCCGTACGCCCGCTACGTGCGGGCCAGCACCCTGGAGGCGAAGAACCTGGACTACGTGACCGCCGCGCGTTCGCTGGGCGCGTCGGACCTGCGCATCATGGTCCGGCACGTGCTCCCCAACGCCATCGGCACCGTCACCGCGCTGCTGCCCACCTCCGTGGCCGGGGTGATCAGCGCGGAGGCCGTGCTGTCCTTCCTGGGCATCGGCGTCCGTCCCCCGGCGACGAGCTGGGGCATCCAGATCGAGCAGGGCTCGGAATGGGTGCTCGGCGGCGCCCCGCACATCCTGCTCGCGCCCCTGATCTGCCTGGTCGCGACCGTCCTCGCGCTGGTCGTGCTCGGCGACGCCCTGCGCGACGCCCTCGACCCGAGGCTCTCCGCATGAGCCCGGCGAGCCGCATGCGGAGCGCAGCAGAGGGTGAGGGCCGAGGAACGAGGCACTCGCCCGGCGCGGAGCGCGGCGAAGGCGAGCAGAGAGCGCTGCTCGAGGTCACCGACCTCGCCGTCGAGTTCCGGACGCCCGACGGCGTGGTGCGCGCCGTCGACGGGCTGTCCTACCGCGTGGAGGCGGGCCGCACGCTCGCGATCGTGGGCGAGTCCGGCTCGGGCAAGTCCGTGTCCTCGCTGGCCGTGATGGGCCTGCTCCCGGACACGGCGCGGGTCGCACGCGGCAGCGTCCGCCTGGCCGGCACCGACCTGCTCACCCTGAGCCGCAAGGAGCACCGCGCCCGGTGCGGCGAGCAGGTGGCGATGGTGTTCCAGGACGCGCTCGCCGCGCTCAACCCCGTGCACACCGTGGGCTTCCAGCTCACGGAGGCGCTCCGGGCCCGGCGCGGGCTGTCCCGCGCCGACGCCCGGAGGCGGGCGGTCGAGCTGCTCGACCTGGTCAAGGTGCCGAACGCGAAGGCCCGCGTGAAGGAGTACCCCCACCAGTTCTCCGGCGGCATGCGCCAGCGCGTGATGATCGCGTCGGCGCTGGCCATGGACCCCGACGTGCTCATCGCGGACGAGCCCACCACTGCCCTCGACGTGACGGTCCAGGCGCAGGTGCTGCGCCTGCTCGCCGAGATCCAGGCGGAGCGGAACATGGGCCTCGTGCTGATCACGCACGACCTGGGCGTCGTGGCGGGGGTCGCCGACGACGTCACGGTCATGTACGCGGGCCGCGCCGTCGAGCAGGCTCCCGTGGTGCCCGTCTACACGACCCCCGCGCACCCGTACACCCGGGCGCTGCTGCGGTCGATCCCGTCCGCGGCCGGGACGGGACGCCTGCCCGTGATCCCGGGCCGCCCGCCCAGCCCGGCCGCGATGCCGCCGGGCTGCCCGTTCCACCCGCGGTGCGACGCTGCGCGCGACGTCTGCCGCACCGAGGTGCCGCCCGCGGCGCACCCGGCAGAGGGCCGGATGTCGGCGTGCCACTTCGCGTCGGACATCATGGCCGGACGGGAGCCGGCCCCCGAGGCCGGCGTGACGACGTCGGCGTCCGGCACGTCGGTGCCCGGTCCGAAGGGAGACTCCGATGACTGAGTCGCGACCGGCGGGGGCCGGTCTCGTCGACGAGCGGCCCGAGCCCGGCGAGTCCGTGCTCGAGGTGCGCGACCTCGTCAAGCACTACCCGGTGCGCTCCGGGCTGCTGCGCCGCTCGGCGGCCGCGGTCAAGGCGGTCGACGGCGTCTCGCTCACCCTGGACCGGGGTCGCACCCTGGGCCTGGTGGGCGAGTCCGGGTCGGGCAAGTCGACGCTCGCCCGCGTGCTCGTCGGCGTCGAGACGCCGACCAGCGGGCAGGTGCTGGTGGACGGCGAGGACGTCACGGGCCGGTCCCGGGCGGGCCGCAAGCAGCTCCGCCGGGACGTGCAGATGGTCTTCCAGGACCCGTACACGTCGCTGAACCCGCGGATGTCGGTGAACGAGATCGTGGGCGAGCCGTTCGCGATCCACGGCATCGACCCGGCGGGCGGACGACGGGCCGCGGTGGGCGAGCTGCTGGAGCTCGTGGGCCTGGACCCCGACCACGCGAACCGGTACCCGCACCAGTTCTCGGGCGGGCAGCGGCAGCGCGTCGGGATCGCCCGCGCGCTCGCCCTGCGGCCCAAGATCCTGGTCTGCGACGAGCCGGTCTCGGCGCTCGACGTGTCCGTGCAGGGCCAGGTGATCAACCTGCTGGAGGACCTCCAGGACGAGCTGGGCCTGTCCTACCTGTTCGTGGCGCACGACCTCGGCGTGGTGCGGCACATCGCCCACGACGTCGCCGTCATGTACCTGGGCCGCATCGTCGAGCAGGGGCCCGAGGCCGAGGTGTACGACGCCGCGCAGCACCCGTACACGCAGGCGCTGCTCTCCGCGGTGCCCGTTCCCGACCCGTCGGTGCGGCTCGTCCCGGCGGCCGGGGCCGTCGGTGCGAGCTCGTCCGATGGCGCGGTCGCGGGCGCCGGGCAGCCCGGCGTCGGCGGGATCGTGCTGGAGGGCGACCCGCCCTCCCCGGTGGACCCGCCGTCGGGCTGCCCGTTCCACACGCGCTGCTGGCTCGCGCCCACGCTGCCGGAGGCGCGGCGCGAGGCGGCCTCCGCCGACGCCGTCCGCGGCCTGCGGCTGATCCCGCAGGCGTGCGAGACGGACGTGCCCGCGCTGGTCGCCCGGGGTTCGGCGGACGCAGGGGCCGCCGGAGCCGCGGCGCACGTCGCCGCCTGCCACTTCGCGCGCGAGCTGGCCACGCCCGGGACCGGCGCATGACGCGCGTCCTGGTGGTCCTGAACTCGTCCACCAGCTCCATGGGCCGGCTGGAGCAGCAGCTCCCCGAGGCCGGGCTCGACCCGGTCCTCGTCCCGGGCGCGGAGCTGCCCCAGACCCTCGCCGGGTTCGGGGGCGTGGTCCTGCTGGGCGGCGGCTTCATGCCGGACGACGACGCCGGCCACCCGTTCCTGGCCCGCGAGCGGGCGCTGACGCTCCAGGCGCTGGCCGACGGCGTGCCGCTGCTCGGGCTGTGCCTCGGCGGGCAGCTCCTGGCGCACGTCACGGGCGGCGGCGTGACGGCGCGGTCTGGCGAGACGGAGCGCGGCATGTGCCCGCTCACGGTGCTGCCGGCCGCCGCCGGCGACCCGGTCTTCGGCGACCTGCCGGGAGTGCCGGACGGACCGCTGTGGATGATCGAGAACCACGAGGACTCGGTGACCACGCTGCCGCCGTCGGCCACGCTGCTGGTGACGAGCGAGGCCTGCCGCAACCAGGCGTTCCGGGTGGGCGAGGCCGCCTGGGGCCTGCAGTTCCATCCCGAGGCCCGGCCGGAGCGGGTCGCGACCTGGGACGAGGCCGCGCTCTCGGAGCAGGGCATCGACCGGGCGGCGCTGGCCGAGGCGGCGCTGGCCCGGGCGGACGAGAACGAGGCGCAGTCGCGCGCGCTGGTGCGCGCCTGGGCCGACGTCGTGCACGCTGCGGCGAAGTGACGACGAGAGGACGAGAACGCACATGGTGTCGACAGGGACGCACAGCGACGGGGTGCCGGTGGTGGCCTACCGGGTCGCGCGGGCCTCGGGCGAGGTGCTGGCCGCGCGCCAGGACGACCTGGACTTCTACGCCGCCTCGACCGTGAAGCTCGCGGTGCTGGTGGCGGCCGCACGCGAGCTCGACGCCGGCACCGCGCGCCTCGACGAGACGTGCACCGCGACCCGGACCTTCACCTCCCAGGTGCCCGGCGCGGGCGAGTACACGATCGAGCCCGACGACGTCGACGAGGGCCTGCCGCCCGACGGCACGCCGATGCCGCTGGGCGACGTGATCGACCGGATGGTCACGGTCTCCTCCAACGAGGCGACCAACATGGTCGCCGAGCGCGTGGGCCTGCCCGCCGTGAACAAGGTGCTGGCCGACGCCGGGGCCACGCGGTCGACGTTCGGCCGCAAGTACTCGGACCTGGCCGCCGAGAAGGCGGGCGCCTCGCACCGCACGACGGCGGCCGACCTGTGCCTGCTCATGTCCGGCGTGGTCACGGGCGCGCTCGCGGGCCCGGAGCGGACCGCCTGGATGTGCGAGCTGCTCGGCCGCCAGACGGACCGGCAGCTCACGGCCGCCGTCCCCGGCCCGGGTGAGCCGGGCGCCGTCCCGTTCGGCTCCAAGTCCGGCTGGGTGGACGGCATCCGGCACGACGTCGCGTTCGTGGGCGAGCCCGGTCCCGACGCCCTGGTGATCGCGGTGTGCACCCGCGGCTACGACGAGCAGGCCGCGGAGGAGACGCTCAAGGCGCTGGGGGCCCTGGCGGTCTCGCTGGCCTGACGCGGGCCCTTGCCGCGGCTCCTGCCGGACCGGCCCCGCGCTGCCGAGGGTTGCCTCCCGCACCCGTTTCCTATTGAATGCGGGTGCAATAGTGGCGAGCCAAAGGGGGCGACGTGCTGACCACCAGTGCCGCGGAGGTCCGCCCCGGCAGACTCGCGCAGGTCGACCGCAGGGAGAACCTGCTCAACCAGGGCTTCCACCTCGTCAGGTCGGGCGTGCTCGCACCGGGCCTGCGGATCCACCGCGACGTCGGCGCGATCTGGCAGCTCGTCACGTGGGGCCCCTCGATCGCCGGCGGCTACCGCGCCAGCACGGTCCGCACCCCGCACCAGACGGCGTTCGCCGACGAGCAGCGCAGCGTGACCTTCCGCGAGCTCGACGACCGCGCGAACCGCCTGGCCAACGCCCTGTGCGACCGCGGCGTCGGCCCGCGGACGCCCGTCGCCGTGCTGTGCCGCAACCACGGCGGCCTCATCGAGACCATGGTGGCGCTGGCCAAGCTCGGCGCGACCACGCTGCTGCTCAACTCGGGACTCTCCCCCGCGCAGGTCTCCGCCGTCGTCGCCGAGCAGCGGCCCGCGCTGCTCCTCGCCGACCAGGAGTTCCTGGACCAGGAGCCCGACCTGCCCGCCGACCTGCCGGTCCTCACCACCTGGGCCGACGACGGCGCCTCCGGCCTCGCCGGGCTCATCACGAACGGCGACCCGGCGCGGGTGCCGATCCCCGACAAGCCGGGCCGGACCGTCGTCATGACGTCGGGCACCACGAGCACCCCGAAGGGCGCCCGCCGGCCGCAGCCGCACGGCCTGAGCGAGGCCGCCTCACTGCTGTCGGTCATCCCGCTGCGGGCCGGCGACCGCATGATGATCACCACGCCGATCTTCCACACGTGGGGGCTCGCGGCCCTGCAGCTCGGCATGGCGCTGCACGCGGAGCTGGTGCTGCCGCGCCGGTTCGACGCCGAGCAGACGCTCCGGGCGATCGCCGAGCAGCAGGTGACGGCGCTGATCGCGGTGCCGGTCATGCTGCAGCGCATCCTCGACCTGCCCGCCGAGGTGAAGGCCCGGTACGACACGTCGTCCCTGCGCGTCGTCGCCTACTCCGGCTCGGCCATGCCCGCCGAACGGATCACCCAGTTCCTGGACGAGTTCGGCCCGGTGCTCTACGGCCTGTACGGCTCGACCGAGGCCTCCTGGGCGTCGATCTCCACGCCCGCGGACCTCGCCGTGCAGCCGACGACGGCGGGGCGGCCGCCGCTGGGCACCCGCATCGGCATCCTGGACGACGACGGCCGGCCCGTCCCGCGGGGCGACGTCGGCCAGATCTGCGTGGGCAACGGCATGCTGTTCGAGGGGTACACCAACGGCACGGGCAAGCCGATGTTCGGCGACCTGATGGCCACGGGCGACCGCGGCCGCCTCGACACCGAGGGCCGGCTGTACGTGGTGGGCCGCGCCGACGACATGATCGTCTCGGGCGGCGAGAACGTCTACCCCCGCCCGGTGGAGGACGCGATCACCGCCCTGCCCGAGGTCGCAGACGTCGCGGTGTTCGGCGTGCCCGACGAGAGGTTCGGCCACCGGTTCGCCGCCTACGTGGTGCTGCGCGAGGGCGCGACGCTCACCGCCGAGGCCCTGGTCGACCGGCTCCGGGACACGCTCCCGCGCTTCTCGCTCCCCCGCGACGTGCACTTCCTCGACTCGCTCCCCCGCAACCCGACGGGCAAGGTCGTCCGCCGCGACCTCCCCTGACCCGCGGACCCCTCCGCCGGGTCGGCCGCCGCCGTCCCCCGGGCAGATTCTCTTCGAGGCCTAAGTTTCTTCGCTTTCAGCGGCCTGAAAGCGAAGAAACTTAGGCCTCGAAGGGGATCGTCGTCAGCCCAGGAGCTCCCGGATCAGCCAGAGGCCTGGCGCGCGAATCAAACCGTATACAGATACCGTTATCTGTATACGGTTCGTCTCAATGCAGGAGGTGCAGCATGACTGACGCGGTCAGGATGTCGCAGGCCGACCGTCTTGGTGTGTCCCGTAGCAGCCTCTACCGCGCCGCTCGCGACGGACGGTTCGATCGCATCGCTCGTGGCATCTATCGGGCGGCAGACGCCGAACCCGCCGAGTGGGAATGGGTCGAGGCAGCAGCCAGACGCCCGGACGCCACGGTCTGCCTGACATCAGCGCTCGCCTACTACGACCTGACCGATGCGATTCCCGCACTGCTCGACGTTGCCGTCCCCCGCGGCTCGCGACGACCGGCCACCGACTCGGCTATCGCGTGGCATCTCTTCGACCGAGCGACCTTCGGGCTGGACCGCGGCGAGATCGTGATCCCGGGTTCAGGCCTGCGGATCGGCCTCTACTCCGCCGAGCGCACCATCGCCGACGTGTTCCGCCTCCGCGGCTCCCTCGGCTACGAGCTCGGGCGTGACGCCCTGCGCGAGTGGCTGCGACGCGGCGGCAAGCCGGCGCGACTCATGGCGATCGCGACCCAGCTGCCGCGGAGCCGTGGACCGCTGGAGATCGCCCTGGAGGCGCTGGCATGACCGCTGCCATGACAAGGAGCGCCGAGGTCTACCGCGCGATCCAGGCCAGGGCACGCAGCGACGCCGCCCGCACGGGCAAGCCCGTGGCGACCGGCGAATACCTGACCCGCCATGCGCTCGAGTCGTTTCTCTTCCGTATCACGCAGACGGCGCACGCCGACGCCTTCGTCCTCAAGGGTGGCATCCTGCTGACGGCCTATGACGTGCGTCGGCCGACGAAGGACCTGGACGCCGAGGCGATCAGGGCGTCCGTCACGCCTGTACACATCTTGCGGGTGGTGCACGACGCCGCCGCGGTCGACGCCGACGACGGAGTCACCTTCGACCTCGACTCGATCTCCATCCAGGAGATCCGGGACGACGCCGAGTACCCTGGCCTGCGGATGCGCACCTCCGTCACGCTCGCCTCGTGGCAGGGCAAGGTCGCCTGGGACATCTCGACCGGCGATCCGATCGTGCCCGCACCCCGGACCGTCCGGATCCCGCGAGTGATCGGCGACCCGATCGCGGTCACCGGTTACCGCCCGGAGACGGTGATCGCGGAGAAGGGCGTGACGATCCTGGAACGCGGGACGACCAGCACTCGATGGCGTGACTACGTCGACATCGTGCAGCTGCCGGCCCGGCACACGATCGACGGTGCCGAACTGCGCCGCGCCGTCGAGTCGGTCGCCGGCTATCGAGGCGTCAAGCTCGGACCGATCAGCCCGATCGTGGCCGGCTACGGCGGCGTCGGGCAGGACAAGTGGGCAGCCTGGCGGCGTAAGGAACGGATCGAAGAGATCAGTGAGGAGAAGCTGGACGACCAGATGGCGCTGGTCGCCGCCGTCCTCGACCCGGTATTCAGCAGATGATCGGGATCCGCTGACCGCCCACGCGAACCGTCAGCCCAGGAGCTCCCGGATCGTCCAGAGGCCGTGCGCCACCTCCGCGAAGCTCGTGCTCAGCGGGCTGAGGCCCACGCGGAGGCCCTGCGGAGGCCGGAAGTCCGGGATCACGCCCCGCTCCCAGGCCTGGGCGACCACGCGCTTGAAGTCGGGGTGGTCGAGCATCACGTGGCTCCCCCGGCGCTCGGGGTCGCGCGGCGAGGCCACGCGCACGCCCGGCAGGTGCTCGTCGGCGGCCTCCAGCGCGAACGCGGTCAGCGCGAGCGACTTCTCGCGCACGGCCGGCATGCCCGCCTCCTCGATCAGGGCGAGCATGTCGCGCATCGGCAGCATGCCGACGATGGGCGGCGTGCCGCTGACGAGCTGCCGGATCCCGGTGGCGGGCTCGTACTCGGGGCCCATCGCGAACGGGTCGGCGGCGCCCATCCAGCCCTGGACCGGCTGGCGCGCCTCGCCCTGCAGGCCGGCGGCCAGGTAGGCGAAGGCGGGCGAGCCCGGCCCGCCGTTCAGGTACTTGTAGGTGCAGCCGACGGCGATGTCCACGCCGTCGGCGTCCAGGTCCAACGGCACCGAGCCGGCCGAGTGGCACAGGTCCCAGAGCACCAGCGCCCCGGCGTCGTGCACGACCCGCGTGATGGCGGGCAGGTCGGCGATGTAGCCGGACTTGTAGGCGACGTGGCTGAGCAGCACGAGCGCCGTGTCCGGCCCGACGGCGGCCGCCACCTCGTCGGGCGTCACGCCCGCCTCGGCGTCGGGCGTGATCCAGCGGAGCTCCAGGCCACGCTCGGCCGCGATGCCCTGCAGCACGAACCGGTCCGTAGGGAAGTTCTCGGTGTCTGCGACGATCACCCGACGGTCCGGGCGGGCGTCGACCGCGGCGCGGGCCAGCTTGTAGAGCAGCACGGTCGTCGAGTCCGCGACGACGGTCTGACCCGGCGCCGCTCCCAGCGCGACCCGGCCGAGCGTGTCGCCGAGCTCCGTCGGCGCGTCCATCCAGCCCTCGTCCCAGGACCGGATCAGGCGCGCTGCCCACGGCCCGTCCACGAACGACGCCAGCCGCTCGCGGGTGGCGATCAGCGGCCGGCCCAGTGAGTTGCCGTCGAGATATGCGATCAGGCCCTCGCTCGGTGCGAAGAGGTCGCGGTAGCGCGCCAGCGGGTCGGCGGCGTCCAGGGCGGCGGCGCGGTCGCGCAGCGCGGTAGGTAGCGCGGTAGGCGCGACGGCGGACGGCGGCGCGGGCAGGTCGGCGGACGGTGCGGTGTCGGTCACGGAGGCTCCAGGTCGTTCGGTTCCGGCCCGAGCGTACGTCCTGCGAGCGGCCGACCCCGCGGAGCCCTTGACGCCCCAGTCCCGGCATCAGTAAAGTCCGTGCCATTCAAACGCAAGAACTCGACAAGAGTATGCGTTTTTACGTACAGAACCATGGCAAGTACCCAAGGTCAATCCTGGTGACGACGCCCGTCGACGACGACGGGAGATCGGGGACGATGATGTTCCGCTCCGCCACGCGCCATGCACCACGACGAGGGCTCGCCCCCGGGCTCCTGTCAGCACTCACCGCCACGGCCCTCGCCGCGGTGGTCCTCGTACCGACGCCGGCCGCCGCCGCGCCCGCCGTCCTGTCCGCGGGCGCGGCCGCCGCGGCCAGCAGCGCCAACGCCCCCTACCTGGCCGACAACCTCACCGACGGGAACCCCGCCACGTACTGGGAGTCGACCAACGGCAGCCTGCCGCAGTGGGCGCAGGTCGACCTCGGCTCCGGCGCCACCGTCGAGGAGGTGGTGCTCAAGCTGCCCGCCGGGTGGGAGGCCCGCACGCAGACCCTGTCGGTCCAGGCAGGCGCCGACGGCTCCACCTTCACCACGCTGTCCGCGAGCGCCGCCCGCCGGTTCGACCCGGCGTCGGGCAACACGGTGACCATCGACGTGCCGAACACGGACGCGCGCTACGTGCGGGTCGCGATCACGGCGAACACGGGCTGGCCGGCCGGTCAGCTCTCGGAGCTGGAGGTGCGCGGCACGCGGGACGCCCCCGACCCGGAGGAGCCGGCCGACGGCACGGACCTCGCGGCGGGCCGGCCGGCCGCGGCGTCGTCGACGGAGTGGACGTACGTCGCCGCGAACGCCACGGACGGCAACACCGGCACCTACTGGGAGGGTGCGGGCGGGCAGTACCCGAGCACCCTGGCGGTGACGCTGGAGTCCGCGGCCGAGCTGAGCGACGTCGTCGTGAAGCTGCCGCCGGCCACCGCGTGGGGACCGCGCACGCAGACCTTCGAGGTACAGGGCCGGACCGGGTCCGGCGACGCGTGGAGCACGCTCGCGCCGTCCGCCGCACGTGCCTTCTCCCCCGCGACGGGCAACACCGTGACCGTGCCGGTCTCGGGTACCGCGCGGGAGGTGCGCCTGCGGTTCACCGCGAACACGGGCTCGGGCAACGGCCAGGTGGCGGAGCTGCAGGTGTTCGGCACGCCCGCGGCCAACCCGAACCTCGTGGTCACGGGCGTCACGGCCACCCCGGCATCGCCGACGGAGTCGGACGACGTCACGCTGTCCGCCGTCGTGAAGAACATCGGCACCCGGGCCTCGGCGGCCACCGACGTGTCGTTCACGGTCGACGGCGACGAGGTGGCCACCGGCCAGGTGGGCGCGCTCGCCGCGGGTGCGCAGGCCACGGTCACCGCGGACGCGGGCGCGCTGCCGGCGGGGTCGTACGAGATCGGCGCGGAGGCGGACCCGTCGGGCGGCGTCGCCGAGCAGTCCGAGAGCGACAACGGCTACACGCGGCCGGACCCGCTGGTGGTCACGGAGATCGCCAGCTCCGACCTGGTGCCGACCGTGTCGTGGACGCCGAGCACCCCGGCCGCGGGCGAGACGGTCACGTTCTCGGCGACGATCGCGAACCGGGGCACCGTGGCCGCGTCGTCCGGCGCGCACGGCCTCACCGTGGTGCTGCGGAACGGCTCCGGCGCGGTGGTGCGCACCCTGACCGGCTCGGTCTCCGGGGCCATCGCACCGGGTGCCACGAGCCAGAACGTGAACCTGGGCACCT
The DNA here is from genome assembly GCF_040655935.1 of Promicromonospora sp. NPDC050262. Taxonomy (NCBI): domain Bacteria; kingdom Bacillati; phylum Actinomycetota; class Actinomycetes; order Micrococcales; family Promicromonosporaceae; genus Promicromonospora; species Promicromonospora sp. NPDC050262. The sequence continues at coordinate 75,646 of NZ_JBFAKX010000019.1, read as the reverse complement.
GGACGGCGGCCGACGGCTCGTACGACGTGACCGTCACGGCGGCCCCCGACCCGACCGAGGTCGCGGCCAAGCGGGCGAACAACGAGGTGACCCGGTCGCTGTTCATCGGCCGCGGCGCGAACCTGCCGTTCGACACCTACGAGGCGGAGGACGGCGCGGCCGGCGGCGGCGCCACCGTGATCGGGCCCAACCGGGTGGTCGGCGACCTGGCCGGCGAGGCGTCCGGCCGCAAGGCCGTCACACTCGGGCAGACCGGCTCCTACGTCGAGTGGACCACGCGGGCGCCCACCAACTCCCTGGTGGTGCGGTTCTCGATGCCCGACGCCGCGGGCGGCGGTGGCACCAGCGGCTCGCTCGGGGTCTACGTGGACGGGCAGTTCGTCAAGAACATCGACCTGACCTCGCGCAACGCCTGGCTGTACGGCAACGAGGCCAGCCCGGGCAACCAGCCCGGCCAGGGTGCCCCGCGGCACATCTACGACGAGGCGAGCGCCCTGCTCGGGCGGAACGTCCCGGCGGGCTCGACCATCCGCCTGCAGAAGACGGCGAGCAACCCCGGCCCGTACACCGTCGACTTCGTGGACCTGGAGCAGGCGACGCCGCAGGCCAACCCGGACCCGGCGCGGTACGTGCAGCCCACCGGGTTCACGCACCAGGACGTGCAGAACGCGCTCGACCGGTTCCGGATGGACACGACCGGCAACCTGGCCGGCGTCTACCTGCCTGCGGGCGACTACCAGACCGCCAGCAAGTTCCAGGTCTACGGCAAGGCCGTGGACATCGTGGGCGCCGGGCCGTGGTTCACCCGGTTCCTCGCCCCGGCGGGCCAGGAGAACACGGACATCGGCTTCCGGGCCGAGGGGACGGCGAACGGCTCGACGTTCCGCGACTTCGCCTACTTCGGCAACTACACGTCGCGGATCGACGGTCCGGGCAAGGTGTTCGACTTCGCCAACGTGCGGGACATGACGATCGACAACATCTGGGTCGAGCACATGATCTGCATGTTCTGGGCGGCCAACATGGACGACTCGGAGATCAAGGACTCGCGGATCCGGAACACGTTCGCCGACGCGCTGAACATGACCAACGGCAGTGCGAACAACCACGTGCACAACAACCAGGCGCGCGGTACCGGGGACGACTCGTTCGCCCTGTTCGCGGCGACCGACGCCGGGGGCAGCGGCCAGCGCGGCAACGTGTTCGAGAACCTGACGTCCACGAACACCTGGCGGGCGGCGGGCCTGGCCGTCTACGGCGGGCAGGACAACACGTTCCGCAACATCTACATCGCCGACACGCTCGTGTACTCGGGCGTGACCATCAGCTCGCTGGACTTCGGGTACCCGATGGAGGGGTTCGGCCCCGCGCCGACCGTCTTCGAGGGCATCTCTGTCGTGCGCTCCGGCGGGCACTTCTGGGGCGCGCAGGTGTTCCCGGCGGTGTGGCTGTTCTCGGCGTCGAAGACGTTCACCGCGATCCGGGTGAACGACCTCGACATCGTGGACCCGACGTACTCCGGGATCATGTTCCAGACCCAGTACATCGGCGGGCAGCCGGTCAACCCGGTGCAGGACACCGTGTTCACCGACGTGTCGATCACCGGCGCCCAGCGCAGCGGTGACGCGTACGACGCCAAGTCGGGTTACGGCATCTGGGCCAACCCGTTGCCGGAGGCGGGGCAGGGACCGGCGGTCGGGTCGGCGACGTTCAACGGCCTGACGCTGCAGAACAACTACCGCGACATCGAGAACCCGACCTCGACGTTCACGATCAACCGCAACTAGTTCACCGACCATCTCGCTGACTCGCCATCGCCCGTCGGCCGAGTCAGCGAGATGGTCGGACTACCCCACTGACTCGCCACATCCCGTCGGCCGAGTCAGTGGGGTGGTCCGACCAACCCGCTGACTCGTCGCACGCCGTGCGGCGAGTCAGTGGGGTAGTCGGGTGGACGCGCGGAGCCAGGCGATCAGATCCGCCGCGGTGTCCGGCACGGGCAGCGGAGCGGTCAACGCGGGAGCCGCATCGGGCGGGCCGAGGAGGGCGCGGCGCAGCGCCTCCCCCGTGAGCACCGTGCCGAGCAGCTCGATCTCGCGCTCGTTCACCCCGGCCGGCGCAGGCCCGTTGCCCAGGTCCGTGCCGTACGCGAGCCGCCCACCCGCCGCGACGAACCGCCGCGCGTTGTCGAGCGCCAGCTCCAGACCGGCCGAGCCACCGGGTCCGTCGTGGATCGCGAGGGTGGAGATCCAGGTCATGTGGACAGCGCGGGCGATCACGTCCGCCGGCAGCGGCCCCGTCCACGGCACGTGCACCAGCGTGTCCGCGCCCGAGTCGATCGCCCGCTCCGCCTGGCCGGCGCCCTCGGCGTGGACGAGGACCGGCAGCCCCGCCGCGTGCGCCGCGTCGACGAGCGCGCGCAGCACGTCGTCGGGCAGCAGGGACATGCCCGCGTGGAGGGCTACCTTGACCGCGAAGCCGCCCGCGGCGACGACGTCGGCCACCGCCGCCATGGCCTGATCCGGTGAGGCGACGTGCCGCACCGCGGCGTCCGGCGCCCACGAGCGGCCGGTCGGGTACCCGCCGGGCGCGGTGTGGAACGGCCCGGCGTACCGGATCCGGAGGCCCGACGGCGGTGCGGCCGCCCAGGCGGCCACCTCGCGCGGGTCCCAGCCCAGGTCGTGCACCTCGACGACCGGGCCGTCGGCCAGCAGCGCCCGGTCGACCAGGCCCAGGTGCACGTGGTGGTCGACGACGCCCGGGAGCGTCGTGCCGGGGAGCGTGCCGGGGACCGCCTCAGGCACCGAGCGGGCCGTCGATCTCGGTGCGGACCGAGATGAGCTCGGGGAAGAACGTCAGGTCCAGCGCGCGCTTGAGGAAGCCGACGCCGCTGGAGCCGCCCGTGCCGGTCTTGAACCCGATGGTGCGCTGCACCGTGCGCAGGTGGCGGAACCGCCAGAGCTGGAACGCGTCCTCGATGTCGACCAGGTCCTCGCACGCCTCGTACAGCTCCCAGTACGCGTGCGGGTCCTCGTAGATCGTCTTGAAGACGGCGACCAGCTCGGGGTGCTCGGTCCAGGCCTGCGTGACGTCGCGTTCCAGGATCTCGGCCGGGACGGCGTGCCCGCGCCGCGCCAGCAGGCGGAGGAACGCGTCGTAGACCGTGGGCTCCTCCAGCAGCTGCGCGAGCTGGGCGTGGATCTCTGGCTTGTCCCGGAAGACCTGGAGCATCCCGGCGTGCTTGTTGCCGAGCAGGAACTCCACGGCCCGGTACTGGTGGGACTGGAAGCCGGAGGACTGCCCCAGCGAGCCCCGGAACTCCGCGTACTCGCTCGGGGTGAGGGTCGCCAGGACGGACCACTGCTCGGTGATGGTGCGCTGGATGTGCTTGACCCGGGCCAGGCCCTTGAGGGCGCGGGGCAGGTCGTCGGCGTCCAGGAACCGCCGCACGCCCCGCAGCTCGTGCACCACCAGCTTGAGCCACAGCTCCGTGGTCTGGTGCTGGATGATGAACAGCAGCTCGTCGTGGTGCGGCGGGTCGCTCACCGGGTGCTGCGCCGAGAGGAGCGCGTCAAGCCCCAGGTAGGAGCCGTAGTCCATCTCGTCGCGGAAGTCCGTGCGGATGGAGGCCTCGATGGGCCGGGTGTTGCTGGTCACCTGCCGAGCGTAACCCCGCGCACCGCCGGGCCGGGCCGCCCCGTGGTCAGGCCGCCTGGGCCTCGTCCCGGTTCGGGTTCTCGAACGCCTCCGCCATCAGCGCGATCTCCTCGGGCGGCAGGGACATGTCGCGCGCGATCCGCGACCAGCCCGACGTCGCGGCGGCCACCTCGGCGAGCACGCGCCGCGCGTCGTCCTGCCGCAGGCCGTAGGAGTCGGCGGTGGCCAGCAGCACGCGCACGTCCCGGTCGATCCGGGTGCTGCCAGGGCGCAGCGGCGTGGACTCCACGACGGCGAACGGGTTGGGGTTCACGTCGAACAGCGGGGACAGCGACCAGCCGTCCGCGCGCCGCAGGAACCCGTGGTTCTTCATGTGGTCGTCCACGTTGCGCACGAGCAGCGTGAACGCGACGCGGCGGAACAGGTCGTGCCCGTCCGTGGCCGGCCGCCCGGAGTGGTCCGCCAGCGTCTCCGCGAGCGTCCGGTAGTCGATGACCTCGAAGAACGCCTTCTGCGTCAGGCTGTCCGCAGACAGAAAGCCGATCCGCCCGCGGTCCGGACGCCGGTCGAAACGGCGGGTGAGAAGGATGGAACGCGACGGGCCGATGCGGTGCAGCCGCGCCACGGGCACCTCGATGCCGGCGTCCGAGGCCAGCCGCAGCGTCAGGTACTCCCAGGCCTGCACGTCCCACCGGTCGCCGGTCTCGGGCAGCTTGGCCATCCACAGGTCGCCCTCGGCGTCCTTCACGGTCACCTTGGGGCGGGCGCCACCCATGGAGGTCCCGGCCGCGACCAGCAGCCGCACGTCGTGGTCGGTCTCCCGGTGCTGCGCGACGGCGTCCGCGGCGTCCGTCAGCGAGGGCAGGTCCACCAGGTCGGGGACCTCCGCGCGGGGCGGGCCCATGAACGTCTTGCCGTCGTCGAGCGAGAAGCGCAGCGCGCCCAGCCGGGTCTCGTCCTGCACGCCGAGCAGGAAGTCCACCTCGGTCAGCGTCATGAACCCGCGACCCTCCGCGCGGGCGGCGCGCCGCTCGGCGTTGAACAGCAGGGTTCGGCCCCACTGGTCGGGCTGGCAGTCGGCGAGGACGCCGAAGAGGGGCCGGTCGCTGCCCGACGGGATGTTGCCCGGCGTCAGGGGCAGCTCGGGGCACAGGGCGTAAGCGCGCTGGTCGCGCAGGTATGCGGCGTCGTACCGGAACGTGCAGCCGACGAGGGCGCCGCCCCGGTTGAGATGCATGTCGAGGTCACCTGCGGGGACCTGTCCACCGCCTGGTAGCTCGACCTCGACACGTATCGACAACGGCGATCACCCTCTCGGTTGGCTCGGGCTCCGTCGGCTCGGGCTCGGTTGGCTCGGTCTGCTCAGTTGGGGACTCTCACCCGCTGCGGCAGGGCCCGTTCCGCGTGGAACCGGCCCATCTCGGTGGTCAGCGGGTCGCTCGCGCCGACGATGGCGTCGGCCACGCCGAGCACCCGCAGCACCGCGAACGTGTTCTCGAGGCTGACCGTTCCCGTGCCGGTCTCGATGGCTCGCAGCGTCGTGCGCGTGATGCCCGCACGATCGGCGACGAGCTGGGCCGTGAGGCCGTGGATCTTGCGCCAGGCGCGCACGTGGTCGCCGAGCGACGCGAGATCGCGCTGGGTGCGGAGGGATGTTCTGGCCATGACTGCTCCTTTCGGTTATCAGGCTAACCGACGGGCCCCCTAACGGTCACCAGGGTGACCGTTATTTCGCGATGCGGAGCGTGCGTTCCGAGGAAGGAACCGTGACGGCCCGTCGGCAGGACGTCGCGGGGACGCACGAGCGACCTTCCGGAGACACAGAACGGGCCGCCCCACGGTGTGTGGGACGGCCTGCTCGGTACTGCGTTCAGTGGTGCGTCACGGCTGCTGGTTGTTCACCGTGGCCGTGGTCAGGGCGCCGGCGGAGAGGTCGTGCTTCGCCAGGATCTCGGCGTAGGTGCCGTCGTCGATGATGCTCTGCACCGCGGCCTGGTAGGCCCGCACCATCTCGACGTCGCCCTTGGGGAACCGGAACCCGAGCGGCGTCGGGTTGATGATCTCGGTGTTGGCCACCTGGAAGATGTCGCCCGAGCCGACCTGCTTGGCGTTGTACGCACCCGTCGACCACTGGGTGAGCTCCGCGTCCGCCTTGCCCGCCTGGACCTGGGCGAGCGCGTCGGCGTCCGTCTCGAACGTCAGCACGGTGACCGGGTTGGCCTGGCACTGGTTGGCGTTGAGCGCCGCCAGGGCGTCCGCCTGCGTGGTCTCGACGAGGACCGCAACCGGGCGGCCGCACAGGTCCTTGAGGTTCTTGATGCCCTCGGGGTTGCCTGCCGGGACCATGATCGCGTCGCTGTCGTTGTAGTAGTCGACGAAGTCGGAGTCGGCCTGCCGCTCCGGGGTGTCCGACATCGCGGCCGCCACGACGTCGACGTTGCTCGCGTACAGCTCGGTGACCAGGGAGTCCCACGGCATGTCCACGAAGTTGTACTTCAGGCCCAGCCGCTTCGACGCGGCGTCGAACAGGTCGATCTCGAAGCCGACGATGCGTCCGGCCTCGTTCGTGTACTCGAAGGGCGGGTAGCCCGACTCCGTACCGACGGCGATGCGTGCCGACTCCGCACGCAGCTCGCCCGGCAGCAGTGCGCGCAGCTCCGGGCGCACCTCGACCGCGGTACTCTCCGCCGACTCGGCGGAATCGGTCGCGCAGCCGGTCAACAGGCCGCCGAGCGCGGCCAGCGCCGCGATCGAGCCGATGACCGCGCGTGCACGGTGTCCACGCACGCGATGTCCGAGTGCCATGCGGTGTCCTCCACGAAACGACATGATGAGCGGGTTACGCGGGTGGAGCCTATACGGTCCGGGTGAGTTGCTGTGAATTCGAGTTTCACCTATCCCACGGACGTGGGGCCTGGGGTCACGAGCGTGTGCCGACCTTAGCGGCAGCCCCCACGTCCGCCAGAATCACCGCGTCGATGAGGTTCCGCGCCCACTCCAGCACCTCGGTCCCGCGCAACGGCCGCCCGCCGATCCGCGCCGTCGTCGGGAACGGCACGAGGATCGCCCGGATGGCCGGCTTGAGGATGGTGCCCGGGTAGAGCCGCTTGAGCCGGAGCTGCGCCGACTCCGGCAGGTTGACCGGCGCGAACCGGATGTACTTGCCCTGGGCCGTGATGTCCGTGAGCTCGGCCTCCCGCGCGTGGTTGCGGAAGTCGGCGACGTCGAACAGCGCGCCCGCGACCTCGGGCAGGGCGCCGTAGCGGTCGGTGAGCTCCGCGCGGACCTCCGCGAGCGCCGCGGCGTCGTGCGCGGCGGCGATCTTCTTGTACGCCTCCAGCCGCAGCCGCTCGGTGGCGATGTAGGCCTCGGGCAGGTGCGCGTCGACCGGCAGCTCGATGGTGACCTCGGGCGCCTCCTCCTCGGTGTCCCCGCGGAAGGCGGACACGGCCTCGCCCACCATGCGTACGTAGAGGTCGAAGCCGACGCCGGCGATGTGGCCGGACTGCTCGCCGCCGAGCAGGTTGCCCGCACCGCGGATCTCGAGGTCCTTCATGGCGATCTGCATGCCCGCGCCGAGGTCGGTGTGGGCGGCCATGGTGGCGAGCCGGTCGTGCGCGGTCTCGGTGAGCGGCTTCTCGGGCGGGTACAGGAAGTAGGCGTAGGCGCGCTCACGCCCGCGGCCGACGCGCCCGCGGAGCTGGTGGAGCTGGGACAGGCCCAGCATGTCGGAGCGCTCCAGGATCAGGGTGTTGGCGTTGGAGATGTCCAGGCCGGTCTCGATGATCGTGGTGCACACCAGCACGTCGAGCTCCTTCTCCCAGAAGGCGCGGATGACCTGGTCGAGCTGGTGCTCGCTCATCTTGCCGTGGGCCACGCCGATCCGGGCCTCGGGCACGAGCTCGCTCAGCCGGGACGCGGCGCGCTGGATGGTCTCCACCTTGTTGTGCACGTAGAAGACCTGACCCTCGCGCAGCAGCTCCCGGCGCAGGGCGGCCGCGATCTGCTTCTCCTCGTACGCGCCCACGTAGGTGAGCACGGGGTGGCGCTCCTCCGGGGGCGTGGCCAGCGTGGACATCTCGCGGATGCCGGTCACCGCCATCTCCAGCGTGCGCGGGATCGGGGTGGCGGACATGGCCAGCACGTCCACGTTGGTGCGGAGCTGCTTGAGCGTCTCCTTGTGCTCGACGCCGAAGCGCTGCTCCTCGTCGATGACCACGAGGCCCAGGTCCTTGAAGGCGACGGACCCGGTGATGAGGCGGTGGGTGCCGATCACGATGTCGACGCTGCCGTCCTTGAGCCCGGCGAGCGTCTCCTCGGAGTCCTTGGCCGACTGGAAGCGGCTCAGCGCGCGCACGGTCACGGGGAACCCGGTGTACCGCTCGGAGAAGGTCTCGAAGTGCTGCTGCACCAGGAGCGTCGTGGGCACCAGCACGGCGACCTGCTTGCCGTCCTGCACCGCCTTGAAGGCGGCCCGGATGGCGATCTCGGTCTTGCCGTAGCCGACGTCGCCGCAGACCAGGCGGTCCATCGGCACGGACTTCTCCATGTCGGCCTTGACCTCGTCGATGGTGGCGAGCTGGTCGGGCGTCTCGACGTAGGCGAACGCGTCCTCCAGCTCGCGCTGCCACGGGGTGTCGGGGCCGTAGGCGTGGCCCTCGGTCGCCATGCGCGCGCTGTAGAGCCGGATCAGCTCGCTCGCGATCTCGCGCACGTGCTTGCGGGCCTTGGCCTTGGTGTTCTTCCAGTCGGCGCCACCCATCTTGGACAGCGACGGCGACTCCCCGCCCGTGTACTTGGTGACCTGGTCGAGCTGGTCGGTGGGCACGAACAGCCGGTCGCCCGGCTGGCCGCGCTTGCTGCTCGCGTACTCGATCACGAGGTACTCGCGGGTGGCCCGGTTGCCGCCGGTGCCCATGGTGCGCTGGGCCATCTCGACGAACCGGCCGACGCCGTGCTGCTCGTGCACCACGTAGTCGTCCGCCTTGAGCTGCAGCGGGTCCACGACGTTGCGGCGCCGGCTGGGCATCCGGCGCATGTCGCGGGTGTTCGCGCCGGCGCGACCGGTCAGGTCCTGCTCGGAGAAGACGGCAAGCTGCAGCTCGGGGGCCACGAAGCCCTTGCCCACGCCGCCGGCCAGCACGTGCACGATGCCGGGCTCGGGCTCCTCCTCCAGCGACACCGCCAGCCGGGCCGCGGTGCCGGCCGCGGAGAGCTGCTCGGCCATGCGCTTGGCCGGGCCGTGGCCCTCGGTGGTCAGCACGAGTCGCCAGCTGGCGACCTGCAACCCGTGCACGTCGTCGAGGGCGCGCGCGAGGTCGCCGCGGTACGACTCGACGTCGCGCGCGCTGATCGTGAACACGGTCTCGTCGGTGCCCGACGACCCGTCGTCGGACCCGTCGGTGAGCTCCGTGTCCTGCGTGAAGGCGGAGAGGGTCCACCAGCCCAGGCCGCGCCGGGCCGCGATCTCGCGCACCTCGGCGAAGGTCTCGAAGGAGGCCGCGGACAGGTCGATGGGCGCCGCACCACCCGCGACGGCACCGGTCCAGGCCGCGGCGAGGAACTCCTCGGTGGTCGCCACCAGGTCGTGCGCGCGGCGCCGCACGCGCTCGGGCTCGTTGACCACGAGCAGCGCGTCGTCGGGCACCAGCTCCAGCACGGGGACCATGCGGTCCACCAGCACCGGGGCGAGCGACTCCATGCCCTCCACGGCCACGCCGGCGGCGAGCTTGTCCAGCATCTCGACCGCGCCCGGCAGCGTCTCCACCAGCTCCGCCGCGCGGGCCCGGACGGCGTCCGTCAGCAGGATCTCGCGGCACGGCGGCGCCCAGACGCCATGCTCCGCGATCTCCAGGCTGCGCTGGTCGGCCACGGCGAACCAGCGGATCTCCGTGACCTCGTCACCCCAGAACTCGCACCGCAGCGGGTGGTCCTCCGTGGGTGGGAACACGTCCAGGATGCCGCCGCGCACGGCGAACTCGCCGCGGCGCTCCACCATGTCCACCCGCGTGTAGGCGGCGGCGGTGAGCCGCTCGGCCACGTCGGTCAGGTCGGCGGTGGTGCCGGTCTCGAGCTGGACGGGCGCCAGCTCCCCCAGGCCCTCGACGACGGGCTGGAGCAGGGCCCGGACCGGCATCACCAGCAGCCGGACCTCGCTCGCCTGCCCGTGCCCCTCGGCCGGGTGCGCGAGCCGGCGGAACACGGCCAGGCGCTTGGCGACGGTGTCCGCGCGCGGGCTGAGCCGCTCGTGCGGCAGGGTCTCCCAGGCGGGGAGCACGGCGACCTCGTCGCCCCGCTCCTCCGGGAGGTAGCCGCGCAGGCTCGCGGCCAGGTCGTCGGCCTCCCTCCCCGTCGCGGTCACCACCACGAGGGGCCGCCGCTCGGCCACGGCCACCAGCAGCGGCGGACGCACCCCCACCGGACTCACCACGTCGGCGAAGCCGCGGGCGCGCACGTGCTCGACGGCGGCGGACGCGCCGGGATCACGCAGAAGAGTGGGGAGCAGGCCGGTGAGGTTCATAGATCTGTCCTTCGAGGGCGCACGACGACGGGCCCTTCACGGGCATGACCCGGGGAGGGGTCATGGGGTGAGGGGCTGGATCCCAGGCTACTCCTGGACACCGACACCGCAGTTTGCGGTGCCTTCCGTCCCGCTCTGTCCTACGATGACCGGCGATGTTCACCCCCTCCGGCACCCCGCGGCACGGCACTCCCGTGCGTCCGGACGCCACCCTCGCGCGCCGTGGCGCCGTCCGCCTCGCCTGGCCCGACGCCGCGCGCGGCCTCGCCATCGGACTCGTGGTGCTCTACCACGCGACCAACTGGACGTGGTCCACGGGCTACGAGGTGAGCGTCCTGCGGGAGGTCAACGAGACGCTGCGCAGCCTGCGCATGCCGCTGTTCTTCGCGGTCGCCGGCATGTTCGCCGGGAAGTGGACGACGGTGCCGTGGTCCCGGCTGGCCCGCGGCAAGCTGCTCCACTTCGCCTGGGTCTTCGTGCTGTGGGAGCCGATCTCCCTGGTGGTGCGCCTGCTCACGGGCTACTACCAGGTGGCGGACGCCGGCTGGGGCACCCTCGCGCACGACCTCGCCTGGTCGCTGCTGGTCCCCCGGTCGGAGCTGTGGTTCCTCTGGACGCTGGCCGCGTTCTTCGTGCTCGCACGCCTGCTGCGCCGGGTCCCCGTGCCGCTGCAGCTCCTGGCGGCGGCAGCCGTGAGCGGGTGGGCGCTGGCCGGCTGGGAGCCGGAGAGCATCGCGTGGCGCGGCACGGCGCAGTTCGCACTGTTCTTCCTGGCGGGCCTGCACCTGCGGCCGCTGCTCGAACGGTTCGCCGAGCGCGTCACCTGGCTCTGGGCGCTGGTCGCCGTCGGCCCGTGGCTCGGCATCCAGATCACGGTGCGCGACCTCGGCCTCGCCGACATCCCCGGGCTGTACCTGCTGGCCAACGTCGCCGGCGTGCCGGCCGGCGTGGCGGTGAGCGTGCTGGTCTCCCGGGTGCCCGGCGCGCTCGGGCTGCGCTGGATCGGCGCGCGCACGCTTCCGGTCTTCGTCACGCACACGTCGGTGGTGCTCGCGCTGCTCTGCCTGCTGTACCGCAACGCCGTCTGGATCCCGGCGCCGCAGTCGCAGTGGCTGCCCGTGGCCCTCTGGGCGGCGGCGATCGCCGTCGGGCTGGGGCTGGGCGCCCTCGCGCCCCGGATCGGCGCGCGCTGGCTGTTCGCGCCGCCGCGGCGGCTGGCGGGCGGCCGCTGACTCGGCAGTTTGCACCGTGAACTCGGCAGTTGGCATCGAGATCGGCACAGGGCTGTGCCGATCTCGATGCCAACTGCCGAACGCTCAGCAGAGGTGCCGACTCAGCGGGTCACGCCCCTCCGTCGCGCACACCACGCGCCGCGCGAAAGCACACCACAACCGACCTGACGGATATCTACCCCGTAAGCGGCTTGCCTGTTACTGTTTCACCCTCAGTACGGCGACGGCGCCGTCCTGACCGGCGCGGCCGCGGCCCCGCCGACGCCCAGCGGGAGGTCGCGTGCGACGTAGCAGACGAACGGCCGGACTCGTGACCGCCGTGCTCGCGGTGGGTCTCGGCTCGACGGCGCTGGTGTCACCGGCGTCCGCCACGGGCACGACGTCGCAGACCGTCCTGGCGGCCCGGGAGTCCCCGGCAGCGAGAACCACCGACACGATGGCCGAGCCCGTCCTCCCCACCCCGGAGTCCGCGGTGAACGTGACCGGGACGCCGTTCACCGGCACCCGGCCCGACGGGACGGTGTACGGCCTCGTCGACGCGCACAGCCACCTGTTCATGCAGGACGGCATGGGCGGCGCCGCCGTCTGCGGCAAGGTGTTCTCGGAGCAGGGGATCGAGACGGCGCTGCGGGACTGCCCGTCGCACGAGCCGCACGGGCTCGGCGCGCTGCTGGAGAACCTGACGCGGGACGGCTCCCCGATCGGCACGCACGACACGACCGGCTGGCCGACCTTCGCCGACTGGCCCGCCCACGACTCCCTGACCCACCAGCAGATGTACTACCGCTGGGTGGAGCGGGCGTGGCGCGGCGGGCAGCGCGTGCTCGTCAACGACCTGGTCTCCAACGGCCTGCTGTGCTCGATCAACCCGGGCACCTACCAGAGCTGCGACGAGATGACGGCGATCCGCCGCCAGGCGCAGGACACCTACGACCTCCAGGCCTACGTCGACGAGCAGTACGGCGGGCCGGGCCGCGGCTGGTTCCGGGTGGTGACCAGCAGCGAGCAGGCGCGGCAGGTGATCGAGGAGGGCAAGCTCGCCGTCGTGCTCGGCGTGGAGACGTCGGAGCCGTTCGGCTGCAAGCAGACCCTGCGGATCCCGAACTGTTCCAGGGCGGACATCGACGCCGGCCTCGACGAGCTCCACGACCTCGGTGTGCGCTCGATGTACCTGTGCCACAAGTTCGACAACGCGCTGTGCGGCGTGCGGTTCGACGCGGGCACCCTCGGCACCGTCATCAACGCCGGCCAGTTCCTGTCCACCGGCACCTGGTGGGACGCGCGCTCCTGCCCCGCGGACCAGCCGCACGACAACAACCCGGGCAACGGCGAGCTGCCGCCCGAGCTGGAGGACGACCTGCCGCCCGTCCTGCCCCTCTACCCGCCGGGCACGGTCTGCAACACCCGCGGCCTGACGGGACTGGGCGCCTACGCCGTCCGCGGCATGGTCGAACGGAACATGATGGTCGAGATCGACCACATGAGCGCGAAGGCCGCCGGCCAGACCCTCGACCTCCTGGAGGACGTGGGCTACCCCGGCGTGCTGTCGACGCACTCCTGGATGGACGAGAGCTACCTGGACCGGCTCTACGCGCTGGGCGGGTTCGCCACGATCTACGGCCACGCCACCCACGAGCTCGTCGCGGAGTACGAGCGCACCGCGCCCGTCCGCGACCGGTACGGCGCGGGGATCGGGTTCGGCTTCGACATGAACGGGTTCGGCGGCACGCCGCCGCCCCGCGAGGACGCCGCGGCGAACCCGGTGACCTACCCGTTCCGGTCGTTCGACGGCGGCACCCTGCTCGACCGGCAGACCACCGGCGAGCGCACCTGGGACGTCAACGTCGACGGCGTGGCCCACTACGGCCTGGTGCCCGACTACGTGGAGGACCTGCGGCTCGTGGGCGGCCAGGACCTCGTCGACGACCTGTCGCGCGGCCCGGAGAGCTACCTGACGACCTGGGCCGGGGCCGAGGCCCACTGATCGCCACCGCGTGCGGGGACGGGCCCGCCTCACCCGGGTGAGAAACCCAGTTCACCCCTGCTGAACAGGTCGGGACCCATGCCCCCGGCCGTAGCCTGAGCGACATGTCAGGGCTCCTCCGCGCTGCTCCGGGAGGGACCGGCACACAGACCGGAACTCCTTCCCCAGACCGGCCGGGCGCGCGACCACCCGCCCGGCAGGGCGCCGCGCGCCGCCGCGCCGGACGGGTCTCGTCCACCGTGGTCACGCTCGGCGTGGTGAGCTTCCTGACGGACGTCTCCTCCGAGGCGGTCACCGCGATCCTGCCGCTGTACGTCACCGCCGCGCTCGGTCTGTCGGTGGTCGCGTACGGCGTGGTCGACGGGCTCGTCCAGGGCGCCGGTGCCCTGGTCCGGGTGGCCGGCGGCTGGGCCGCGGACCGCACCGACCGGCCCAAGTGGGTCGCCGCCGTCGGCTACGGGCTGTCCGCCCTGACCCGCGTCGGCCTGCTGTTCGCCGCGGGCCTCCCGGCCATCGCGAGCCTCGTGGTCACCGACCGGGTGGGCAAGGGCGTGCGCACGGCCCCGCGCGACGCCCTCATCGCGGCATCGGCCAACCCGCGCAACCTCGGGCGCTCCTTCGGGGTGCACCGCGCGCTGGACACCGCGGGCGCCGCGCTCGGCCCCCTGCTCGCGTTCGTGGTGCTCTGGGCCATCCCGGACGGGTACACGACGGTCTTCGTGATCTCGCTCGGCGCCGCGGTGCTCGGCGTCGGCGCCCTGGTGTTCCTCGTCCCGGACCTCCGGCCCCGGCAGGCCGCCTGGCTGAAGACCCACCGGACCCGCGAGTCCCGCGGGCTGCCCAAGTGCAAGGGCTGCACGTGCGAGGCTCCGGGCGGCCTGGAGCTCGCCGGGCGGCCGTTCTCGTGGAGCTTCCTGCGCGGCGGCGCCACGGTGCGCCTCCTCGTCGTCGCCGGTCTCCTGGGCCTGCTCACCGTGGGCGACGGCTTCGTCTACCTCGCGCTGCAGGACCGCGACGGCTTCGCGACGCAGTGGTTCCCGCTGCTGTACGTCGGCACCAACGCCGTGTACATGCTGCTCGCGGCGCCCGTCGGCCGGTTCGCCGACCGCTTCGGCCGGGCCCGCGTGCTCGTGTGGGGGCACGTGCTGCTCGCGGCGGCGTACGCGTGCGCGGCCGCCCCCTTCGCGGGCACGACGACGACGGTGGTCGCCCTGGTCCTCCTCGGCGCCTTCTACGCCGCGACCGACGGCGTGCTGTCCGCGCTGACCAGCGCGCTGGTCCCCGCGGCCGTCCGCGGCACCGCGATCGGCACCGCCCAGACGGTCACGGCCGTCGCGCGGATGGTCGCCTCCGCCGGGTTCGGCGTGCTCTGGTACGCGACCGGCCGGGTCGACGCGCTGTGGATCGCGACGGCGGCGCTCGTGCTCGCCGTGCCGGTCTGCGCCTACGTGCTGCGGAAGTCCCCCGCGTGAGCCCGCACCCGACCCGGCGCCGACGCACGGCGTTCGGCGTGCTGGCCGTGGTGGTACTCGCCGGTACCGGCTGGTACGTCACCACCGAGGTGCTGCGCGCCCGGGCCGAGCAGGCCGCACCGAGCGCGGTCGAGGTGGCCGAGGACGTGCTGGACGGCCCGCACGTGCTGTTCCGCGGCACCGCGCCCGGCGACCTGTACGGCCGGGTGTCCGCCGTCGCGCTGGACGACCTGTCCGGTCCCCGCGAGGTGACGCCCGCCGTCTGCGACCGGGTGGACTCCGACGGCGAGACGACGGTCTGCCTGCACACCCGCCGCGGCGTCGTCACCACCTACGAGGCGGAGGTGCTCGACGACGCGTGGCAGGCCACGGCGAGCTGGCCCCTGCCCGGCGTCCCGAGCCGCACCCGGCTCTCGCCGGACGGCCTGGTGGCCAGCACCTCGTTCGTGACCGGCCACTCGTACGCCACGACGGGCTTCTCCACGGAGACGACGGTGCACCGCGCCGACGGCTCCGACGTGTCCGGCAACCTCGAGGACTTCACGCTGGTCGTCGACGGCGAGCGGGTGGCCCCCGTGGACCGGAACGTGTGGGGCGTGACCTTCGCGGACGAACGGACCTTCTACGCGACGGTCCAGTCGCAGTCGCTGGGCCGCACCTGGCTCGTGCGGGGCGACCTGGACGACCGCACCCTCGTCACCCTGCTCGACGGCGTGGAGTGCCCCTCGCTGTCGCCGGACGGGACCCGTCTGGCCTTCAAGCACGACGCCCGCGAGCCCGGTACGGCCACGCCGCACTGGACCCCTGCGGTGCTCGACCTCGACACGATGGCGATCACCGTGCTCGACACCGAGGAGCGGAACGTCGACGACCAGATCACCTGGCTCGACGACACGACGCTCCTCTACGGGCTGCCCCGTGCCGACGAGCCGGGCACCACCGACGTCTGGGCCCTGCCCGCGGACGGAGCGACCGACCCGGTCGTCGCGATCCCGCAGGCCTGGTCCCCGAGTGTGGTCAGGGGATGACACCATGCGCACGACCCGTAGGAGTTTCGCGGCAAGGAGCAGCGCGGCAAGGAGTACCGCCGCAAGGACTACCGCGGCCGCCCCGCTGCTGGCCGCGGCCCTGGTCCTGACCGGCTGCACGGGCACGCCCGAGGCGAGCCGGACGCCCGACGACGGCACGGCCTCCGCGACGAGTCCCGGCACGGCCCCGGCCACGCCGTCGGACGAGCCGGACGACGCCGGCACCGCCTCGGCCGAGCCGAGCACGGAGCCGGGCACCAGCGCCGGGCCGAGCACCGAACCCGACGCCGAGCCGGGCAAGGCCGGGGCCACGGCGCCCGCGCCGGACGGACGCAGCGGCGGCCAGAGCGGCGGCGACGGCAGCGAGGTGATCCCGCCCGTGGCGCAGGACGGGTCGCCCGCGAACGGCCTGGGCGGCTCCACCGGCCCGGCCGCCGGCAGGCTCGGCACCGGACAGCAGACCGGCAGCGGCTCCGGCCTCGTGGCCGGCTTCCCGCAGGACGTCGTCCTGGTGCCGAAGGGGGCCGACGTCGACTCCAGCTCCGTCACCGGGTCGGACGGCCGCTACCAGGTCACGCTCGACGCGACCGTCGACGCCGCGTGCACCGACGTGCTGCTCGACTACCGCTCCTGGTTCACCTCCGGCGGCTTCGCCGAGAAGGACACGGCGAACCGGCCCCGCCGCACCACCGTCGACCTCGCCCGCAAGGGCGACAGCGTGGTGCTCACCACGGTCCGCGACGGCGACGGGTGCGCGGTCACGGTGTTCGCCACGCTGACGGCGCGCTGAGCGACCGCACGGTGAGGCGGGCGCCGCCCGCGCGGCGGCGTCCGCCTCACCGTCTCGCCGGTGCCGCTCCCGCTACTGGTCGGTGAACACGGGGTCCACCCAGTACCCGGTGCTCTGCCAGGTGTACTGGGGGAACCCGCCGCCGTAGACGTAGGTGCCGGCGTTCGCGGGCGCCGTCAGCGGGCCGACGGTGCGCGCCTGGGCGAAGTACCCGGACCCTGCCGCGTACCCGCCGTTCGGCGCGAGGTAGGACACGGTGTACGTGCTCCCGGCGGTGACCGCCACCCGCTGGGGCAGGGTGACCGTCTGCCAGCCGTCGCTCCCGCCCGACGCCGCCTGGGCCGTCGCCAGGCGCGTGCCCGCGGAGTTCCACACCGACACCGTCTGGGTGCCGGTGTTCGCCGGCCCCCGGTAGAAGCGCACGGCCGTGACGAAGCCGTTGCGGCTCGCCGTGAACCGCGTGCCAAGCTCCACGGCCGCGCCGTCGTCGGCGGACGCGACCGGCGGCACCGCGGCGCCGAAGATCGTGCACGGGCACTGCCCGTCGGCCGCCTTCGTGGTGAACGACCACGAGGTCGGCCCGAGCGTCTGCCCGCCGGTGGTCCTCCCGGTGAACGCCGCCGTGTAAGCCGCGCCGGGCGTTAGGGCGCTCCCTGGCGTGAACGTCGCCGTCGTGCCGGACACGGCCAGCGTGCCGGACACCGCCTGGCCGCCGGGGCCGGTCAGCGTCAGCGTCGTGCCGGAGGTGGCCAGCGTCTGCGAGGCCGTGACCGAGACCTTGGTGCTCGTCGCCACGTCGACCGCGGAGGCGGCCGGCGTGCGCGACGTGATGGTCGGAGCGGCGGCGGCCGGCTCGAACTGCACGTCGACCAGGTAGGACGAGGACGTCTGGGTGGTCGGGCGGCCGGAGCCGTAGAGGTACACGCCTGCGTTCTGCGGCGTGCTCAGGTCCCCGGCCGTCCGGGCGGCGCCGAGCCCGCCGAGCGTCACCGGGTAGCGCCCGGACGGCGCGCGGTAGCCCACCGTGTACTCCTGGCCGGCGGTCACGTCGGCGGGCGTGTCGAACGTGACGTCCTGCCACCCCTGCGCCACCGGGTTGGTGACGGTGGCCTGGGCGACGAGCTGCCCGCCGCTGCCCCACAGGGAGGCCACGAACGGCCCGGTCATCTGGGTCGACTTCCAGAACTGCAGCCCGGTGACCTTGCCGGTCACGCGGGGCGTGAAGCGCATGCCCAGCACGACGGCGGCGTTGTCGGCCGCGGCCGTGACGCCCGGCACCGTCGTCTCGTCGAACAGGCCGCACGGGCAGGTCGCGGACGGCGGGCGCAGGGTCCGGAAGCTCCAGGTGCCGCCGTCGGACAGGGTGGTGCCCTCGGCCGTCCGGGCCGTGACCACCATCTTGTAGGTGACGAACCCGGCCAGCGGCGACGACGGCGTGAAGGTGGCCGTGCGGGTGGTGGCGTCGTACGACACGGTCCCGGGAGCCGCCGTGCCGGCCTCGTCGGTCAGCGTCATGCTGATCGACGACGCCACGACGTTCTTGGAGAACGTGATCCGCACAGGGGCGTCAAGGCGCACGCTGACCTCACCGGGGACCGGGGTCCGCGAGGAAGCGACCAGCGGCGAGCTGTCGTTCGTCGTGTACACCGCGTCCACCCAGTAGGCGGCGTTGTCCCAGTTCTCGGTCGGGACGGTGCCCGGCGCGCCGTACAGGCCGGCCGGCGCGGCGCTGAATCCGCCCGCGACGGTCAGCGGCCCGGCCTCGCGCCCCTTGGTCTGGAAGGCCCACGGGGTCGACGTGTAGCCGCCGTTGGGCGCGGTGTAGGACACCGTGTACGCCTGCCCCGCGACGACGGGGACGGGGCTGGTGAACGTCGCCTCCTGCCAGCCGGTCGCCGTCTCGCCGGTGAACTGCACCCGGGCGAGCTGCTCGCCCGAGGCGCTCCACAGCGACCCGAAGTGGGTGCCCGTGTTCGCAGACGTCTTGTGGAACCGCACGCCGCTCACGTAGCCGCTGTCCGTGGGGACGAACCGCATGCCCAGCTCGACCGCCGACGGGTCGTCTGCCGGGCCGTTCGGCGGCGTGGTGGTGCCGAACACGGTGCACGGGCAGGTCACCTGCGCGCCCACCGTCGCCACGGCCCCC
The DNA here is from genome assembly GCF_040655935.1 of Promicromonospora sp. NPDC050262. Taxonomy (NCBI): domain Bacteria; kingdom Bacillati; phylum Actinomycetota; class Actinomycetes; order Micrococcales; family Promicromonosporaceae; genus Promicromonospora; species Promicromonospora sp. NPDC050262. The sequence continues at coordinate 56,817 of NZ_JBFAKX010000019.1, read as the reverse complement.
GTGTTCGCGGAGTCGTCGATCGCCCGGGCGCGGAGCTGCGTCGCGCCCGACCCGAAGGCCTGACCGGTGTACTTCCAGCTCGCGCGGCCCTCGGCCGGGTGCCAGGACTTGCCGCCGTCGAGCGACACCTCCACGCCGGCCACCTTGCCGGCGGCGTCCGCGGCCGTGCCCATGACGGTGACGGTCGCCCCGCCGCGGTACGACTGTCCCGCGGCCGGGCTCGTGATCTGGGTGGTCGGCCCGGCGGTGTCCGTCGTCCGCGTCGCCGGGGTGATGCCGGACGCCAGGGTGCCCGGCTGGATGCCCATGTCCGCGAAGAGGTTGACCGTCGCCTGGCGCATCCGCGAGTCCGCCGGGGCGCCGGCCCCGTCGTGCTCCTGGTCCAGGCCCCAGGCCCACTGCACCGTGCCGGCGGAGAACACCAGGGCGCCGCTCGTGGCCTTGTACATCGTGATGGTGTGCTTCGTGACGCCCGGAGCCACGGTGTTGCCGAAGTCCTGCAGGTACTCCGGCACGTTGCCCACGGTCGTCGACATCCGGATCAGGCCAGCCGGTCTGAAGCCGTTGTCAATGTCCTCGTTCGACTCGTACCCGACCGTGTGCTGCGCGAGCGCCTGCGAGGTCCCGGCGGGCAGGGAGCCCAGGGTTGTCCCCCGCCAGATCCTCAGCTTGCCGTCCTCGGCCGTGACCGTGAGGGGCAGGTCCGAGTAGTTGGTCGTGTACAGGGTGCCGATGATGCCGTTCTCGGGACGCCCGGCGCCGGCGGCCGTGCTCGCGTACCGCGGGTCGCGCCAGGTCCCGGTCCACTCGCTGGACGGGTCGATCTTGTCCCGGCCCCAGGTCTCCTTGTACGAGACGAGGGTGCGGTAGGCGGACGGCTGCCCGGCGGCGGACGGCTCCCAGCGCGTGCGCCAGTACATCTCGTTGCCGGCGAAGAAGGCCAGGTGCACCCCGGCGTCGCGGGCCTGCTCGACGGCGGCCCGCTGCGGGCCGGACCAGTACTCGTCGTGCCCCACCGACAGGAACGCCTTGTGGTTCAGCAGCCGGGCCCCGTCACGGTGGGTGTCCGCCCCGGCGATGTAGGTGACGTCGTAGCCGTTCTGCTCCAGGAAGCGGACCATGGCGTACTCGGCGCTGAAGTAGAAGTCGCGGCCCTGCTCCAGCCCGCGGGTCGCAAACGGGCGGTTGTAGCTGAGCTTGTAGGCCCGCCCGTTGGCACCGCCGGTGTAGAAGCTGGACCCGCCGTAGGTGTTGTAGGCCTGCCACGTGGTGTCCGCCGTCTGGAAGACGACGTCGGAGGTGGACCCGTCGTCGCGCACGACGAACGTGATGTGGCTCTGTCCTCCGGTGTCCGTCCTGGTCAGCAGGGCGATGTACACCCCGGACACCGCGGTGGACGGCACGTCCCAGCCCGCCGAGACGCCCCAGCCCCCGCAGTCGACCAGCTCGGTGGTCACGTCCCAGGCGCACTCCGGCTGCCGCTGCGGCAGCGTGGCGCTCGGCGAGACCGACGTGATCTTGCGCGCCCCGAGCCCCTGGTACCAGCCGGTGCGGTAGATGTCGATCGTGTACGCCCGGGCGTCGGTGTCGATCTTGAACGACACCCGGCTGCCCGTGTCGACGCTCATCTCGGTGGCGAAGCCCTGGATGCTGGAGTCGCCGGACCGGTCGATGTCCCACACGTCGGGGGACGTGCCGGGCTTCGAGTTCTCGCAGACGACCGGCTTGCTCCCGGGCGCGCACGGGTCGGCCGCGGTCGCCGCGGGAACCACCGCCAGCAGCGCTGACGAGGCCGCGAGGACGGCAACGACGAGGGCCGCGAGGGGACGACGGCCCCGGCGGGTCCGGTGTGACGAAACTGCGAAGGTGCTGCCCACATCGCCACCCTAGGAGCGTCGATGCCGGTTGGGCCCTGCCAGGACGGCATGATCACCCCCGGTTCACCCGGTTGCATACACCGCTGTCAGACCCCGCCGGACGTACCAGATCCCCAGGTCACGGGAGCGATCTGGGGATCTGACAGGAGGGACGAGAAGGCGGCCTCAGGCCTTGGCGACGTGGTACTTGCCCTGGGCCGCCAGCAGGCCCTCGGTGAGCAGCATCTCGACGGCGTCGGCGGCGTCGTCGACCAGGATCGGCAGGTCCTTCTTCTCCGTGCCGCTGAAGTCGCGCAGCACGTAGTCGGCGGTGTCCATACGGCCGGGCGGGCGGCCGACGCCGACGCGCACCCGGTGGTACTCCTTGGTGCCGAGCGCCTTGGTGGTGTCGCGCAGGCCGTTGTGGCCGCCCTCGCCACCTCCGACCTTGAGCTTGATGGTGTCGAAGGGGATGTCCACCTCGTCGTGCACCATGACCACGTGGTCGGGCTCGACGTCGTAGTACTTCGCGAGCGCGCTGACCGGGCCGCCCGAGGTGTTCATGTACGTGGTCGGCTTCGCGAGGATCACGCGGGGGCCGGGGGCCCCGCCGGGCAGCACCCCGAGCCGCGCCTCCGCGACGACGGCCTGGGCCCGGGCGTGCTTCGAGAAGCGCGCGCCGGTGCGCTCGGCCAGCAGGTCCAGCACCATCTGCCCCACGTTGTGCCGGTTGCCGGCGTACTTGGGTCCGGGGTTGCCGAGCCCGACGACGAGCCAGGGCCGGTCGCTCATGTCATGTTCCCTTCACGACGGCGTTCACGGGGGCGGGGCTGCCGCGCCGTGCCGGAGACTGCACGGCGGAGACTGCACGGCGGAGACAGGTCGGGCCGAGGTGGAACCCGCGCCGCGCACGATCCTCTCGTGCGCGCGTCAGGACGTTCCACCTCGGCCCGTCGTGCCTCGACCCGGTGCGTCCGGCTCAGGCCGGGACGCTCCGGGTCGCGGGAGGGGCTCAGCCCTCCGAGGCTGCCTCGGCGGCCGACCCGGCGGACTCCGCCGACTCCTCGGCCTCGTCCGGGCTGGCCTCGCCGCGCGGCTCGGTGATCAGCACGACGACGTGCTCCGGGTCGGTGAGCAGCGTGGAGCCGGACGGGAGGGCGACCTCGCCGGCGTGGACCTGCGCGCCGTTCTCCAGGCCCTCGATCGAGACCTCGACCGACTCGGGCAGGTGCGTGGCCTCGGCCTCGACCGACAGCGTCTGCGCCTCGACCAGGTGGATGGTGCCCGGGGCCGACTCGCCCACGATGTTCACGGTGATGTCGACGGTGATCTTCTCGCCGGCGCGCACGACCTGCAGGTCGATGTGCTCGATGACGTTGCGGACCGGGTCGCGCTGGATGTCCTTGGCGACGGCCAGCTGGCCCTTGCCGTCCAGCTCGATGGAGAGCAGCACGTTGGTCTGGCGCAGGGCCAGCATGGACTCGTGGCCCGGCAGGGTCACGTGCACCGGGTCGGTGCCGTGCCCGTACAGGACAGCGGGGATCTTGTTGTCGCGGCGGATGCGGCGGGCCGCACCCTTGCCGAACTCGGTGCGGGGCTCAGCGGCGAGCTTGATCTCGGCCATGGGAATTCACTCCTGGAAGATATGTGTGCAACTCGAAGATGGCGGCTGCGTCGGCGCGGGACACGTGACGGGCGCGGAGCGGGCACGCGGGGCGAGGTGCTGGAGGGGTACTCCGCCCGGGGCCGCCGACGGCCGCCCAGTCGATCACGGACGCCGGCCGAGTGCTTGCGGGATCAGGTCCCGCCGCGGCCGTCAGGCGTCCCTCGCCGAGGCAACCTGACTACTGTACCCGCTCGTCAGCCCGATCCGCACCGAGGGGCGGTGTGACGCCGATCGCCGGCTGCGTGCGCCGGGGCTTGTAGACCACCTGGACGTGGAACACGAACCGCAGCAGGAACGCCACGACGAGCGTCACCGCCTGCACCAGGACGGGCCACATGCCCGTGTGCTCGACCAGCCACCACAGGACGGGCAGCCGGATCGCCGCCTCGGTGCCGTTGAACGCGAACGAGTGCGCGAACCGCGACCAGACGCCGCGGCCCTCGTTCCGCAGGTCGCGGAACACGAGCCGCTCCTGCAGCAGGAAGTTGATGACGATGGTGACGACGGCAGAGATCACCGCCGCCTGCACGTAGTGCACGCTCAGCGCGGTCAGGAGCCACAGGATGAGCACGTTGAGCACGGCCCCGAAGCCGCCGATGATCGCGAACCGCGACATCCGCCCGAACCGCAGGGCCGCGAGCTGCTCCAGGTAGCGCAGCCCCGTCCTGAAGGTCGCCTTGGAGTGCCCCGCGTACCGCTCGCCGAACACGAACGGCTCCTCGCCCACGGCGAGGGTGTTGCGCGCCAGCAGCTCGAGCAGGATCTTGAAGCCGCGCGGGTGCAGGGCGTCGAGGTCCAGGCTCTCCACCCGAGCGGCGAAGAAGCCGGTGAGCGGGTCGGTCACGTTCCGCAGCCGGACCGGGAACATGGAGCGCGCCAGCAGGGCCGACGCGATCGACACGCCGTGCCGCCACCAGCCGTCCAGGCCCCCGGCGTCGCCGTCACCCGTGTACCGGGACGCCACCACGAGGTCGAGGCCCGACTCCCGCCCGCGCGTGACGAGGGCGGGCACCAGCTCCGGCGGGTGCTGCAGGTCGCCGTCCATCACCACGGCCCACTCGGTGTCCACCGTGCGCAGCCCGGCCACGACGGCGCCGCTCAGCCCGCCCTGCGGCGCGTCGCGGTGCAGGAGCCGCACCGGGACGGGTGCGGTGGCCGCCACCTCGCGGATCCGGTCGGGGGTGTCGTCGGTCGAGTCGTCGACGAAGAGGATCTCGGCCAGCTCCGGTGCCCCCACCGGAGCCGGGCCGCCCTCGGGTCCCTGCGGGACGCCGGAGCGGCGACCGTCGTCGGGCAGCACCCCGAAGGCGGCGCAGAGCCGCTCCGTGAGCGCGGCGACGTTGGGTCCCTCGTTGAACGTAGGGACCACGACGGTGACGGTCACTGACCCTCCCAGATCGATGTCAAGACACGGTCCTCCGTTGACCGTGTCCGAGTCAAGTGCCCGGCTCCGCCGCTCGGCTCAGGAGTTGCCGTCGAACAGCGAGGTCACGGACCCGTCGGAGTGGACCTCGTTGATCGCGGAGGCCAGCAGCGGCGCGATCGAGAGCACCTTGAGGGTCTCGAACCGGCGGTCCTCCTCGATCGGCAGGGTATCGGTGACCACGACTTCACGCGCCCCGCACTCGGTGAGCCGCTGCCTGGCCGGACCGGACAGCACGCCGTGCGTCGCCGCGACGGTCACGGACTTGGCGCCCGCGGCCATGATCACCTTGACGGCCTCCGCGATGGTGCCGCCGGTGTCGATCAGGTCGTCCACCAGCACGCAGTCGCGGCCCTGGACGTCGCCCACCACGCGGTTGGCGACGGACTGGTTGGGCCGCGTGACGTCGCGCGTCTTGTGCACGAACGCCAGCGGGCCGCCGCCCAGCTTGGAGGCCCAGATCTCCGCGACACGGATGCGGCCGGCGTCGGGCGACACGACGGTCACGTTGTCGACGTCCACGCGGGTGCGCACGTAGTCGACCAGGATCGGCATGGCCCACAGGTGGTCCACGGGCCCGTCGAAGAAGCCCTGGATCTGCGCGGTGTGCAGGTCCACGCTCATCAGGCGGTCCGCGCCCGCCGTCTTGAACAGGTCCGCGACGAGGCGGGCCGAGATGGGCTCACGGCCGCGGCTCTTCTTGTCCTGCCGGGCGTAGCCGAAGAAGGGCGCGACCACGGTGACGGAGTGCGCCGAGGCGCGCTTGGCGGCGTCGACCATGAGCAGCTGCTCCATGATCCACTGGTTGACCGGCATCGTGTGGGACTGGAGCAGGAACAGGTCCATGCCGCGCACCGAGTCGCTGAAGCGGACGTAGGTCTCGCTGTTGGCGAAGTCGTACGCGGACACGCCCAGGAGGTCGATGCCCAGCTCCTTCGCGACGTTCTTCGCCAGCTCAGGATGTGCGCGGCCCGCCGCCAGGACGAGCGGGTGGCGGTTGGGTCCGGGAACGGTGCTGGACATCAGTGCGACTTTCCTTCCTCGTCGGCCCCCGGTACAGGGGCCTGGTCGGCCGGTACGGCCTGCGGGGCCGTGGGGGCCCCTGCTGCATTCTGCTGGGCAAGCTGTCGCTGTGCCTGGTCACCGAGGCCGGCCGGCCCGCTGGCGGACGCCGCGGCGTCGGCCGCGGCCGTGCCCGGCCGACGACGGCCGACCCAGCCCTCGATGTTGCGCTGCTGCCCGGCCGTGACCCCGAGTGCGCCCGCGGGCACGTCCCGGCGGATCACGGATCCGGCAGCCGTGTACGCGCCGTCACCCACGGTCACGGGTGCGACGAACATGTTGTCCGCGCCGGTGCGCGCGTGCGAGCCGATCACCGTGCGGTGCTTGTGCACGCCGTCGTAGTTGACGGTCACCGACGCGGCGCCGATGTTGGTGTGCTCGCCGATCGAGGCGTCACCGACGTAGGAGAGGTGCGGCACCTTGCTGCCCTCGCCGATCTCGGCGTTCTTGGTCTCGACGAAGGTACCGATCTTGCCCTTGCGGCCCAGCTTCGTGCCGGGGCGCAGGTAGGCGAACGGGCCCACGGAGGCGCCCTCGCCGATGACGGCGAGCGACCCGTGCGTGCGGACCACCGTGGCGCCCGCGCCCACCTCGACGTCGGTCAGCGTCGTGTCCGGGCCGATCGTCGCGCCCGTGGCGACCACGGTGGCGCCCTTGAGCTGCGTGTTCGGCAGGAGCGTGACGTCGGGGGCGAGCTCGACGTCGACGTCGATCCACGTGGTGGCCGGGTCCTGGACCGTCACGCCCGCGCGCTGCCACTCCTCGACGACGCGGCGGTTCATCTCGCGGGCGAGGACGGAGAGCGCCACGCGGTCGTTCACGCCCTCGACCAGCATCGGGTCGTCGGCGAGCAGCGCCCGCACGTGCAGGCCCTCGGAGCGGGCGAACGCGACGACGTCGGTCAGGTAGACCTCGCCCTGCGCGTTCTTGCTGTCCAGCCCGTTCAGCCCGCGGCGCAGGGTGACGGCGTCGAACACGTACACCGACGAGTTGATCTCCAGGATCCCGAGCTGGTCCGCGCTCGCGTCCTTGTGCTCGACGATCTCGAGCACGTCGCCCGTGTCCTTCTCGCGGACGATCCGGCCGTAGCCGGTCGCGTCGGCGACCTCGGTGGTGAGGATGGTGACGGCGTTGCCGTCCGCGTGGTGCGCGGCGAGGAGCTGGCCGAGGGTGGCGCCGTCGAGCAGCGGGACGTCGCCCGCCACGACGACGACCGGCCCCTCGATACCCTCGCCCACGACCTCGCCGTCGGCGAGCCCCGCCGCGGCGGCCGCGGCCTGGGCCTTGGCGTCGAGCGCCGCCAGGGCGCACTGCACGGCACGGCCGGTGCCGGGGATGTCGTCCTGGTCCACGAGGATCGCGCCGGGGTCGAGCTGCGCGACGGCCTCGGCGACCAGGTCGCGCTCGTGCCGGACCACCACGGCGACCTGCGCGGGCTCGAGCTCGCGAGCCGCGGCCAGCGCGTGCCCCACCATCGGCTTGCCGCCGAGCGGGTGCAGGATCTTCGGCAGCGCTGACTTCATACGGGTGCCCTGGCCGGCGGCAAGAACGATGACTGCTGCCGGCTGAGGTGTCTCGGTCACGAGTGCTCCGATCGGTGGGTTCGTCAGATCCGGATGGCTCCGCCCCCAGGATTCGAACCTGGACTAAAGGCACCAAAAACCTCTGTGCTGCCGATTACACCAAGGCGGACCGGGCGCGCGGGAGGCTCCGTCGTGACCCGAGGCGGGCGTGTGCCACCGTCGCACGTCCGTGAACAGTCTGCCAGGTCCCGGGGCATGCCCCATGCCGGACCGGTCGAGTCGTCAGCCACATCCGCGGCACGGGCCGCCCCGGCCGGGACACGCCCCGAACCGGCACTCGGGCACAATGAACCCCATGGCCGCCGAAAACCGACGTACCCATCGACCTCGCATGACGGCCAGCCAGCGGCGTGAGCAGCTGCTCACGGTGAGCCGCGGCCTGTTCGCCCAGAAGGGCTTCGAGGGCACGAGCGTGGAGGAGATCGCGGCCCGGGCCGAGGTCTCCAAGCCCGTGGTCTACGAGCACTTCGGCGGCAAGGAGGGCATCTACGCCGTGGTCGTGGACCGTGAGGTCCAGGCCCTGACCCACGCCCTGACCGGGGCGCTCGGCTCCGGCGGCCACCCGAAGGTGCTGCTGGAGCGGACGGCGCTCGCCCTCCTGGACTACATCGAGTCGTCCGAGGACGGTTTCCGGATCCTCGTGCGCGACTCGCCCGTGGCCCAGGCGACCGGCACGTTCTCCAGCCTGATCGGCGACGTCGCCACCCAGGTCGAAGCGATCCTGGAGCCGCAGTTCCGGGAGAACGGGCTGGACACCAAGGCCGCCCCGCTCTACGCGCAGATGCTGGTCGGGATGATCGCACTCACGGGCCAGTACTGGCTGGACGCACGCAGCCCCAGGAAGACCGAGGTGGCGGCGCACCTGGTGAACCTGGCCTGGAACGGCCTGCACAACATGGAGAAGAAGCCGGCGCTGACAAAGATGTCGCGCTGAGGCCCGGCGCCTCCACACACTGACGGAGCGTCAATACCGGGTGGCGAATTGCCGCTGACAGCTGAAATGCCCGGTGTCGTCAACTCAGTTTGCGTGGAGGCAACAATGTCTGCGTCAGCGCAAAAGAACGAACGCCCCCTGCGTTGAATGCGCAGGGGGCGTTCGCTTTGGCTGGGGATGTTGCTCACGCCGCTATGGCGGCGTATTCCCTGCTCAGAGACCCAGAAGGACGCGGATCTGCGCCAGGGTGATGCCGAGGGAGTCGAGCAGGGTCGAGACGATGTCAACAACAGACATGGTGCTTTTTCCTTCCGGAAAACGGGAATCACAGGATGATCACCTGCGAGCGGAACAGTGTTCGCGTTCCATACATTAAGCACACGACCCGGACTCTGCAACGGGAAATGGATATTCGGCTTTAATGCGCGCCCTGTTTCACCCTGTGATATTGGGGGTGAAACTGAACCATGGTCCGCCATGAAGCGGACATATTTCTGAATGAGAGTCAGTTGCTCAGGGGACGCCGGTCGCCGCGACACCGGTGGCGTCACGACGTCGTCTAGGCTGCGCCGCGTGACGTCCTCCGAGCAGCTCGCGACCGTCCGTGACGACTACGACGACAAGGCCGAGGCCTACACCGCGTTCATCGGCGAGGCGTTCGCCGGCCAGCCCCTGAACCACGTCATGATCCAGGCGTTCGCCGACCTGATCGGGCAGGCGGGCGACGGGCAGGTGGGCGTCAGGCAGGTGGCCGACGTCGGCTGCGGGCCCGGGCACGTGACCGCCTTCCTCCGGGACCGAGGCGTCGACGCGTTCGGCGTCGACCTGTCACCACGACTCGTGTCGGCCGCCCGCGAGGCCAACCCGGGCGTGCGGTTCGACGTCGGCGACATGGGCGACCTCGGCGCGCTCGGCATCGAGGCGGGCAGCCTCGCCGGGGTGGTGGCGAACTACTCCGTCATCCACACGCCGCCGGACGTGCTCCCGGCGACGCTCGCCGAGCTGAGCCGCGTCCTGGCCCCGGGCGGGTACCTCCTGCTGTCGTTCCAGGCGCTCGACGCCACGGACGCGGCGGCGGAACCCTTCGACCACAAGGTGTCGCCCGCCTGGCGGTACTGCCCCGACCACGTCGTCGGCCTGCTGCGACGGACGGGCGTGAGCGAGGTCGCCCGCCTGGTGATCGCGCCGGGAGAGGACCCGGCGCGGGGGTTTCCGCAGGCACACCTCCTGGGCCGCAGGACGGCCGGCTGACCCTCACCACGCGGCGAGCAGCAGCTCCTCCACTGCGTCGGCGGTCACCTGGCGCGGGTTCGGGTAGGGGTCGGCCGCCACCCGCTCGGCCGCCTCGCGCAGCGCGGTGCGGGGCAGGCCGAGCGCACCGAGCGTCGTCGGGCCGTCGTGCCGGGCCGCGAGCGCCGCGACCGCGGCGGCGGGGTCGCCGTTCGCGACGCGCGTCAGGCGCGCGGCCGCGTCGGGGGCGGCGGCCAGGTCGAACCGCATGACGTGCGGCAGCAGCAGGGCGTGCAGCTCAGCGTGCGGCAGGCCGTAGGTGCCGCCGAGCACGTGCGCGAGCTGATGGTGCAGCCCCATCCGCGCCTGCGCCAGGCATCCGCCCGCGAGCCACGCCGCCTCCTGGAGCCGGCCCCGCGCGTCGACGTCGGACAGCCGGTCCAGCACCACGGGGAGCGCGGACAGGATGCCGTCCGCGGCCTCGACCCCGTACGCGCGGGTCGCCGCGCTCGCGCCGGTGTCCCACAGCGCCTCGACGGCATGGGCCAGCGCGTTGAGGGCCGAGGTCAGCGTCAGCCCGTGGGGCATCGACAGCGTGAGCTCGGGGTCGTACACCACGGTGCCGGGCGCGAAGGCGGGGTCGCGCCGCGTCGTCTTGACGCCGTTCTCGGTCTCCCCGAGCACAGGGGTGGCCTCCGAGCCGGCGTAGGTGGTGGGCACGGCGACCTGGGGCATGCCGGTCCGGATCGCGAGCGCCTTGGAGAGCCCGATCGCCGAGCCGCCGCCGATCGCCACGAGCGTGTCGGCGCGCACCTCTCGGGCCACGGCGAGCGCCTCGGCGGTCACCTCGACGGGGGTGTGCTGGGCCGGGCGCCCGAAGGTCGCGGCATGCCGCTCCCCCAGGTTCGTGGCCAGGTCCTGCGCCACCTCGGCCGACGACGGCGCCGCCACCACCAGCACCCGCTGCGCCCCGAGCCGTTCGATCTCGTCCGGCACGAGGGCTCGCGCCCCGGCACCCTGCAGCACTCGTCCGGCGTACACCTCGTGCACCCTGATGTCTGTTCCCACGATGCCTGAGCCTACGGTCGCCGTGCCGTCGCCCACCACGGCCCGCCCGCCGCGCGTCGTGTCGAGATTCTTGATATCGAGACATCCGGTAGCCTCTCGCCATGGAGCACACAGGTCCCGCCGACGAGGTCGACCGCATCGTCGCCGCGTGGCACCACGTGCGCCCGGACCTCGAGCTCGAACCCCTCACGGTGTTCAGCCGGGTGTCCCGGCTGGCCCGGCACCTCGACCTCGCCCGTCGCACGGCGTTCGCGCGGCACAGCCTGGAGACCTGGGAGTTCGACGTGCTCTCGGCGCTGCGCCGCGCCGGCGAGCCCTATCGCCTGTCGCCGGGCACGCTCGTCACCCAGACGCTGGTCACGAGCGGCACCATGACCAACCGGATCGACCGGCTGGAGTCGCGCGGGTTCGTCAAGCGGCACCGCTCCCCGGACGACCGCCGCGGTGTGCTGGTCGAGCTCACCGACGAGGGGCTGGCGCGGGTCGACGCCGCGATGAGCGACCTGCTCGACATCGAGGCCAAGGTGCTGACCGCCCTGTCCCCCGCGGAGCGCCCGCAGCTGGCTGCGCTGCTGCGCACGGTCACCGCGCAGTTCGACGACTGAGCCGGAGGTGCAGCGCAGGGTGGGAGCCGAGGAACGAGGCACCCGCCCGGAGCGGAACCGCAGGCTCAGTCGTCCGACAGACAGAGTGTGGGCTGGACGCAGAGCCTCAGCGGTCCCGGCTCACCATGATCTTCTCGCGGCCCACCTGGTCCGGCAGGAAGAAGAGGTCGTCGGCGTCGGCCACGTACAGGGGCAGCTCGCCGAGCTTCGCCGGCATGCCGTCGGCGTCGGTGACCGTCAGCTCGACGTGGTCCGCGGAGCTCTTCGAGTTGTACTTCCAGGTGCCCTCGATCTCGGCGGGCACGTCGCCGCCCGCGCCGTCGAGCAGTTCGTCCGGGACGCCGACGGCCGTGAACGTCCGGTCCTCGCCGAGCGCCACGACGGTCCCCGCGCCGTCACCCACCCAGGAGCCGACGAACTCGGGCTCCGTGTAGTCGACCTTGCCGAGATCGAACCCGCATCCCGACATCATGAGTACGCCGACGAGTGCTCCCACCGCGGGGAAGACCTGCCGCTGGTTCATTCCACACCTCAGTTGTTCCTGTCGTGACCGGTCGCCCAATCTAGCGGGAAAGCCGCATTCCCTCCTGGGGAAACCGGGGTAACGAGCAGCACATCGTGTGGTGATGCGATGGACGCCCGACGCAACCAACTGCCCCCGTCGCGCACAATGAACGCATCATGAGCAACATCCGCACTGCGGCCGGCGGCTCCGCGCTGCTCGTCGCGGTACTCGTCTTCGCCCTGAACCTCCGCACCCCCATCACGTCGCTCCCGCCCGTCATGTCCGACGTCGCCGCCGGGCTCGGCCTCGACCAGACCCTGGCGGGCCTCCTCGTGGGGATCCCGGCGCTCTGCTTCAGCGTGGTGGCTCCCGCGGCGTCGACCCTGATCGCCCGGGTCGGGCCGTACGCGGCGGTCACGGTCGCCCTGGTCGGGGTGATCGTGGGCACGCTGATCCGGTCGGCCGGGACGGGCACCGTGGGTGTGGTGGCGGCCTTCGCGGGGACCGTCGTGCTGGGCTCGGCCATCACCGTGGGCAACGTGGTGGTCCCCGTGATCATCGCGCGGGACTTCCCGGCGCGGACGGCGCTCGCCACGGGCCTGTACTCGTCGACGATGAACCTCGGGTCGGTCTTCGCGACGTCGCTCACGGCGCCCCTCGCGGCCCTGCTGGGCTGGCGGGGTGCCATCGCGTCGTGGGCGATCGTGGCCGTTGTCGCGCTCGTGGTGTGGAAGATCACCACCCGGCACCTGGTCGACCGGCCCGCCCCGGCGCACGCGCCGCCGCCGGCGGAGCGGCCCGAGGAGACCTGGGCCGGCGTGCTGCGCCGTCCGATCACCTGGGTGCTGACCGTGGCGTTCGCAGGCCAGTCCTTCTCCTACTTCGCGGTGACCGCCTGGCTGCCGGAGCTGCTGCGCGACCTGTTGGGCGTGTCGGTGACCACCGCGGGCAACGCGGCCGCGCCGTTCCAGGGCCTCGCCATCGCGGGGAGCGTGCTGGTGCCGCTCGCCCTGGCCGCCCGGGTGCCGATGCGCGGCGCCGCGGTGGTGATGGCCCTGCTGTGGGTCTCGCTGCCCGCGGGTCTGCTGCTCGCGCCGCAGTGGTGGCTGCTGTGGGTGAGCCTCGCGGGGGTCGCCCAGGGCGGGAACTTCGTGGTGATCTTCACGGTGGTCGCGCAGCGGTGCCGCACCGTCGCCCAGACCCGGCGGACGGTCGCGGCCGTGCAGGCCTTCGGCTACGCCGTGGCGGCGACCGCGCCCGCTGTGATCGGCGCGGTGCACGTGGCGTCGGGCGGCTGGACCGCGGCGCTCGTGGTGATGCTGGGGTCCACGCTGGCGCTCGGGACGGCCGAGCTGGCCGCGACCCGGCGTCGGGGGCCCACACGTCCGTAACAGGAACTTTTCCATACTCATTGAAACTTGGCAGGATCATTGCCAATCTTTCCAGCATGACGACACACCTTGAGCCCACCGCAGTGCTCCCCACCCTTCGCGAGCACCTTCTCGTCGACGGGTTCGACCTCGTCCTCGACCTCACCCGGTCGCACGGCTCCACGCTCGTCGACGCGCGGGACGGTCACGAGTGGCTCGACCTGTTCACGTTCTTCGCCTCCTCACCCCTCGGCATGAACCATCCCGCCCTGGCCGACGACCCGGCCTTCCGCGAGGAGCTCGCCACCGCAGCGATCAACAAGCCGTCCAACTCCGACATCTACACGGTCGAGATGGCGCGGTTCGCCGACACGTTCGCGCGGGTGCTGGGCGACCCCGCCCTGCCGCACCTGTTCTTCATCGACGGCGGGGCGCTGGCCGTCGAGAACGCGCTCAAGGTCGCGTTCGACTGGAAGTCCCGCCACAACGAGGCGAACGGCCGGTCCCCGGAGCTCGGCACCCAGGTGATGCACCTGGAGCACGCGTTCCACGGCCGCTCGGGCTACACGATGTCGCTCACCAACACGGAGCCGGGCAAGGTCGCCCGCTTCCCCAAGTTCGACTGGCCGCGCATCCCGTCCCCGTACCTCGCCGAGGGCAAGGACATGGACGCCGCTGAGGCCGCCGCGCTCGGGGCCGCCCGCGCGGCGTTCGAGGCCAACCCGCACGACATCGCGGCCTTCATCATGGAGCCCATCCAGGGCGAGGGCGGCGACCACCACTTCCGCCCCTCGTTCCTCCAGGGCATGCAGGCGCTGTGCGAGGAGTTCGACGCGCTGTTCGTCATGGACGAGGTCCAGACCGGCGCCGGGATCACCGGCACCACGTGGGCGTACCAGCAGCTCGGCGTCACGCCCGACATCGTCGCGTTCGGCAAGAAGACGCAGGTCTGCGGCATCATGGCGGGCGGCCGCGTGGACGAGGTGCCGGACAACGTGTTCGCCGTCTCCTCGCGGATCAACTCCACCTGGGGCGGCAACCTGACCGACATGGTGCGCTCCCGCCGGATCCTGGAGACCTACGAGGAGGAGGGCCTGGTCGACCGTGCCCGGACCATGGGCAAGCAGCTCCAGGACGCCCTCACCGAGCTCGCCGCGCGGCACGCCGGCGTGACCGACGTGCGCGGCCGCGGCCTGATGTGCGCGCTGACCCTGCCCTCGCGCGAGGTCCGTGACCGGGTGCTGGCCGCGCTCACCGCGCGGAGCGTGCTGCTGCTGGGCTGCGGCGAGCGGTCGGTACGGTTCCGCCCCGCCCTGACGGTGACCACGGAGGCGCTCGAGGCCGGCGTCCAGGCCCTCGACGAGTCGCTCACGGCCGCCCTCTGACGGACCGGCCGCCCTCTGACGGGCGGCCCCACCGACCGGCCGGTCGGGCGCTCGGGTTCCCAGAAGACCCGGGCGCCGGGCCGGTCACTCGTCCTCGGCCGCGACGCTGTCCGCGATCCGGATCAGCTCGGCGACCGAGGGCCCCGCGTTGGCCGTCGGTGTGCGGCCGATCGTGGCGAGCAGCAGGTAGGAACCCATGTCGTCGGTCCACTCGACCCGGACCGGGCCGAACCCGTTGTTGTCCACGCGGGTCACGCGCGCCTCCAGGCCCGACTCCGTCAGGTCCTGCCACTCGACCGTCACCGTGTCGCCGGACAGCTTGCCGGACAGCTCCTCCGACCCCGGGTACGCCACGTAGACGATGGCCGACGCCGGGTGGAACGCCCCGCCGCGGACCTCCTCCTCGGGCCACCCGGCGCCCGGCCCGCCGCGGAACGTCTCCGCGTTCTCGGCGCCGTCGAGGGTGTAGGTGATCCAGGTGCCGAGGTGGTCCTCCGCCGTCGTGCGGCCCATCCCCGCCGAGATCTCGGCGGGGCACTCCGCCACCGCCTTCAGCACGTCGTCGGGCACCCAGTGGGGCTGGCGCAGGTCGGCGGCGCAGGTGTTCGCCGTGAGCTCGGTAGCGTCGGCCGGGGCGACGACGGGCTCGTCCTCCCCCGCGCCGAGCACCATCGTGACCACCACGATGATGATGGCGCCCAGCAGCGTCACGGCTCCGCCGAGCAGCCACTCGGGACGGATCTTCGGCTCGTCGATGGTGGTGACCATGTCAGCCCCCGCACTCGATCTCGGTGACCGCGTCCCGCGAGAGCGCGATGACCTTGTTCGAGGCGACCGGGCTCCGCGCCACCCCGGGCAGCACGTAGGAGCCCCAGTCGCAGTCGTTCTCCGCGAGGTAGGCGTCCCGCGCCCCGCCGGGCGCGGCGTACCGGATGCGGTGGTCCGGGCCCTGGCAGCTGTAGTCCGGGTCGCACAGCGAGATGGCCAGCGCGCGCATGGTCACCCACGTGCTGGTGTCGACGCAGCCGTCGACGGGCAGCCCGTTGTACGCCTGGAACGCCCTCGTGGCGGCCTCCGACTGGCTGTCCCAGGTGCCGTCCACGGTCTCCAGCCCGGTCGCGGCCGACAGCACGTTCTGCGCCGCGACCACCTGGCCGCCGGACGTCTTGCCGCACTCGCCGACCGGGTCGTTGGAGACCCATGTCGCGCTCGAGTTGGCCGCCTGCACCACGGCGGCGACGATCAGGGCGAGGACCACGGTGCCCCCGCCCGCCTGCAGCCAGGTTCGGGTGGTGGGCATTTCCTCGCGCTCCTTCGTGTGCCCGACGACGGAGCCGGGCGCGGGTGCTGGCTACCCGCGAGCGTAACAATTGGCACTTACAAGACGGAAGCGACGCACCAGCAGAAACCGGATCTCATGCGTTTCGATGGGCTACCGGGTCGTGTGCGCGCCGCCGTTCACGTGCAGCGTCTGCCCGGTGATGTGCCGCGCGGCCGGCGAGGCCAGGAACGAGACCAGCCCGGCGACGTCGTCCGGCGTGCCGGCGCGCTTGTCGTGCGTCGCCGCGACCAGCCGGCCCAGGCGCTCCTGCGTGAGCCGGCCCTTGAAGTAGCCCGTGTCCTCGATGTAGCCCGGCGCCACGCAGTTCGCGGTGATCCCGCGCGGCCCGACCGTGGCGGACAGACCGGCCGTCCACGCCTGGACTGCCGCCTTGGCCACGCCGTAGGACGTGCCCGCGTACTCGGCGCCGATCGAGCCGACGGTGACGACCGTGCCGCCGGCCGGCATGTGGTCGAGGACGGCGGTCACGACCAGCACGGTGCTGATCAGGTTCGCGTCGAGGTTAGCCCGCCAGCCGTCGGCCACCTGCGCGAGGCCCGCCGGCTCGGGCCCGTCGAAGTCCGTGTTGCCGCCTGCCATGGCCACCAGCACCTCGACGGGCGCGCCGAGCCGCGCCACGAGCGCCTCCACGTCGTCCGGGCGGCCGACGTCGCAGCGCACCCCGCGCGCGCCGGTCACGTCCACCGCGCAGTCGAGCCGTTCGGCATCGCGACCGGTGATCACGACCGGGTGCCCCTCCTCGACGAACCGGCGCGCCACCGCGCTCCCGATACCGCCCGAACCACCGGTGACGAGTACGAGTCCGGACATGCGGCCACCTCCTGGAGACGGGTACGTTTAGATCTAAACGTACAGGAGGTCAGGGTGACCGAGTACCCCTTCGACACCGCGGCGGCCGTTCCGCCCGAGGTCATCGCCGCGGCATGGGAACGCGAGCTGCCGGGCGTCCCGGTGGCCTCGATCGGTGTGATCACGCCGCTGTGGCGCGCCGCCAAGACCCTGGCGGACGAGCGGCGTCGGACGCTGCGCCGGATCGGCATCGACCCCGCGACGCTCGACCTGCTCAGCACCCTGCGCCGGTCCGGGACGCCCTGGTCGCTGACCACCCGCGAGCTCGCGGCGCACACGCTCGTCACCGCCGGCGCGATCTCGCAGCGGGTCGCGCGAGCGGAGCGCGAGGGCCTGGTCGTGCGCTCGTCGTCCGACGCCGGACGGCGGGCCGTGGCCGTGACCCTGACCGACGCCGGGCACGCGCTCGTCGAACGCGCCGTGCGGGAGCTGCTCACCCACGAGGAGGCGCTGCTGGCCGGGCTGCCGGCCGAGGACCGTCTGCTGCTGTCGGGACTTCTCACCCGGCTCACGACCGCATTGCGGGGCCAGATTTCAGATGGGTGAAAGAAAGCATCACCAGCGGGCGCACGACGAACCGGGAGGTAACGTCGGCGGCATGCTGCGGCCCCTGACCAGCCCGCCGCGACTGCGCCCGGGTGACACCGTCGCCGTCGTCGCCCCGTCCGGTCCCGTGCCGGCGGACCGGCTCGGCGACGGCGTCGCCCACCTGCGGGACTGGGGCCTCGACGTGCAGGTGATGCCCCACGTGCTGGACACGCACCCGGACCACGCCTACCTGGCGGGTCACGACGAGGCGCGCGCCGCGGACTTCCAGGAGGCCTGGCTCGACCCGGACGTCCGGGCGATCGTCGCGGCGCGGGGCGGCTACGGCGCCGCGCGGATGGTCGAGCTCGTGGACTGGGACGCGCTCGCCGCCACCGACCCCAAGGTGCTCGTCGGGTACAGCGACTGCACGGTGCTGCACCAGGCGGTCGCCGCGCGGCTCGGGCTGGTGTCGTTGCACGGGCCGATGTCCGGGACCATGTCGTTCCTCAAGTCCGACCTGGCCCGGGAGCACCTGCGGCGCACGCTCTTCGAGCCGGAGGCCACCCAGGTGCTCACGGGCCCGGAGGCGCACACCCTCGTCGGCGGCACGGCCCGTGGCATCACGACCGGCGGCTGCCTCTCGCTCCTGACGACGTCCGTCGGGACCGGCCCCACGACGCCCTCGGCGGCGGGCGGCATCGTGCTGCTGGAGGACATCGAGGAGAAGGCCTACCGGATCGACTCGTTCCTCACGCACCTGCTGCGCTCGGGCTGGTTCGACGGCGCGGTGGGCATCGTGCTCGGGTCGTGGCAGGACTGCGAGCCGGTCGAGCCGGTGGTCCTGGACCTGCTGGGCCAGCTCGGCATCCCGATCCTGGGCGAGCTCGGGTTCGGCCACGGCCCCGACCCGCTCACCGTGCCGTTCGGCGTCACCGCGGAGCTGGACGCCGACGCCGGCACGCTCACGCTGGACCACCCGGCCCTGGCGCTGCGCTGAGCCGGGCCGGGCTGAGCCGGCTCAGTCGAGCTCGGCCGCCTGCCCCTCGAAGTACGTCTGCAGCACCACCGTCGTGCGCGTCGAGACCTTCGCCGTGCGCCGGATCTTGCCAAGCAGCTCCTCCAGTGCCCGCGGCGACGCCACCCGCGCGGTGAGCAGGTAGTTCGCGTTGCCCGCCACCGAGTAGCAGGACTCGATGCCGGCCATGCCGCGCAGCCGCTCGGGCGCGTCGTCCTCCTGGGCCTGGTCCAGGGGCGTGATCTCGATGAACGCGGAGAGCGGCAGCCCCACCGCCTCCGGGTTCACGACCGCCCGGTAGCCCGTGATGACGCTGCGCGCCTCCAGCTTGCGCACCCGCACCTGCACGGCGGACAGGGAGAGCCCCGAGATCTCGGACAGCACCGCCAGCGTGGTGCGCCCGTCCTTGCGCAGTGCGTCGACGAGTGCCCGGTCCACCCCGTCGAGCGGTGTCAGATCGTTGTCGGTCATCCCGCCACCTCCGCAGCTTCCAACCAGGCCGCCTCGAGCTCGTCCCGTTCGCTCGCCAGGTCGCGGAGCTCCGCGTCCAGCCGCGCGACGGCCTGATAGTCCGTTGCCTGCTGCGCGATGTTCTCGTGCAGCTTGGCCTCTTTCTGGGCAATCTTCGCAAGTTGCCGCTCGATCCGGGAGACCTCCTTCTTGGCGGCGCGGATGTCGCGCTGGGACAGCTCGTCGCCGGAGCCGTTGCCGGCCGTCGCCGGACCCGGGCCCGACGTCGTCCCCGCGGCCCCGGTCCCGCCGGCCGCGCCGGATCCGCCGGGCGTGCCCGAGGCCGAGGCGCCCGCGGCCTTGGCCGCGGCCCGCAGCCGGAGGTACTCCTCGACTCCCCCGGGCAGGTCCCGGATGGTCCCGTCGCCGAGCAGCGCGACCTGCCGATCGGCGACCCGCTCCAGCAGGTACCGGTCGTGCGAGACGACGATGAGCGTGCCGGGCCAGCCGTCCAGCAGGTCCTCGACGGCGGCGAGGGTGTCGGTGTCGAGGTCGTTGGTGGGCTCGTCGAGCAGCAGCACGTTGGGCTCGGACACCAGCAGCCGCAGCAGCTGGAGCCGCCGCCGCTCGCCGCCGGACAGGTCCCGCACCGGCGTGTAGGCGCGCTCGCGCGTGAAGCCGAGCTTCTCGGTGAGCTGCGCGGCGGTGAGCTCCTTGCCGTCGACGACGACCCGGCCCTTCTCCTGCTCGATCACCTCGACGGCCTTGAGGCTCCCGACCTCGTCGAGCTCGGTGACGTCCTGCGAGAGCTCCCGCACATGGATGGTCTTGCCGCGCTTGACGCGTCCCGAGTCGGGCTCGCGGCGACCGGCAAGGAGCGCGAGGAGCGTCGTCTTGCCGGCGCCGTTGACCCCCACGACGCCGTACCGGTCGCCGGGGCCGAGGCGCCAGGTCACGTCGTCGAACAGGACCTTGCCCGGCACGGCGACCGACACGGACTCGAGGTCCAGCACGTCCTTGCCCAGCCGCCGCGTCGCCATGCGCGTCAGCTCCATCGAGTCGCGCGGCGGCGGCTCGTCGTCGATCAGGGCGGACGCGGCGTCGAGCCGGAACTTGGGCTTGGACGTGCGGGCCGGGGCCCCGCGGCGCAGCCACGCGAGCTCCTTGCGCAGCAGGTTGTCCCGCTTCTCGGCGGCCGTCGCGGCCTGCCGCGCCCGCTCGGCCCGGGCCAGGATGTAGGCCGCGTACCCGCCCTCGTACCCGTCGACGGCGCCGGTCCCGTCGCCGCGCACCTCCCACATCCGGGAGCAGACCTCGTCGAGGAACCAGCGGTCGTGCGTCACGACCACGAGCGCGCCCGTCGTGCCCGGGCGGCCGTACCGCTCGCGCAGGTGGGCGGCGAGCCAGGCCACGCCCTCGACGTCGAGGTGGTTGGTGGGCTCGTCGAGCAGCAGCACGTCCGGGGCCTGGACGAGCAGGGCCGCGAGCGCCACGCGGCGGCGCTGGCCGCCCGAGAGCTTGGCGACGGGGGCGTCCCAGGCGAGGTCGGCGATCAGGCCGTCGTGCACCTCCCGGACGCGGGCGTCGGAGGCCCAGACGTGGGTCTCCGCGTCGCCGTGCACGAGGTCCAGCACGGTGGCGTCGTCGGGCAGCTCGTCGCGCTGGTCCAGCATGCCCAGGGTGGAGCCGCCCACCCGGGTGACGCGGCCACCGTCGGGCAGCGCGGTGCCCGCGAAGATGCGCAGCAGGGTGGACTTGCCCGCGCCGTTGGGGCCCACGATGCCGACGCGGTCGCCGTCGTCGAGCCCCAGCGAGACGTCCGCCAGAAGGGTCCGGGTGCCGATGGTCAGCGCGATGCCGTCTGCGCCGAGAAGATGTGCCACCTACCAAGGGTAGTCGCGCGCTACGCTCACCCCGGTCGACGGCGACCGCACAGGAACGACTTCGCCGCCGGCACAGCAGAACACGACGCCGAGGAGCATCAACGTGGCCCAGTTCGACATGCCGCTGCCCGAACTCGAGAAGTACAGCCCGGAGGTCGACGAGCCCGGCGACTTCGACGAGTTCTGGTCGACGACCCTGGCCGAGGCCCGCACGTTCGACGAGGCGCCGCAGGTGGAGCGCATCGACGTGGGGCTCACCGAGATCCTGGTCGACGACGTCACGTTCGCCGGGTTCGGCGGGCATCCGGTCAAGGCCTGGCTGACGCGTCCGGCACACGCGCCGGGCGACCTGCCCGTCGTGGTCGAGTACCAGGGCTACGGCGGCGGGAGGGGCCTGCCGCACGAGCGGATCCAGTGGGCCGCCGCGGGTTACGCGCACCTCATGATGGACACGCGCGGCCAGGGTTCGGGCTGGGGTGCGGGCGGGGACACGCCGGACCCGGTGGGGTCGGGCCCCGCGTCCCCCGGGTTCATGACCCGCGGCGTGCTGGACCCGCACGACCACTACTACCGCCGCGTCTTCACCGACGGCGCCCGCGCCGTCGACGCGGTGCGCGCGATCCCGGGCCTGGACCCGGTGCGGGTGGCGCTGAGCGGCGGCAGCCAGGGCGGCGGCATCACCATCGCGGTCGCGGGCCTCGTGCCCGACGTCGTGGCCGCCATGCCCGACGTGCCGTTCCTGAGCCACTACCGCCGCGCGGTGTCGATCACGGACAACCTGCCGTACAACGAGATCACCCGCTACCTCTCCGTGCACCGCGACCCGGCGGTGGAGGAGCAGGTCTGGCGGACCTTCTCCTACCTGGACGGGGTGTCGTTCGCCCGGCGCGCCCGCGCGGCGGCACTGTTCTCGGTGGCGCTCATGGACGCCACGTGCCCGCCGTCCACCGTGTACGCGGCGTACAACGGCTGGGGGCCGGGCGGGGCCGGCGCGGCGGGCAAGGAGATCGACGTCTACCCGTACAACAACCACGAGGGTGGCGGCGACTACCGGTTCCCGCGGAAGCTCGCATGGCTGAACAAGATCATCTGACGGCCGTCGGCCGTGGACCGGCTTCGGGACTGTCGGACAGTGGCGGTACGCTCCCAGCGCACGCCCCAGACCCGGAGGTACCGCCCGTGCCCGAGTACGACCTGCCGCTCGTCACGGTGGCACCGGCCGCTCCGCCCGCCACCGACGAGCCCACGGACTTCGACGCGTTCTGGGCGGCGAACCTCGCCGCGCACCGGGACATCGAGGTCGCGCCGGTCCTGACCACGACGTTCGCCCGTTCGCGGGACCTCAACGCGGAGACGGTGACGTTCGCCGGTTTCGAGGGCCGCCCGGTGACGGGCTGGCTCGTCATGCCGGTCGGGGCCGCCGCGACGCTGCCCGGCCTGGTCGAGCTGCGGCCGGCAGGCAGGGCCGCGGCGCGCGACCTGGAGTGGCTCGCGTCCGGCGGGTTCGCCCACCTGGTCGTCGAGGTGCCGCAGGACGACCTCGACGACCCGTACAACCGCGGCGTCTTCACCGACGCGGTCCGCGCGGTGCAGGCCCTGCGCACGCTGGAGAGCGTGGACCCGTCGCGCATCGCGGTGCTCGGTACGGGCCCGGTGGCGGCGGCGGCCGTCGCCGCGGCCGGCCTGCTGCCCGACCTCGCGTGCGCCCTGGTCGAGGGCGACATCCCGGCGGCGCACAAGGACTCCCTGGTCGCGTTCGCACGCCGGGCGAGCACCCCGCTGCAGCTCACGCAGGGCGCGGGCGCCCAGGTGCTGCTGGAGGAGTGGGGCCGCAACGCCGCCCTGGCGCTCAGCGCGATGACGGGCACCGTCGAGCGGGTGGTCGAGTGCGTGCTGACCGCCGAGAGCAACCTGGCGACGCGGCGCACCCGCTGGATCACGCGGCACACGCACCTGACGAACGTCTTCGTGCCGCAGGTCGCGTACTGACCCGGTGCGCGCTCAGGCGCGCATCGGGGTCACCACCTGGGTCCCGGGAGCGGGCCCGGACGCGCACCAGACCGCGTCGACGACGTCGGCCGCCGTCCATGCCGCGCCCAGCGCCAGCGCGTGCTGCCTGGACCGGCCGAGCGCGGCGACCGTGGGACCGGACCCCGACACGATGACGCCCAGCGCCCCGGACTCCGTGGCGACCTCCAGCACGTCCGCGAGCTCGGGCCGCAGGTCGAGCGCAGGACCCTCCAGGTCGTTGTGCAGCGCCTTGCCGAGGGCCACCGCGTCGCCGGCGCGCAGCGCGTGCATGATCGCGGTGTCGTCGGTGGGGGCCACGCGCGGCGTCGACGGCCCGGCGAGCTCGTCGAACCGGCGGAACACCGTGGGCGTGGAGAGGCCCTCCCGCTGGGTCGCGAAGCACCAGTGGAACTCGCCGCGGGTCATCGCGGGCGTGAGCAGGTCGCCCCGGCCCGTGCCGACGGCGGTGTGCCCCAGCAGCGAGAACGGCACGTCCGCCCCGAGCTCGGCGGCCAGCTCCACCAGCTCCGGGCGGGGTATGCCGGCCTCCCAGAGGGCGTCGCAGGCCACGAGCGCGGCGGCGGCGTCGGCCGAGCCGCCCGCCATGCCGCCGGCGACCGGCACGCCCTTGGTGATGTGCAGCTGGACGTCGTCGGGCAGGCCCGTGCGCTCGGCCAGCAGCGCGGCGGCGCGCCACGCGAGGTTGGTCTCGTCCGTCGGGACGGCGTCGGCCTGCGGACCCGAGACCGTCAGCGAGATGCCGGCGCCGGGTGCCACCTGGGTCGCCGTCACCTCCTCGTACAGGGACACGGCCTGGAAGATCGTCGCCAGCGGGTGGTAGCCGTCGTCGCCGACGGGCCCCACGCGCAGCCCGAGGTTGACCTTGCCGGGCGCACGGACCCGGACCGACGGCGGCGGGGCCGCTGAAAGACGCGGGATCACTCGTCCCCCTCCTGCTCTGCGGTGCCGGACGCAGGGGTCACCCCGGTGCCCGCGGTGTCCGGCAGGTCGGGGAGCTGCTCCGCGATACGCGCGAACTGCTCGACGACGAGCGTCTCACCCCGGGCGCCCGGATCCACGCGCGCCGCGCGCAGCGCGTCCTCGGCGGCGGCGCCGGAGCCGAACACCCCGGACAGGGCGGCCCGCAGCGTCTTGCGGCGCTGCGCGAACGCGGCGTCCACGACGGCGAACACCTGCTCCCGCGACGCGGTGGTCGAGGGCGGGTCGCGACGCTCGAGGTAGACGAGCGCGGAGTCGACGTTCGGGGCGGGCCAGAAGACGTTGCGCCCGATGGTCCCGGCGCGGCGGGCCGACGCGTACCACGCGGCCTTCACCGACGGGATGCCGTAGATCTTGGAACCCGGGACGGCGGCGATCCGGTCGGCCACCTCGGCCTGGACCATCACGAGCACACGTTCGAGCGAGGCGAACCGCTGCAGCATGGTGAGCAGCACCGGGACGGCCACGTTGTAGGGAAGGTTCGCGACGAGCGCCGTCGGCGGCTCGCCGGGCAGCGTGGTGACGTCCAGCGCGTCGGAGAGCACCACCTCGAAGTCGGCGCCCGGGACCCGGGTGCGCACCGTGTCGGCGATCTGCCCGGCCAGGACCGGGTCGATCTCGATCGCGACCACGGAGGCGCCGGCCTCCACCAGTCCCAGCGTCAGGGAGCCCAGCCCGGGCCCGACCTCCACCACCCGCTCGCCGGGCCGCAGCCCCGCGGTGCGCACGATCTTGCGGACGGTGCCGCCGTCGTGCAGGAAGTTCTGGCCGAGCGTCTTGGTGGGCCGGACGCCCAAACGCCCTGCCAGGTCGCGGATCTCCGCGGGACCGAGCAGGGCGCTTGAGGTGTCGTTCATGCAGGTGAGCCTAACTGGAGCGTTCGTGCGGAGCGTACTCGGAGGTGGGACGCAGCGGAGCGAGTCCCGCCAGAGAGGACGCGCAGCACGAGAGCGACCGTGTGGAATCGAAAGGCTCCGTCAGTGGATCAGTACCAGCCCACCGACTCCGAGTGGCCCCACGCACCGCACGGCGTGCCGTAGCGGTCCGCGATGTAGCCGAGGCCCCACTTGATCTGGGTGGCCGGGTTGGTGGCCCAGTCCGAGCCCGCCGAGCCCATCTTGGAGCCCGGGAGCGCCTGCGGGATGCCGTAGGCGCCCGAGGACGGGTTGGCCGCCTGGTAGTTCCAGCCGGACTCGCGCTCCCAGAGGAGCTCGAGGCAGGTCCACTCCGAGCCGGTCCAGCCGCGGGCGGCGGCCATCTGCTGGCCGATCTCCTTGACGGAGCCGGACGGCGCCGGGGTGCTGCTCTCGGTGCTGGTCGCCTCGACGGTGGCCTTCTTCTCCACCGGGCGCTCCTTGGTGCCCTCGACGATCACGCCGGTGACCGGCTTCTTGGTCACCTTGTTCGAGAGCTCCTTGCGGGCCACGACCTCGCCGTCGACCGTACGGAGCTGGACGATGCGCGTGCGCACCCCGTCCCGGCCCGCAGTGCGGACGTGGTCGCCCTCGTCCTCGTAGCGGTCCTTGTCCTTGACGGTCTTCACCTCGTGGTCCACGTCGAACCTCTGCGTGACCTTCTTGGTCTCGACGCGCTGCACCTGGACGGCGACGTCGGCGCCGGCCTTCTTGGCGGCCTTGGCGGACTTCGCGTCGATCGCCTTGTCCTCGGCCAGGGTGGCCACGGGGACGATGTTCACGAGGTCGTCCTTGTCGAGCTCGACCTTGAGGCCGTTGAGCACGCTGTCGACGCCGTCGGCGTGGTCCTCGACCACGCGGGTCTTGCCGTCCGCCACGACGGCGACGGGGCCGTCGTCGTTCAGGCGGAGCGGCAGCGAGGCGCGGTCGCCGGAGCGGGACGCCACCAGGGAGACGTCGCCGCCGCGCTCGGCGAGCGTCGTCAGGGCCTCGCCGGCGTCGGTCACGGTGACCCAGACGTCGCGCTCGTCGCCGCCGTCGGACATGGTGACCTGGCGGGCGTAGCGGACGACCACCTGGTCGCCGTCGGACAGCTTCGCGTCGGTGCCGGGGGCGACGACGTCGCGCTCGCCCAGACGGACGCCCTGCGACTCGAGCATGCCCTGCACGGAACCGGAGTAGGTGGTGATGGTCTTGGTGGTGCCGTCGACGTCGAGCGTGACGGTCTTGCGCGCCTCCGCGAAGGCGACGGAGCCGGAGGCGGCGATCGCCACGGCTGCGAGGCCGGCGACCAGGGGCCAGCGACGGCGACGCTTCGAGAGGGTCGTCTGAGGGTTCGGGGCCTCGGACTCTGAGTTGATGCTGGGGATGGAGCCAGAACTCTGCTGCTCGGAACGGGGGTTCACTCGTGTCCAGTCGTCGGACGTCCCGGGCACGGGCGGCGAGCCGGGGCGCGCGCTCGCGCGAGCGTCCCCACCACGATTCGGCCTGGGGGCCTGGCGACTCTTGCGAGCCGTCGCGGTCTCGACCGGCCGATCCGGCGGTCTCGCACTGATCACGAGGTTCCGTTCTCAGTGCTGTCCTGCCGCCGTTCGGGCGCTGTGGTCTACACCACTTCGCGCTCTCCCGCCAGCGAGGACAACCGAACGTAACTGATCCGTTATCGTCCGGCCAAGTTTCATCGGTGCTATCGGGCTGTGTTATCGCTCACTCGTCTAGGACAACCGTCCAACTCGCTCCCCGTGGCAGACGTACAGATCACTCGGGTGACCTGTACGTCTGACACGTCGGGAGGGGGTCAGAGCAGGCCGAGCTTCGCGGCACAGCCGGGCCACTGCCCCCAGCCGGACTGCGCCTGGAGCTTCTGGGCCCGCATGGTCTGTTCGGCGGCCGAAGCCTCCGACGGGAGGCCGGAACCGCCCATCGCCGCCCAGGTCTGCTGCGAGAACTGGTACAGGCCGTAGTAGCCGTTACCCGTGTTGGTGGTGGGGTCGCCGCCCGACTCGCACTGCGCGAGCTGGGCCCACACGCCGCTGGTCGCGACCACGTCGCCCTTCGGCTCGGGCGCGGCCTTCTGGGCCGGTTCCTTCGCGACGGGCTGCGGCTCGGGCTCCGGCTCCGGTTCGGGCTCCGGTGCGGGACGGTCCTTGGTGCCGTACACGGTCACCTGGTCGACGGGCTTGCGCTCGACCTTCGAGGAGCGCTTGTCCCGCTTCACGACCTCGCCGTCCACCGTCGTGACGTCCCACGTCGTGATGCGCTTGCCCACGACGCCCTTGGTCGCCACGTACGGGTCGAGATCCTCGTACCGGTCCGGGTCCGCGGTGCGCACCTTGTCGTAGGGCAGCCGGGTCACGGTCTTCTTGACCGAGCTCCGGACCTGCTCGACGACGACGGACAGCGTCGGGACGCTCGGATCGGCCGACCGGTCGGACGCGCCGTCCGACCTCTCGACGGTGACCCGGTCGTCCGAGTCGACCGTGACGTCGTGCTCGGCGAGCAGCTCGTCGAGCTGCGCCGCGCCGTCGGCCACCCGCTCGGTCTTGCCGCCGACGACCAGGTTCACCGGGCTGTCGGCGTCGAGCCGCAACGGGAGGGTCACCCGGCCGCCGGAGCGGGACGGGACCAGCGCGACGTCGTCGGCCCGCTCGGAGAGCGTGGCGAGCGCCTCGTCGGCGTCGAGCGCGGTGACCCACGTCGTCCGCCGCTCGCCGTCGGCCTGGAGGGTGATCTCATGGCCGTAGCGGACCACGACCATGCTGCCGTCCCGGAGGGAGCCGCCGGGCGTCACCGCGTCACGGTCGGTGACGTCGACGCCCTCGTCGGCCAGCAGGCCGGCGACGTCGCCCTGGAAGGTCTCGACGGTCGTGACCTTGCCGTCCACGTCGAGCGTGACGGTCTTGTGGGCCGAACCGTAGGCGGTGATGCCACCGGCGCCGGCGACCGCGATGGCCGCGGCCCCCGCGAGGAGGGCGGCTCTGCGGTGGCGCCTACGGGGCGGGGCCGGCTGGGGAGAGTCCGGCGGGACGAGGGGGTGAACCGTTGACGGCGGTTCGAAGATCTCGGTGATGCCGACGCCGGAGCCGGCCTCAGGGGTGGGGGGCTGTTCGCTGGGGATGCCCTGAGCTGGGTGGGGAGATGACACGCGGGTCCAGTCCTCGCGCGGTCCGGGCACGGGGGCCGGGACGGCGCGAGTCGCACGCGCCTCCCGCGCGGGGCGCGGGCCCGACCGGCCGATCCGGCGGTCCCAGAGACCGTAACCCTGCCGTTATCAAATGCAAGCCTATCCGCGAAATACACCTTGGAAACGTCGGGATAGATCCTTAAATATCCCAAATGTTCCAGGGTGAAAATGGCGTGCTCAGTACCAGCCGATCTCCACGGAGTGCGCCCAGGCACCGCACGGCGTGCCGTAGCGGCCGGAGATGTAGCCCAGCCCCCACTCGATCTGGGTGGCCGGGTTCGTGAGCCAGTCGCTGCCCACCGTGGCCATCTTGGAGCCCGGGTTCGCCTGGGCGATGCCGTACGCCTCGCTGCTGGGGTTGTCGGCGTTCCAGCGCCAGCCGCTCTCCTTCTGCCAGAGCTGGTCGAGGCACGAGAACTCGTCGGCGCCCCAGCCGCGCTCGGCCGCCATCGCCTGGCCCAGGGCCCGCGCGGAGCCCGGGTCCACGGGCGCGGTGGCCACGTCCATGGTCCCCACCACGAGCACCTCGTTCACAGGCTCGCGGGTGACCTCGCGGTCCACCACGGTGCGCTCGACGACGGCGCCGCCCACCGTCTTGACCTCGTACGTCACCTTCGCCTCACCGGCGACGCCGGCGGTGCGGATCGACTCGTAGCCCTCGGGGAGGCTCGCGTCCTCGACCGTCTCGGTCTCGAACGGCACCACCTCGGTCACCGTGCGCGACGACGACGCGTCGCGGCTGACCATGATGATCATCCCGTCCACGGCTGCGGCGTCGAGCGGCACGGACGTGACGTCGCCGTCGGCCAGCGCGATCCCGGCCTCGTCGAACACGGAGCGCACCGTCGACCGGGTGGTGCTGAACTCCAGCACCGAGCCGTCCACGGCGATGTTGACCTTCTTGACCGTGGAGAACCGGACCGGGTCGCGGCCGAGCTGCGTGGTCCGGGAGGCCGTGGCGAGGGCGCCGTCGCCGCGCGGCCCGAGGGCCGCCAGCAGCTCGCCGACCGTGCCCGCGGTGGTGCGCAGCGTGATCACCTGGCCGTCGAGCTCGACGGTGACGTCCCGGCTGGTGCGGACCACCACGGTGTTGCCGGGGCCGACGCCGGACGCGGCGGCGGGCTGCACCACGTCGTCGGGCTGCAGCTCGATGTTCTGCGACGCCAGCGCCTCGGCGACCGTGTCGCCGTAGACGCTGAGCGTGCGGACGTCGCCGTTGTAGTCGATCGTCAGGGTCGTCGCGTTGGCCGTGTACATGCCGGCCACGCCGACGAGCACGCCGACGACGGCACCACGAACCAGCCAGCGGGCCGGTCTGCTCGCGAGCCACGGCCGTGCGTACCTCACCACGAGCACCAGACCGTAACGGAACAAACCTCGCAGCAAAAGGCGTGGGGATATGAAATCAAATGCCGCTTTCTTCGCCCCAATGCGCCATTCTTACCAGCTACCGTAGACGCGCTCCGAGCTGGCACTGATGTCCGCGCACAGCACCGCGAGGTCTTCCCCCAGGTGGGCCGCCATGTCGCGCACCGTGTGGGCCGCCGCGAACGGGGCGTTCGGCTGCCCCCGGTACGGGTGCGGCGTGAGGTACGGGGCATCGGTCTCCAGGAGGATCAGCTCACGCGGCGCCACGGCCAGGGCGGCGCGCAGGTGGTCGTTGGCCTTGAACGTGACCGGTCCGGCGAACGACAGGTACCAGCCGTGCTCGGCGCAGACGCGGGCCATCTCGGCGTCGCCGCTGTAGCAGTGGAAGACGGTGCGCTCGGGCGCGCCGTCGGCCAGCAGGACCTCGATGACCTGGGCGTGCGCGTCCCGGTCGTGGATCTGCAGGGCCAGGCCCAGCTCCTTGGCCAGGGCGATGTGCGCGCGGAAGGCGTCCCGCTGGGCCTGCTCGCCGCGCGGGCCCGTGCGGAACAGGTCCATGCCCGTCTCGCCGATCGCGCGGATGCGGTCGTTGCCCTTGGCCAGGTCGGCGATCTCGGCGACGGCGTCGTCCAGCCCCACCGCGTGGCGTTCCTCCGGCTCGGGCGTGAGCCCGTCAGGCCCCACCTCGTCGATGCCCGCGTGCAGGGTGGCCTCGTTGGGATGGATGGCGACGGCGCCCAGCACCCGGGCGTCCTGGCGGACGAGGGTGTCGGTCCAGCGCGCCGACGGCAGGTCGCAGCCCACCTGGACCACTCGGTCCACGCCCGCGGCCGCGGCCTGGTCCAGGTGGTCCGCGGCGGACGGCGGCCAGGCGCCCCGCTCGCCCGCCGGCGCCGTGCCGGGCAGCACCGCGGCGATGTGGTCGAGATGTGTGTGGTTGTCCACGACCGGGACCGGCAGCGGCTCGGGGGCGGCCGGGAACCCGCGCTCGCGTGTGCGCTTCGCCATCGTCGGTCGCTCAGGCCGCCGTGTCGTCGAGGCGCGGGAACAGGGCCGCGCCCTTGGTCACGGTGGTGCCCGCAGGGAGTGCGCCGAACGTCGCCGCGCCGTCGAGCGGCTGGGCGTCGAGCGCCCCCAGCGAGGCCTCCGCACCGAGCAGCTCCCAGAGCCCGGCCGCCGCCTTCGGCGTGATCGGGTTGAGGAGCACCGCCAGCGACCGCAGCGCCTCCGTCGCGGTGACGAGCGACGTCGCGAGGCGCCCGCCGTCGACCCCCGCGCCGGACTCGTCGGTCTCGCCCGGCTCCTTCGCGAGCTTCCAGGGCTGCGTGTCGGCGAGGTAACCGTTCGTGGCGTCCACGAGCGTCCAGACCGCGGAGACCGCGTCGTGGATGGCGAGCCGGTCGATCGCCGCCTCGGCGTCGGCCACGGCCTGGGCCGCCACCCGGGCGAGGCTGGTCTCGGCGTCGGTGAGGGCGCCCGGCGTGGGCAGGGAGCCGCCGAAGTACTTGCCGATCATCGCCGCGGTCCGGGACGCGAGGTTGCCGAACCCGTTGGCGAGCTCGCCGTTGTAGCGGGCGGTCATGTCCTCCCAGGAGAACGAGCCGTCACCGCCGAACGCGATGGTCCGCATGAAGTAGTAGCGGAACGCGTCCGAGCCGAAGGTGTCGATGATGTCGGCCGGCGCGATGCCCGTGAGCTTGGACTTGCTCATCTTCTCGCCGCCCACCAGCAGCCAGCCGTGCGCGAACACGGTCTGGGGCAGCGGCAGGCCGGCGGCCATGAGCATCGCCGGCCAGATCACCGCGTGGAACCGCAGGATGTCCTTGCCCACGAGGTGCACGTCGGCCGGCCAGGTCCGGGCGAACTGCTCCTTGCGCTCCGGGTCGTCGCTGTCGAGGCCCACGGCCGTGGCGTAGTTGAGGAGCGCGTCGAACCAGACGTAGAGCACGTGGGACGGGTCCCACGGGATCGGCACGCCCCAGTCGAACGTCGAGCGCGAGATCGACAGGTCCTGCAGCCCCTGCCGCACGAAGCTCACGACCTCGTTGCGGGCCGACGCCGGCTGCACGAACTCGGGGTGCTCGTCGTAGAGCGCGAGCAGCCGGTCCGCGTACGCGCTCATCCGGAAGAAGTAGTTCTGCTCGGAGAGCATCTCGACGGGCGTGCCGTGGATGGCGCACACCTTTTGCCCCTCGTACTCCCCCGTGCCGTCGAGCAGCTCGCCCGGCAGCTTGTACTCCTCGCAGTCCACGCAGTACGGGCCCTCGTAGGAGCCCTCGTAGATCTCGCCCTTGTCGTACAGGCCCTGGAGGAAGGCCTGCACCGCGGTCTCGTGCCGCGCCTCCGTGGTGCGGATGAAGTCGTCGTTGCGCACGTCGAGGGTCTTCAGCACCGGCTTCCAGGCGGTCTCGACCAGCCGGTCCGCCCAGTCCTGCGGGGTCACGCCGTTGGCCTCGGCGGTGCGCAGCACCTTCTCGCCGTGCTCGTCGGTGCCGGTGAGAAACCAGACGTTCTCCTGGCGCTGGCGGTGCCAGCGCGTCACGACATCGGCGGCGACCGTCGTGTACGCGTGCCCGATATGGGGGGCATCGTTCACGTAGTAGATCGGCGTCGTGAGATAGAAGGACTTCTCGGCTTCCGGCATGGGTCCATGGTAGGTGCGCGGTCCAGCCCGATCGCAGCGCCCGGGGCGCTGCGGCGGCGCCGTGGTGACGCCGTGACGACACTCGGCGGGCGGCACTCAGCGGACGACGGCGGGGTCGATCTCGTCGGCCCAGTCGAGGAAGTGCTCGACGATCTCCTGCCGCCAGGCCTCCCCCACCTCGTACGCCTCGAACGACTCGGGGCTCTTGCCCTGGACCGAGCGGAACCGGTCGGCCAGCATCGCCCGGTCGAACGGCAGCGACTCCTGCTCGTCCCCGATCGCCAGGACCTCGTCACGGGTAAAGCGCCCGGAGCCCATCACCGCATCGATGTCGATGAAGTCACGCGTCTCACCCCGGGACCACAAGGCGCTCATCTTTCCGGCCACGGCATCACGGACGTCGAGCACCGGTCCGACGGCCAGCTGGGAGGGTTGGAACGCGCGGTAGTTCGCGCCGATCTGGACGTCGCTCGACTCGCCCGTGACGGGATCGGTGACGTTGACGTCGGCGAACGTCCGACCGATCAGGTTGTCGCGAACGTCCAGGCCGGCGGCCAGGAACGCCGCTCGAAGCTTCGCCACCGAGACCACGAAGACATCGGGCTCGAACACGTTCGTGAACAGGTCCACGTCGTTGGACGGCCGGTCGCCGATGCCGTTCGCGGAGATCGCGTAACCGCCGGCCAGTGCGAAGCCATAACCCTCCAGCGCCTCCAGGCCGATCGTGGCGAGGCGCTCGTGGAACGGGAGCATCAGGCGGCTCCCGTGACCCTCGACCGGGCAGCCAGCTCAGGGAACTTCGACTCCCAGACCGTGCGACACCGACCGGGGAGGTTGAGGAACGGCCAGAGACGCACCAGCTCGGACCGGTTCAGGACAGCCCGGTGGTCCGGCACGAAACCGTCGCGGACGGTCGCGCTGTACAGCTCCAGCTTCCGCGCCCGCCGGCCGAGGTCGTACGTCGGGTCCAGGCTCGTGTCGATGTGCGGCCCCACGGTGACGATCCCCGTGGTCGGCCCCCGCAGCTCGTCGAGGGACTCCGGGGTGACGTACGGGATGTGGTCGGCGTAGACGTAGCCGCGCGGCACCGTCCGGTACCCGCCGGGCTCTGCGGACATCCTGTTCACCCCTCTCGATCGGCAGTGGTTCGAGCCTACGACGTGGCCCCTTCCCGCCGGCCAGGATATCCACAGCCCTAGACGTCTGCCAGTGGATACCCCGCCGGTCGTCCCCGGGCTTCCTCACCCGCCAGGTGTCAGCGTGACCCGCAGCAGCCGGTCGTCGACCGGCCGGCCGTCCTCGGTCGCGGGTTCGCCGCGGCCGTCCGTGTTGCCGGTCAGCACGTACAGCTCGCCGTCGTTCCCGGTCTGGACCGCGCGCAGCCGCCCGTACTCCCCGGCCAGCAGCTCCTGAGGCTCCCCGAAACCCGGGCTCTCGCCGCCGGCGACGTCCTGTGCCGTGCCGAGCAGCGGCACGCGCCACAGCCGCTCCCCGCGCAGCGCCGCCAGGTACACGGCCTCGTCGGTGACGGCGATACCCGACGGCGACGCCTCCGACGTCGGCCACCAGGCCACCGGGTCGACGAACCCGGCGCGCTCCCCCGGACCCTCGACGTCGGGCCAGCCGTAGTTGCCGCCCGCCTCGATCACGTTCAGCTCGTCCAGGCGGTCCTGCCCGAACTCGCTCGCGAACATCCGGCCGCTCGCGTCCCAGCCCAGGCCCTGCACGTTGCGGTGCCCCAGCGACCACACCGGCGAGCCGGGGTCAGGGTTGCCCGGCGCGGGTTCGCCGTCGGCCGTGATCCGCAGGATCTTGCCGCCCAGCGACTCCGGGTCCTGCGCGTTCGTGGGGTTCCCGGCGTCGCCCGTCGCGACGTACAGGTACCCGTCCGGGCCGAGCGCGATCCGCCCGCCGTTGTGGTTGGAGGCGCTCGGGATGCCGTCGAGGATCGTGGTGACGTCGCGCAGCGTCATGTCGTCCAGGTCGAGCTCGGCGCGCAGCACGGCGTTGTCCTCGGCGCCTGTGCGGTACAGGAAGACGGTGAACGTCGGCCCGGTGTCCTCCGGGTCGACGGCGACGCCGAGCAGACCGCCCTCGCCCCCGGGCATCGTCTGGTCGGCCAGCTCCTGGGCGCCGCCGGACGCGTCGAGCGGCTCGACGTCGCCGTTCGGGTGCACCACGGCGAGCGCCGCGTCGTCCCGCGTCGTGACCAGGAACCGCCCGCCGGGCAGCGGGGCGATGCCCCACGGGACCGGGAGCTCCTGGGCCACCACCTCGGCCTCGGCCGTCACCTCGCCGTCCCAGGGATCCGCACCGTTCGAGGGATCCGTGCCTGACGGCGCAGCCGTGCCCGACGACGCGCTCTCCGACGCGGACGGGCTCGGCGACACGACGCCGGGCTCGGCCGACCCGCTGCACCCGCTCACCCCCGCGACCAGCACGAACGCGGGCAGAACCAAGGTCAGCAGGTGCCGGCGCACTCCGGCGTCAGTGTCCACTCCCCCATCCAAGCACCCCGCCCGCGACGGGGTGCGGCGTGGCGATCGGCGGTTCGTCGGGCGATCGGCGTTCCGGGGTGCCGATCATGTGACGAACTACCGATCACCACGGGCTACCTCGGCAACCAGCGGAGTGGAAGAGTGAGGTTCATGAGCCTTGCCGAGTCCTCGCCCGAGCTGCGGGCCCTCATCGTCGTCGACGTGCAGCCCACGTTCTGCGAGGGGGGTGAGCTCGCCACGGAGGGCGCGAACGAGATCGCGCACCGCGTCGCCGCCTACGCCGCCGCCCACCGGGACCGGTACACCACCGTGGTGACCACGCAGGACTGGCACATCGACCCGGGCGAGCACTTCAGCGACACCCCGGACTTCGTCGACTCGTGGCCGCCGCACGGCGTCGCCGGCTCGCCGAACGCCGAGCTGCACCCCGCGCTGGCCGACCTCGCCCCGGACGCCAAGCTGCTGAAGGGCCAGTACTCGCACGGGTACTCCGGCTTCGACGGCGCGGACGAGCACGGCCGCAGCCTCGCCACGGTCCTGTCCGAGGCCGGGGTGACCGCCGTCGACGTCGTGGGACTCGTGCAGTCGCACTGCGTGAAGCACACCGCGCTCGACGCCCGCCGCGCGGGTCTGCACGCCCGGGTGCTGACCGACCTGACGATCCCGGTCTCGCCGGAGCAGGGCGAGGCCGCCGAGAAGGAGCTGACGGCCGCCGGCGTGGACCTCCGCGACTCCTCGGCCCTCTGACGCCGCCCCGGCACCGGGCCGAAGCCGGCCCCGGCTAGATCCAGCTCGGGAGCAGCATCAGCCGCTGCCAGTACTCGTACGGCACCGGCATCGCAGTCCAGATCGGGTAGTAGAGCACGCTCACGCCCACGATCAGCACCACCAGCGCGGCGGCCAGCCAGCAGACGATCCGCCGGTCGGCGCTCCTGCGCGGCGTCCGTTCGAGCCCGACCGCCAGCACGTAGACGAGCGTGAGGATCACGAACGGCGTGAACACGATCGAGTAGAACGTGAAGATGGTGCGGTCCGCGAGCGGCCACGAGTAGAGGAACCACGGCAGCCAGCCCGCGGCGATGCCCGCGAGGGCGGCGGTGCCGCGCCAGTCCCGGTACCTGATCACGAGCACCAGGACCACCGGGATCGCGAGGGCGCCCAGCCACCACAGCAGCGGGTTGCCGAGCGACGTCACGGCGGTGGCGCAGTCGCCCACCGAGTCTGCCGGGCAGGGGCCCTGGCCGGGGGCGAACTTCTCCCAGAAGAACGACGTCGGCCGCCACTGCACGATCCAGCCCAGCGGGTGCGAGGCGTAGTTGTGGTCCGAGTCCAGGTTGGTGTGGAAGTCCCACATCATGTGGTGGTACTCCCACAGCGACCGGCCGGCCTCCCAGGCGCCCTGCGCCCAACCCCAGTCCGGCCACCAGCCCGGCGGCGTCACGCCGTTCACCACCGCCCAGTCGCGCAGGTACGACTTCGGGTGCGCGAACCAGGCCGACCACGACGCGACGTACACCGCGACCACGGTGGGCAGCATGACCAGGGCGGCCGGGACGGCGTCGACCACCAGGGCGTCCTCCCACCACCGCCCGATGCCCGCCGTGCGGCGGGCCGTGAGGTCCCAGACCACGGTGAGCAGGCCGAACGCCGCGACGAAGTACAGACCCGACCACTTCACGCCGCAGGCCAGACCCAGCGACACGGCCGCCGCGAGCCGCCACCACCGGAACCCGAGCCGTGGCCCGTACCGGCCGATCGCCCCGCCCGCCTCGACGATCTGCGCCACCCGGTCCGCGAGCCTGCGTCTGGCCCACTCGCGGTCCATCACCAGGCAGCCGAACGCGACGAGCACCCAGAACATGAGGAACTGGTCCAGCAGGCCGGTGCGCGAGTGCACGATCGCCTCGCCATCGACCGCGAGCAGCAGGCCCGCGACCAGGCCGAGCAGCGTGGACGAGAACAGGCGGCGCGCGATCCGCACCATGAGGAACACGGCGACCACGCCGATCACGGCACTCGCGATGCGCCAGGCCATCGGGTCGGTCGCGCCGCCCATGAGGCGCATGCCGATGGCGATCATCCACTTGCCGACGGGCGGGTGGACCACGTACTCGGCCTCGTCGGTCTTGTACGAGCTGACGTCGCCCGCCTCGAACGCGGGGTTGGGCTTGTCGGGCCACGCGGCCTCGAAGCCGAGGCTGGCCAGCGACCAGCCCTCCTTGACGTAGTACGTCTCGTCGAAGACCAGCTTGCCCGGGCGGCCCAGCGCGTACAGCCGCGCCCCGGCGGCGAGCGCCGTCACGACCAGCGCGCCGAAGATGCCCCAGAACCGGTCCGAGGCGCGGCGGCCGAGCGCGAGGCGGCGCTCGCCCAGCAGGTCACGCAGGAGACGGTCGCGCACCGGCGGCTCGGCCGGGGCGACGGCGGGGAACGATCCCGTCGGCGTCATCCGGGCGCCCACCGCCTCGCGGCGCACGTGCGCCCCGTAGGTTCCAGGCAGAGCCTGCTGCACTGCGGCGTGATGCGCTCCGGTGGCTTCAGGCTGCTGAGACACCGGGCCAGCATAGAGCGTGGGACAGTGTGGTTCATGACCGACTCGTCCCCGGTTCCCGGGCCCGCGCCCGAGGCCGGCACTCTCGTCCTGGCCGCCACCCCCATCGGCAACGCGGAGGACGCCTCGCCTCGGCTGGTCCGCCTGCTGGCCGACGCCGACGTGGTGGCCGCCGAGGACACGCGCCGCCTGCACGCCCTCGCCGGACGGCTCGGGGTCGAGGTGCGCGGCAAGGTGACCAGCTACCACGAGCACAACGAGACGGCCCGCGCGGACGAGCTCCTCGACGTCGTCGCCGAGGGCGGCACCGTGGTGGTCGTGACCGACGCCGGCATGCCGTCGGTCTCCGACCCGGGGTACCGCGTCGTGGAGCGGGCGATCGAGCGCGACCTGCGGGTCACGGCCGCACCCGGGCCGAGCGCGGTGCTGACCGCGCTGGCACTCTCCGGCCTGCCGACCGACCGGTTCACGTTCGAGGGCTTCCTGCCGCGCAAGGCCGGCGACCGCTCCCGGACGCTCGGCGCGCTGACCACCGAGCCACGCACCATGGTGTTCTTCGAGGCGCCGCACCGGATCGCCGAGACGCTGGGCGCCATGGCCGCGGCGTTCGGCGACACCCGCCCGGCCGCCGTCGCGCGCGAGCTGACCAAGACGTACGAGGAGGTGCTGCGCGGCCCGCTCGCGGACCTCGCGGAGCGCGCCGCGGCCGAGCAGCTCCGCGGCGAGATCTGCGTCGTGGTCGGCGGGGCTCCGGCCGTGCAGGCGAGCGTGGACGACGTCGTGGGCGAGGTCCTCGAACGGGTCGCCTCCGGCGAGCGGCTCAAGGCCGTGGTCGCGGAGGTGGCCGACGCCGCAGGCGTGGCCAAGCGCGACCTGTACGCGGCGGCCCTGGCGGCGCGCCCCGCCAAGTAGGACGTGTCAGACGTACAGGTCACCCGGGTGACCTGTACGTCTGACACGTGCGGGGACTACCAGTCGATCTGGGGCGTGGGGTGGTAGCTGGCGCCGTCGCGCCGCCAGGCACCCGCCTCGACGGCGATCCGGCGGCGGAACGACTCCCAGTCCTTGGCGCCGGTCTGCGACCAGGCGGCCTCGGCCACCGCCGCGAGCCGGGGCAGCAGCATCGAGAACAGGTGGTCGCGGTTCAGCAGGGTCTCGGTCCAGACCGCGGCCGACACCCCCTCGATCGCCGACTCGGGCAGCCCTTCGATGAGGGTCGCCGGGTCCCAGTCGTAGGAGTCGTGCAGCTCGACGAACGCGGCCCACTGCTGGCCCAGCGGGTGCTCCGGCGTGTACTTCATGTCGAGGTAGGCCCGGTCGGCCGGCGACATCACGAACCTCGCGCCGGCCTGCGCGGCGCGCAGGAACGGCGCCGGGTCGGGCCGGGTGTCCCAGTACTGCAGCACCGTGCGGGGCTCCACCAGGACGGGC
Source organism: Promicromonospora sp. NPDC050262 (assembly GCF_040655935.1). NCBI lineage: Bacteria > Bacillati > Actinomycetota > Actinomycetes > Micrococcales > Promicromonosporaceae > Promicromonospora > Promicromonospora sp. NPDC050262. The sequence goes on along the minus strand of NZ_JBFAKX010000019.1, from coordinate 18,464 downwards.
GCCTCGCCGCCGGGAGCGCCGGCGTGGTCCGCCGGGGCGTCGTCGTCGTCGGCGTCGGAACCGGAACCGGAGCCAGAACCCGATCCGGCCTCTGCCCCGGCCAGCGCCGCCACGGCCGCCTGGTCGCCGTGCGCCGAGCCGGCCGCCTCCTGCCAGGCCACCGGGATCTTGCCCGCGCCCGCGATGATCTCCTGGCACAGCACCACGAACCGGCCGAACTCCTCGGGCTGCATCACCAGCACCTCGTCGCCGCCGAAGTGCACCCACGGCCCCAGCGTCATGCGCGCGACATCGGTGAACACGTCCCGCAGGAACGGTTCGGTGGTGGGCAGGTCGAAGTGCAGCTTCGAGAAGCCCACCTCGATCCCGTCGTAGGCGTCGGTGGCCTCGCCCGACGGCGTGAGCTCCCCGTAGGCGTGGGTCGCCGCGTTGACGTGCCCGGGGACGTCGATCTCCGGGACGATCACGATCTCCCGCTCGGCCGCGTACTCCTGCAGCTCGCGGTACTCGTCGGCGGTGAGGAACCCGCCGGTCGCGCCCGACACGGCGCCCTGCGACGACTTCTCCGTGAGCGCGGGGCGGGACGGGATCTCCAGCCGCCAGCCCTGGTCGTCGGACAGGTGCAGGTGCAGCCGGTTCATCTTGTACGAGCCCACGAGGTCCACGACCGCCCGCAGGTCCGCGGGCCCGAACCAGTGCCGCACCACGTCGAACGACAGCCCGCGCCAGCCGAACCGCGGCTCGTCGCGCACGACGACGGCGCGCACCTCGAGCGGCACGTCCGTCGCCCCGCCGTCGCCGTCCGCGCCGAACCGGCCCGCGTTGGCAAGCTGCCGCAGGGTCCGGACGCCGTGCAGCAGGCCGGAGCGCTCGGGAGCCGCGACGGACACGCCCTCGGCGGTCACCGTGAGCGTGTAGCGCTCGGAGTTCCGCGATCCCTCGGGACCCGCGGCGGGGTCGACGGTCAGCGTGACAGCCGTGGCGCCGTCCGCCACGACCGAGGCGCCCGCGCTCGTGAGCAGCTCACCCGCGAGGCGCTCGGTCACGGCGTCGGGCGCGTCCACGGTGACGGACCTGAGGTCCAGCACCCCCTCGCCCGCTACGAGCTCGACAGGTACGGGAATGACGGCGTCGGCGACGACGGCCGCGCCGCTGCTCACGGTGGTCACGATTGTTAGGGCCCCTTCGCTCCGATGGATGCCCGCAGTTTCGCAGGTTCAGCCGGCGGAGACCAGGCCCAGGAGCGGTTCGGTGGGCAGGATGCTCGTCGCGTCGGCGGGCACCTCGCTCGGCGCGGACCAGCCGAGCACCGCGTGGGCGGGCAGGTCGTTCGCGACGTCGGCCCAGACGCCGCCGGCCGTCGCCTGGCCCGCGGCCGGGCCCGCCGCGGTGAAGACCACCGCGACCTGCGACGGGATCCGCAGGGCCGCCCGGTCCACGACGGATGCCGCGGTGGACTGGTGCACCTCCAGCATGATCTGCGGCAGCCCCTGCGCGGTGGCGATCCTGGCGAGCCGGTCCACGACCTCCTGGAGCTCCGCCACGGGGACGGACCCCGACTCCGCGCCGTTGCCCGCGACGCGGAACTCGGGGTGCACGGACAGGCCGACACCCGGTCGCGTCAGGAGCGGTTCGAGGTCGTCGAGCTGCGCGGCGAGCGGCTGGACGCCGGGCGCGACGTCGAGCAGCACGATCTGCCCGGCGTCGCGGATCGCCTCGACCGCGGGTGTGAGCAGCTCCAGCGGCTGCTCGTCCACGTAGTCGCCGTCCTCGCCCGGCGCGCTCGACCGCACGCTCGCCGTGACGGTCACCAGGGGCGAACCGCCCAGCACCTCGCCGTTCGTGGCGGCCGCGTTCACGGCGCGGACGGCGTCCGCCGCCGGGTCCGCGATGCCGGCCGGCACGGTGTACGACGTCGAGATGTAGCGGCCCGGGAAGAGCTGCAGCGATCCGTCCGGCAGCGTCGCGCCCGACGTCGCCACGGCGACCTGCCAGCCCAAGTCCTCCGCGGCGCCGAACTCGGCGCCGATCCCGACCACGCCGAGCGGCTTGAGGGCACGGATGGTCTCGACAGTGCCCGCGTGTGCCGCGACGTCGCCGCCGGGCACCTCGACCGGCACGGCGCCGGCCGCCAGGGCGGTGCCGATGGCGGCCTCCTGCCCCGGCTTCGGGTCGACGGCGACAAGGATCTCCTGCAGCAGCTCCGGGTCGGTGACGTCGGGGATCTTCGCGCGCAGCCCGTCCAGGTCGGCCGCGTGCAGGCGGTCGGCGGTCGGCAGCTCGACCTTGGCGTCGTCCTGCTTGTCCGCGTCGCCCTTCCCCGCGTCGCCCTTCCCCGCGGAGGCCGCGGCCTCCGCGGCCGCGCTCAGCGCGCCCGGGTCGAAGCGGACCACGTCGGCCTTGCCCGCGGCCGGCCCCACGTCCGCGACGGCCTGCTCGTCGCCGACGACGACGACCGTGTCCGCCCCGAGCCGTTCGAGCTCGGCCACGACGTTGGTGTCCGAGACGCCACCGTCGGTCAGCAGGACCGGCGCGGTGACGGCGGCGCCGGTGGCCGCGGCGGTCGCGCGCGCGTCGACGTCGTCCGCCGAGGCGATGACCGCGATCGGGGAGGCGTGGAAGAAGGCCTGGCTCGCCGTCAGGGCCAGCTCGGCGGGGTCGGTCGAGTCGAGCACCAGGGCCGGCCCGGAGGGGTCCCTGACCTGGAACTTCTCCCCCGTCTTGCCGTCATCGCCCTCAGCCGTCGGCACGGTACAACCGGCCAGGAGAAGGGCGCCGACCGCGAGCAGAGCCGCGGCGGACGCAGGTCGGTGGTGCGGGACGAATCGGGCGTTCCGGATAACCACGGATGCCATTCTCCCCCACCGGGCGGCGAAGTGAAACCACGGGGTGTGGGCCGACCGAGGTAGACGAACCCGTCAGTACACCTCCGGGTAGACTCTTCTCCTCAGATCATCGGAACGAGTACGAAGGCAGGTGCGCACATGAGCACGACGTCGGCCCCATCCACCCGGGACCGCATCCTCGACGCGGCCACCGAGCTGTTCTACGCCCACGGGATCCGGGCGGTCAGCGCGGACAAGATCATCGAGCGCGCCGGGATCACCAAGGTCACGTTCTACCGCCACTTCCGGACCAAGGACACCCTGGTCGTGGCCTACCTGGAGCGGCAGGCGGCCTGGGAGCGCGGCGCGCTCGACGGGCTGCGCGCGTCCGCCGGTGACGCCGAGGCGCTCCGCCGGTTCGCCGCGAGCGTCGGCACCGAGGCCTGCAAGCCCGGCTTCCGGGGTTGCTCGTTCATCAACGCGGCGGCCGAGTACGCCGAGCCCGGCAGCGAGGTCCGCAAGGTGGTGGCCGAGCACCGCACCTGGTACCGGCAGACCTTCGCCGAGATGGCCGCCGGGCTGGGCGTGGCCGACGCCGAGCAGGCGGCCGACGAGCTGATGATGCTGCGCGACGGCGCCATGCTGTCGGGCTACCTGGACGACCCCGCCCGCGTCGGCAGCGCCCTGGAGCGCGCGATCTTCGCCGTCATCGACGCAGGTCAGGCCGCCGGTTCGCGCGTGTAGCCGCACCCGCTCCGGATCCGCCCGGACCCCGACGAGAGCCCGTCGCCACCTCACCGTGGCGGCGGGCTCTCGTCGTCGGTTGCTTGTGCCGGCCGGTTCGGGTGCTAGTGTAGACGTACTAGTTCGTCTACATGGTCGGAACAGTCGGTTCCCGGCCTCGAGAAGGAGCGCATCCCATGGCTGACAGCATCTACACCGCCGTCGCGACGTCCACCGGCGACGGCCGCGCGGGAGGCCGCGCGGTGAGCGACGACGGCCTGCTGGACCTCAAGCTGGCGATCCCCGCCGACATGGGCGGCCCGGGCGGCGCCACCAACCCCGAGCAGCTGTTCGCCGCGGGCTGGGCCTCGTGCTTCCACAGCGCGCTCAAGGCCGTCGCCGCCGCGAAGAAGGTCACGGTCAGCGACTCCGCCGTGGTCGCCGAGGTGAGCATCCACCCCGGGGACGGCGGTGCGTTCAACCTGAGCGCCGCTCTGCACGTCGAGCTCTCCGGCGTGGACCAGGCCACCGCCGACGGGCTGGTCGAGGCCGCGCACGCGGTCTGCCCGTACTCGAACGCGACCCGCGGCAACATCGAGGTCACGGTCGACGCGACCGTCGCTTGAGCCGGAGGTGCAGCGAAGGGTAGGGGCCGAGGAACGAGGCACCTGCTGAGCCGGAGGTGCAGCGGAGGGTAGGGGCCGAGGAACGAGGCACCTGCCCGCAGCGGAACCGCAGGCTCAGGCGACCGACAAGCAGAGCTTGAGGCCACCCACCCCGGCAGTGTCAGACGCTCAGGTCACCATGGTGACCTGAGCGTCTGACACATCCCGAGCAAGGAGTTCCATGCCGTTCGCCGACGAGCTCATCAGCGACACCACCGCCGCGACCCTGACCCGCGCGGTCCGGGCAGCCGCCCCGCACGCCACGCTGCGGGCGCTGCCGGCGACCGCGGGCCGGCTCGCCGACCTGACGCTGCGCGAGCGGGCGGACCTCCTGCGGGACGCACTGCTCGTCGACCTGCCGGGCACCTACGCGGACCTCGCCGCGGTGGTGCGCGCCGCGCGCGACGGCGCGGAGCCGTTCGGTGGCTGGCTGATCTGGCCGGTCACGAGCGCCGTCGCGTCCCGGGCCGTCGAGGAGGGCACGGACGCGGCGTTCGACGACGCGATGGCGCTCCTGGCCGACCTCACCGGGCGACTCACCGCGGAGTTCGCCGTGCGGACCCTGCTGCGGCACGACCTGGACCGCGCCCTCGCCACGGCCACGGCCTGGGCCGGGTCGGACGACGTCGACGTGCGCCGCCTGGCCAGCGAGGGCACCCGCCCGTACCTGCCCTGGTCCGTCCGGGTGCCGGAGATCCTGGCCCGCCCCGGGGTGACGGTGCCGGTGCTCGACGCCCTCTACCGGGACGAGAGCGAGTACGTGCGCCGTTCGGTGGCCAACCATCTCAACGACCTCAGCCGTGACCACCCGCGGCTCGTGGTCGCGACGGCCGGCCGCTGGCTCGCGGACCCCGCGCCCACGACACCGGCCCTCGTCCGGCACGCGCTGCGCACGCTGGTCAAGCGCGGGGACCCGGACGCCCTGGGCCTGCTCGGGTTCGGCCCCGCGACGCTGGAGATCGACGGTCCGGTGCTCGACGCCGCCCGCGTGCCCTTCGGCGGAGCGGTCCGGTTCACGGCCGCGGTGCGCAACGTCGGGGCCGAGGAGGCGCGGCTGGCCATCGACTACGTGGTGCACCACCGGAAGGCCAACGGGTCGCGGACGGCGAAGACGTTCAAGCTGACCACCCGGACGCTCGCCCCGGGCGAGCAGGTCGAGCTCAGCCGGGAGCACTCGTTCCGGCCGATCACCACGCGCCGCTACTACCCGGGGCCGCATGCCGTGACGCTCCAGGTCAACGGAGTCGCGACCGACGTGGCGGAGTTCGAGCTCGAAGCACCGCCGAACGACTGAGCGCTCAGCGCAGCGACGTCCGGACGATCCCCGCGACCACGTCCGCGAGGTCCGCCGGGATCGGCTTGCCGGCGCTCAGGTACCGCCGCACCGCGGCGTAGGGCAGATCGACGACGACCAGGAGCAGCTCGGTGGTCGAGACCGAGGTCTCGGCACGGACCCGCCGGGTCAGCCCACGGATCGCGTCGTTCCAGCGCGCGCTCTCCGTCGCCTCGGTGTCGCGGGCGGCCTCGGGCCAGGCCTCGGCCTCGAACCGTGCGCGGCCCGCGAGAAGCGCGTGCGCGTGGGCCGGCTCGGCCTGGCACCACCGCACGGTGTACGCGGCGAGCGCGGCCGCCGCCTCGACCGGATCCCCCTCGAACAACGGGTACGCGTCCCGGTGGTAGCTCTCGATCGCGCCGTTCCACAGGGCCGCGAGCAGGGCGGGCCGGTCGGGGAACCGGTAGTAGAGCGACCCGCTGGGTACGCCCGCCTCGCGGATGACCGCCGCCATGGTGACCTTCGCCGGCCCGCCCTCGCCGAGGATCCGGCCCGCGGCGTCGAGGATCGTCGAGGTGTCGTGGGTGGGCCGGGCCATGCGTTGACGGTACTGCAGCGCGTCGTTAGAGTCCCGTCTCTAGAGAGAGATCTCTACAACCGTGCACCGAGAGGATTCCCCATGACACCGACCGCGGACGACGTCTACGCCGCAGCACCGTTCGTCAGGACGCTCGGCGTCGAGCTCGACCGGATCACGCCGGAGGCCGTCGTCGGACGGCTGCCGTACTCCCAGCCGCTGTCCACGGTGGGCGGCGGCCTGCACGGCGGTGCCCTCATGGGCCTGGCGGACGGGGTCGCCGCCGTCTGCGCGTCCGTCAAAGGCGGGCCGGGCGCCCTGCCGGCGACCGTCGACTCGACCACGCACTTCCTGCGCCCCCTGACGGGGCAGGCCACCGCCACGGCCGTGCCCGTCCGGGCGAGCAGCCGCCAGGTGCTCGTCGAGGTCCGGGTGACCGACGAGACCGGCGAGCTGTGCGTGCACGTGCTCCAGACCGTGCGGCTGGTCCACCCGGCAGCCTGAGCCCCGGCCGTCCGCACGGCACGATCCGTGTGCGGACGGCCGGCGCCGTCAGCCGAACGTCATGGTGAAGACCTGCACGCCGTCCGGCACCCTCAGCTCGACGAGGCCCTCGGTCGGCTCGTCCCCCTCCAGGATCGGGTAGAGCCGTGGGTTCCCGGAGACGTCGATGTCGCGGGTCTGCTCCTCGCCGTCGGCCGTGACCGTCGCTCTGACGGTCCCCTCGCCGCCGAGCACCACGAAAACGTCGGCCGACCGGTACGCGAGGCGCACGCGGGCGTCGTCGGACACCGCCTCCGCACCCTCGAAGTCGACGTCCCACGTGCCGCCGAGCGAGAACGTGTCCTGCTCCTGCTCGACCGCGAGCGTGAACTCCTGGCGGCCCGCCGCGTACCGGGGCTCGCCCGAGTAGTTGATGACGCGCTTGATGGAGAAGTACGTCTCGGGCGTGATCTCGTCGAGCGGGGTCGCGTCCTGGACCGTGGTCGCCCCGGGCAGCTCGACGCCGGGGTTGGTGTCGGCGAGCAGCTCGCGGATCAGGTTCTCGGTGCGCTGGTACCCGCCCTCGCCCAGGCGGATGTGCCGCACGGTGCCGTCGGCGTCGATGAGGTACTGGGCGGGCCAGTACCGGTTCCGGTACGCCGTCCAGGTCGCGTACGAGTTGTCCTGGGCGATCGGGTAGGTGACGCCGAGGTCCTTCGCGCCCGCGACCACGTTGCGCGTCTCGCGCTCGAAGGCGAACTCCGGCGTGTGCACGCCGATCACCTCGAAACCCTTGCCGACGTCGGCGTACTTCTCGTACCAGGCACTGATGTGCGGGATCGACCGCTGGCAGTTGATGCACGAGTAGGTCCAGAAGTCGACGAGCACCACCTGGCCGCGCATCGCCTCGAGCTGGAGCGCCTTGCCGTCCGGCGTGTTCAGCCACCTGTCGATACCTCGGATCTCCGGCGCCGTGCCGCAGTCCTCCAGGACGGGCGCGCCGTTCGAGCAGTTGGACAGCTCGCGATTCTCGTCGGTCACCAGTCCGCCGAGGTCGAGCGCCTCGCGCACCGTCTCCGAGGAGTCGATGCGCTGCTGGAGCGCGCCCGTGTAGTCCGGGAGCAGCCGCTGGATCGCCGCGGGCACGTTGAACGCCAGCGCGATCGCCAGGAGGATGACGACGATGCCGCCCCCGGTGCGGATGGCCTTGGTGTGCCGCTGGAAGGCCTGCACCCGCTCGGCGATCCGCCGTCCGGCCAGGGCGAACAGGAGCAGCGGGAGCGCAGCGCCGACGGCGAACGACACGGTCAGCGCCACCGTCCCGACGCCGATGTTGCCCGTCGCGCCGGCCACGGTGATCGCCGCGAGCACCGGTCCGGCGCACGGCACGTAGAGCACGCCGAGGCCGAGGCCGAGGATGAAGGCGCCCCGGTCCTGCCGGGCCGCGCCCCGCTCGGCCCCGAACGCGGCGACGCGCTGGAACGGCCGCTCCAGAACCATCTCGAACCGGGGCACGATCATGCCGATGCCCAGCAGCACCAGCAGCGTGATCCCCGCCCAGCGCAGCAGGTCCTGCGGCAGGCCGAGCACGGACAGCAGCAGGGAGCCGAGCAGCGTGAAGAAGCTGAAGCTCAGGACCAGACCCGCGATCACGATGTAGGGCCGCAGGGACGTCCGGCCCTCACCGCCTGTCCGGTCGCGTGCGCCCTGGACTCCGCCCGCGAAGAAGACGGCCGGCAGCATCGGGAGGATGCACGGCGAGATTCCGGTGATCAGGCCACCGAGAAGGCCGATGACGATGAGGGTTCCCATGTGCCCGGTTCGGTGCGCGGCCCGTTCCGGATGGGTCGCCGGACAGGTACGGACAGGACGTCGGAGGCCTGGGAAAGCTCGTGCGCCCCGACCCCCATCCGGGGCGCCGACGGCTCCGAACCCCGGTCAAGACGCCCCGTGAGACGCGGGGTGACGCCACACCGAGGAGAGACCGATGAACGCTCGAACCCGCACGTCCTACGCCGTCGCCGGTATCGCCACGCTGGCCATGCTCGGCCTCTCGGCCTGCAGCATGGACTCGTCGGGCGGAGACACCGGGTCGGAGGACACGTCCGCGTCCGAGGAGGCCGCCGACTCGATGGAGGAGGAGACCCCCGCCGGGGACGACGCCGCGGTCGACCCCGCCGCGAACCTCGTGGGCCCCGGCTGTGCCGCCTACGCCGAGGAGGTGCCGGACGGCCCCGGCTCCGTCACGGGCATGTCCACCGACCCGGTGGCCGTGGCGGCCTCCAACAACCCGCTGCTGACGACCCTCGTCTCGGCCGTGAGCGGTGAGGTCAACCCCGACGTGAACCTCGTCGACACCCTCAACGGTGACGAGTTCACCGTGTTCGCCCCGGTCGACGACGCCTTCAAGGCGATCGACGCCGAGACCATGGACACCCTGTCCACGGACGGCGACCTGCTGACCTCGATCCTCACGTACCACGTGGTGCCCGGCCAGCTCACGCCCGACCAGGTGGTCGGCGAGCAGACCACCGTGCAGGGCGACACCGTCGAGGTCACCGGCAGCGGCGACGAGCTCAAGGTGAACGACGCGAACGTGATCTGCGGTGGCGTCATGACCCAGAACGCGACCGTCTACCTCGTCGACTCGGTGCTGATGCCCCCGATGTGATCCACCCGCAGTACCGACGAGAGAGCGCCCGTCCTCCCGGACGGGCGCTCTCTCGTGTCCGGACGTACGGACCGGATCGGCACGGGTGGACCGGGTCAGGCGCCCAGGACCACGACGGGCGCCGACGTCGGCTGCTCGGAGCCCGACTCCGGCTCGACCGACACGGCCATGCCCACGCCCTCCCGGCCCCGGACGAGCGACGTCGCCTGGCCGTCGTGCAGGGCGAGCAGGCCCGCCGAGGAGACGCTGCCGTCGCCCTCCACCACCCAGAGCTGGTACGCCTGGTCCGGGTCGAGCTCCGGCAGCCCCTCGGCACGGAAGAGCATGTCGTCGCCGGCGACCAGCACCGACGCCTCGCCTCCACCCTCGACGGCGCCGCGCAGGATCGCGCTGTCAGGATCGGCCAGCATCTCCGAGACCACCTGGGCCTGCTCGCGCAGCCGGTCGCGCTCGGCGGTCACCTGCACGGCGATCGTCGTCGGGACGGCGATCGCGGCCGCGGCGGCGACCGCGGCCACCGCAGTGCCCCAGCGCCGACGACGGCGGCGGGCGGCGAGGTCGACGACGGCGCCGCCGCCCGGCGTCGGACCGTCCGCGGAAGCGGGAACCGTCAGGTCCCGGACCTGCGGCGTGCTCGCCACCTGGGCGAGCACCCCGGCCCGCAGTGCCGCGGGCGGCTCCGCCTCCACGACGAACGACGCGACGACGTCGCGGTACTCGTCGAGCGCACGGCGGGCGTCGACGTCGGCGGCGAGGAGCTGCTCGACCGCCTCGCGGTCGGTGTCGTCGAGCGCGTCGAGGGCGTATCCGGGCAGCAGGTCCCAGACGTCGCCGGGCACGCCGCCCGGGCTGGTCGTCTCGTCAGCCACGACGCACCTCCAGGCAGTCCCGGAGCCGGTTGAGGCCGTCGCGGATCCGGCTCTTGACGGTCGGCAGGGCCTTGTCGAGCCGCTCGGCGACCTCGCGATAGGTCAGGCCGCCGTAGTACGCGACCACCACCGCCTCGCGCTGGGTCGGGGTGAGCCCCTCGATGCAGCGGCGCACGGCGGATCCCTCGAGGCGCCGTTCGACGTCCTCGACCACCACGTCCCGCTCGGACTCGTTGGTGCGCAGGTCCGTCTCCCGCTGGTCGCGGTCCCGGTGCGCCTGCTCCGACCGCACGCGGTCGACCGCACGCCGGCGCGCCAGCGTGGCGACCCAGGTGCGGGCGGAGCCGCGCGCGGCGTCGAACCGCGAAGCCGTCTGCCACACCTCCACCATCACCTCCTGGGTCACCTCTGCCGCATGGTCAGGGTCGCGCAGGACGCCGAGCGACGCGCCGTAGGCTACCGGCCCCAGCGCGTCGTACACGGGCGTGAACGACGCCGGGTCGCCCCCGGCGCACGCCGTGAGCAGTGCGTCGACGGTGTCCCGCGACGAGGTCCGGACAGGTGGTGAGGCCACCGAACCAGTCTGCCCCACAACGTCCTCCGATCGTCTCTGCACACCGGGTTCGACGCCGGGGCGTTCCCGGATGGGGTCACGCCGGGGTGATCCGCGTCACCAGTCGTGCACGGACCCGTCCTGGAGCCGGTTGACCGGCAGGTACCCGGGCACGTACGGGTGCGCGGCCGCGAGCTCCTCGTCCAGCTCGACGCCGATGCCGGGGGCCTCGCCCGGGTGCAGGTGGCCGTCCTCGAAGGTGTACGCGTGCCGGAAGACCTCGTTGGTGAGGTCCGTGTGCCCGGAGTACTCCTGGATGCCGAAGTTGTGGATCGCCAGGTCGAGGTGCAGCGCGGCGGCCATGCCCACCGGCGAGATGTCCTCCGGCCCGTGGATCGCGCTCTTGATCCCGCGCTGGCCCGCGTAGTCGAACAGCTTCTTCATGGGGCTGACGCCGCCGAAGTGCGTGACGGCGGAGCGCACGTAGTCGATGAGCCGGTCGTCGATCAGCGTCTGGTAGTCGAACACGGTGTTGAACACCTCGCCGATCGCCAGCGGCGTGGTCGTGTGCTGCCGCACCAGACGCAGCGCCTCCTGGTCCTCGGCGGGGGTGCAGTCCTCCAGCCAGAACAGGTCGTACGGCTCCAGGTCCTTGCCGAGGCGGGCGGCCTCGATCGGGGACAGCCGGTGGTGCGCGTCGTGCAACAGCGGCAGGTCCGGGCCGAACTCGTTGCGCACGGCCTCGAAGACCTGGGGGATGTACCGCAGGTAGGCGGCCGTGTCCCAGTCCTCGACGGCCGGCCGGGCGAGCACGTCCGGCGCGGAGCCGTCGTCCGACGTCGTCGTGTGGACGCCGTAGACCGACTGCAGGCCCGGCACGCCGCTCTGGATGCGGATGCTCTGGTAGCCGCGCTCCTGCAGCGCCCGCACCGAGTCGAAGATCTCGGGCAGGCTGGAGCCGTTCGCGTGCCCGTAGGCGCGGATCCGGTCGCGGCTGGCGCCGCCGAGGAGCTGGTACAGCGGCAGGCCGGCGACCTTGGCCTTGATGTCCCACAGGGCGACGTCGACGGCGGCGATCGCGGCCATCGTCACCGGACCCCGCCGCCAGTAGGCGCCCCGGTACAGGTACTGCCAGGTGTCCTCGATGCGGTGCGGGTCGCGGCCGACCAGCAGCGGCGCGACATGGTCGCGCAGGTAGCTGACGACGGCCAGCTCGCGCCCGTTCAGGGTGGCGTCGCCCAGGCCGGTCACCCCGTCGTCCGTGGTGATCTGCAGCGTGACGAAGTTGCGGCCGGGCGAGGTGACGACGACCTTCGCGTCGACGATCTTCATGCGGAAACCTTCTGTCGGTGGTGAGGGAAGCAGGAGTGCGGGCGTCAGCCCTTGGTGGCACCGGCGGTGAGGCCCGCCACCAGGAAACGCTGCCCGAAGACGGCGGCGAGCAGCACCGGCACGGTCATGAGGGTCGCGGCCGCCATGAGCCCGCCCCAGTCGGTGCTGGCGTAGGACATGAAGTTGAACAGCAGCACGGGCATCGTCATCGTGCGCTCGTCCGCGAGGATCAGCGCGAAGATGAAGTTGTTCCAGCTGAAGATGAACGCCAGCACCGCGGCGGAGGCCGTGCCGGGCGCCGCGAGCGGCAGCGCGATCCGCAGGAACGCTCCGAAGGCGGACAGGCCGTCGGTTCGTGCGGCGTCCTCCAGCTCCACCGGCAGGCCCTCGAAGAAGCCGATCATGATCCACAGGATCAGCGGCACGGAGACGAACATGTGGCTCAGGATCAGCACCAGGTGGCTGCCCACCAGGCCGAGCTGCGCGAACATGTAGTACCAGGGCACGAGCAGCGAGATGGCCGGGATGATGCGGGCCACGAGCACGATCGAGCCGGTGCGGCGCATGCGGAACCGGCCCACCGCCCAGGCGGCCGGCACGGCGACGACCACGCTCAGCGCCGTCGAGACGACGCCGACGACCAGCGAGTTGAGCAGCGAGTGCGCCAGGGCGCCGTCGGCCAGGACGTTCCGGAAGTTGTCCCAGGTGGGCGAGAAGACCAGGCCGACCGTCGGATCGGTGACCTGCACGTTCGTCTTGAACGCGGCGGCGATCATCCAGATGATCGGCAGCGCGATCACCGCGCACACGACGGTGATCAGCACGCCGCGCAGGACGCGGAAGGTGGTGGTGGCGCTCACGAGGCGCTCCTCTCGGTGCGGCGCCGCAGCACGACCACGATCGCGACGATGAACAGCGTGAACAGGACCAGCACCGCGGAGGCCAGGCCGTACTCCTGGTAGTCGAAGGTGAGGCCGTAGGCGTAGACGTTCAGTGTCTCGGCCTCGAAGTCCGAGCCGCCGCCGGGTCCCTTGGTCGCGTAGATCAGGTCGAACGTCTTCAGGGCGTCGACGCCGCGGAGCACCAGTGCCGTCAGGATCGTGGTGCGCAGCATCGGCAGGATGATGTGGACGAACCGCTGCCAGGCGTTCGCACCGTCCACGCGGGCGGCCTCCTCGGGCTCCTCGGGCAGCGTGGTCAGGCCCGCGAGCAGCAGCACGGTCATCATCGGGGTCCACTGCCACACGTCGATGAGCATGAGGGTGGGCAGCGACTGCGACACCGAACCCAGGAACTCCTGGGGCGGGATGCCCACGAACCCGAGCAGGTGGTTCGCGATGCCGTTGGTCGGGTCGAGGATGAGCATCCACAGGATGCCGATCGCGACCGGGGTGGCCAGCAGCGGCACCATCAGGATGGTGCGGACGATCTCCATGCCGCGGAACGCCTTGCGCATGAGCATCGCCAGGGCCAGCCCGAGCACGGTCTCCAGCACGACGGCGCCGAGCGTGAACGTGACGGTGCGGCCGACGGCGGGCCAGAACCGGCGCGTGTCCGTGAGGGCGTCGGCGAAGTTCTGCAGGCCCACGTAGGAGTTGCCCGCGTTCACGGCGCCGAAGGCGTCGGTGAGGCTGAGGTTGATGGTGAAGACCAGCGGGAACGCGATCATCAGCCCGACGAAGCCCAGCGCGGGCGCGAGGAGCGCCCACTTGAGGCGCCGGTTCGCCTGCTCGAAGGTCACGAACGGCGTGTCCGACGACCGGGTACGGCGGGCGGATGCGGCGCCGGCGGTGGAGGTGCGGGTGGTTGTCGTCGTCATCAGAACTCCTGCTGACGGTTGTCGCGGACGAGGAATTCGTTGAACTCGGCGTCCGCGTCGGCGGCCACGGACGCGACGTCCTCGCCGACGATGCCGGAGACCAGCGGGCGGCCGACGATGTCGCGGGCGCGGCCCACCTGCATCACCTCGGGGCGGTCGTGCCCCACGCCGTTGGCCGCGTTGATCCGCATGGCCTCGGCGAGGTCGGCGGGGAAGGACGCCAGCGTCGCCGGGTCGTCCCAGACCGACTGGCGCGCGCCCGGGATGCTCTCGGACTGCAGCCGGGCCACCATCTCGGGGCTGGAGGCCCAGCGCAGGAACTCCCACGAGTCGTCCCGCAACAGCGAGAACTCGTTGACCGCCAGGCTCCACGACGGGATGTTGTGCGGCACGGAACCCGCCTGACCTGCGGGGAAAGGTGCGAAGCCCACGGTGTCGGTGACGGTGGAGATCGACGTGTCCAGGAAGTTGCTGTAGATCGCGTCGGCGTCGACATACATCGCGGCCTTGCCCTGCGCGAAGATCGGCATGGCCTGTTCGAGGCTCATGTTGGTGGCCCCGGGCGGTCCGGCGTCGTGCAGCAGGCGACCGTAGAACTCGTAGGCGGCGACCGCCTCGGGCGTGCCGATGCCCGACCGGCCGTCGACCGTGAAGTCACCGCCGAACGAGTAGAGGAAGCTCGACCACTGGGTGACGGCGCCGGCCCGCTGGCCGCGGCCGACGAACCCGAAGAAGCCCTCGTTGCGCCGCTGGGTCTCCAGGGCGATGTCGAGCATGTCGTCGAGGGTCCGCGGCGCCCCGCCGAACTCCTCGAGCAGGTCCTTGCGGTAGTACAGCGCGGGACGCTCGGTCACGACGGGGACGCTGACGGCGGCGCCGGCCGTGATCGACCGCTCGCGCGGGGCGTCCTGGAAGTCGGTCCAGCGGTAGTCGGCGTCGTCCTCGACCCGGTCGGTGAGGTCGGCGATCCAGCCGTTGCGCGCGAACATCATCTGGTCCTGCAGCGGCCGGATCGTCATGACGTCGATATCGGTGGCCGACGCGTTGAGCTTGACGTTGAAGCTGGAGGTGAGCTGGTCGGCGGTGAGCATCCGCAGCGACACCCGGCGGCCGATCCGCTCCTCGAGCTCGGGGAGGTAGCGGCTGATCGCCTGCGTCCAGACGTGGTTGATCGCGAGCACCCGCAGCGGGGCGTCCGGGCTCGCCGTCCGCGGGCTGCCCGCGCAGGCGGCCAGCACGGACGTCGCGGCGAGCACGCCGAACGACCGCCGGCTCAGCTCGATGCCCCGCGCCGCACGCGGCCTAAGTACGTGTGTCATGACGTTACGTCACACCTCCCTGTGTGCCCGCCTCGTCGAGTGCGGGATACCGATCGTCAGTGGTCCAACTGGTAGGACCAGTTGGACGCTAACACGGCGCAGAGGGTGGTTCCAAAGGTGCCGGGTACGCCCGGGGCTACCGGGCCTCGGCGATCGACACGGCGTTCTCGATCGACCTCGGCGGGTCGGCATCGACCGCCGTCAGGGCTCCGTCGTCGTACTCCAGGAGCGTGACCGCGCCGAGCGAGCTCTCGCCGCGCCGGATGGAGCGCACCAGGCTGCGGGCGTTCGCACGGCACGCGCTGGCCGCACCGTCACCGCCGAAGACGGCATCGACGGCCTCCGGCAGCACCAGCCGTCCGCCCAGCTCGTGGTCATCGAGCCGACCGGCCCACCATCGCGCGCGAGCACGCTCGTGCGCCGTCACCTTGTCCGTCTCGACCGAGACGATGAGCAGGCTCCGGCAGTCCGCCTTGGCCAGCGAGAGCAGCAGCCGCTCCCCGTACGCGGGCGTGGACACCGTGCTCTCGACCACAATGTCCATGCCCGCCTCCAGCGCGGTGCGGCGGACGGCGTTGCACACCTCGGTCGACATCGTCTGCAGCAACGGCGACAGGTCCAGCGGCATGACGCCGCGGCCGTCCGGCAACGTCCGGGCGAGGACGTTGCTGTAGGCCCCTTCGACCACACACCACCGCGCAAGGAACTCCTTGGCGATGTCAGCGTCGATCACCAGCCGCGACCGGACATCCTCCACGGCCGCCGAGAGCGCGGAGCTCTTGCCCGCACCAGGCGGGCCGGCCGTGACGACGACGCACGTACCGCCACGCGTCACGTCTTCGCCGTAGCTGTCCAGGTACCAGTCACGAGCAGCACGAACCAGTCGACGCCGCTCGCCGCCGGCGAGAAGCGCGTCCAGCGGGCTCTCGCCCGAGATCGCTCTCAGCGCGGCGGTGTGAACCTCGTCGCGCAGCTCACTCATGCGCATCGAGGATCTGGTCGACCTCGGCCTCGGTGAGGAATCCGCCGTCGAGCAGCGCCTCGATGTCCTCCTCGGACGATCCGGGCAGGACGCCGTCGGCGGGATCGACGACACGCGGCAGCCAGACACCAGCCGTACCGAGGTTCCGGAACATCTCGTCGGTCGAGATCCTGCCCGCATAGCGCTGCAGCACGATCTCCTCGACCGACTCGCCAACCCCGAGCACCTTCGCCCTGGCGACCAGGCGGTGCACGCTGGCCTGGGAGAGGCGGACGGCACGCGCGATGTCCCGCTGGGACATTCCGCCATCGGCCGCGAGGTAGATGCGTCGGGTCCGCTCGATCTCGGCCAGCCGCGCCTGGACGTAGGCCATCTTCAGATCCGACTCGCCGACGGCGGCAACATGGTTCGACATGGACGACCTCCTCGGAGGTCATACTACGCGGTGATTCAATATGAATCAATCGCGCGGGTCCCGTCACCGCCCCAGCAGGGTCTCGATGTGGCGGGACGCCATCAGGTCCAGGCCGACGTCGAGGTCCGGACCGTAGGTGCGCAGACCGAGCGCGAGGTGCTCGCGCATGCGCTCCCGGGCGAGCGCGACGTCGCGCGCCTGGATCGCCTCGACGATCTCGGGGTGGTGCGGCACGCCCGGCTCCCCGATCCGCGGGTCGGAGTTGGAGCGCAGCATCATCTCGAACATCATGCCGCCGATCGACGACAGCATGATGCGCAGCACCGGGTTACCGCAGGCGGCGGCGATGGTGTCGTGGAACCGGAGGTCCTCGCGCGCCTTGTCGACGACGTCACCGGCCGACTCCACGCGGTCGAGCGCCTGCACGATGGCGTCGACCTGCTCGTCCGAGGCGCGCTCCGTCGCGAGCCCGGCGATCTCGACCTCGAGCGGGATCCGCGCCTCGATGAGCTGCCGGACGGTGGGGCGCTCGGTGCGGTAGAGGGCGTCGTAGCCCCTGGCGTGCGCCGATGACTGCTCCGTGACGAACGACCCGCGACCCGGCGCCACCTCGATCAGGTCGGTGGCCTCCAGGCGGCGCAGCACCTCGCGGATCACGTTCCGGCTCGCCCCGAACTGCACCGCGAGCTCGCGCTCGGACGGCAGCTTGGAGCCCACGGCCCACTCCCCCGTGCGGATCTGCTGCTCGAGCTGGCGTGCGATGTGCTCGGTGAGCAGGCCCCTGCGGCCGGTCGTCCCCGTGTCACGGGGATCCGGCGGCGGCACGAGGGGGGAAGTCATGCGTCGAGGATAAGCACCGGCGGGAGCGGCCCGGGCCCGGACGGCGCGGGGGGCGACGCCGGCTGCGGCACGCCCGGCGCCGGTCTCAGCACTGCTCGTAGGCGTACGCCTCGTCGTCGGGGCCTACCAGGTCGCGGTCGCGCAGGATCGCCAGCGGGGCCCGGTCCGGGTCGGCGCAGACCGCGTCGAACCCGTCCGGGAGGTTGTCGGTGTACTCGATCTGCAGCACGTTCTGCCCGTAGACGCCGGTGTAGGCGCCGCACTCGCCGTAGGCGGCGCACTCCTCGGTGACGGCGAAGTCGAACCCGAGGTCGCGCCCCACCGTCGTCGCCTCGGCGGCGTTCTTCTGCCCGATGGCGAGGCCTGCCTCGTGCGCGAGGTCGATGTACGCGCGGGCCAGGGCCAGGGCGGCGTCCTGGTCGATCTGCCCGGTGGCCGGGTCCGTGAACCGCGTCCAGGTGTCGAGGTTGTCGATCTCGACGCCGGAGAAGCCCGCGTCGGCGCAACCCGTGATCACGGGGCCGAGCAGGTCGAGGATGCGGCCGCGCCGCTCGTCGGTCGACGGGTCCAGGACGTACTCGTCGGGCCAGTCCGGGTCCACGACCAGCTCGCCGGCCGCGTCGTGGAGCAGCAGGTCCTCGTTGTCGCCGAGCCAGAGGTCCGCCTGGTCGGGCTGGGTCTGGAAGCCGTTGACGTAGCAGATGCCGTAGGCGCCGTCCGCGGGTTCGGCGGTCGCGTCCCGCACGACGACGTCGAGGCCGCCGTCCGGCTCGTACGCGGTGCCGAGCTGGTAGTCGAACCGCCCGGTCGTCGGCGGGAGGGTCACCGCGGCGTCGCCGGGTTCCGTGGCGTCGCTCGCGCCGGCGCCGGCGCCGGCGTCGTCCGAGGCCGGCGCGCTGCCGGGGCCGACCTCCTGACCTGCCGTCGGGCCGCCCTGGCAGGCCGTGAGCGCGAGGGCGACGAGTACAGCGACGATCAGCTGAGGCACTCGCCGATCGTAACGAGCGCCGCAGCCGGTGAAGGGTCGGCCGGCGCGCCGCGGCGTCGTCTGCCCCTCACCTTTGAGGCCCGAGTTTCTTCGCCCACCGAGCCGGCCGGTGGTGCGACCCCCTGGCCCG
>NZ_JBFAKX010000018.1:0-103880 GCF_040655935.1 Promicromonospora sp. NPDC050262 | reverse complement strand
GGCCCCGCCACCCCGCCCGTGGGTTTACTTTTACCCCCCCGCGCCCCGGTGTCGAACGGGCCCGGGGGGCCGGGGGGTGTTGCCCCGCGGGTTGCCCCCCCCCCCCGGCACCGGTTCTCGGACGCGGCCGGCGTCCGTGCCGAGGCGCGGCCGCCGCGTGCTCAGACGCGGCCGACCAGCATGCGGGCGTCCGCGACGGTGACCACGGAACCGGTCACGAGCACGCCCGTGCCGGCGGCGGCGCCCGCCCTCTCGTCGGCCTCCGCCAGGTCGGCCGCGACCTGGAGCGCCTCGTCGAGCCGGTCGGCCACGTGCACGCGGTCCTCGCCGAAGACCTCACGGGCCACCTCGGCGAGGTCCTCCGGCTCGGCGGACCGGTCCGAGGAGTTCCGGGTGACCACGATCTCAGCGATCGTCGGCTCCAGGACGGACAGGAAACCCTCCGAGTCCTTGTCCGCCATGACCGCGACGACGGCCACGACCCGCTCCAGGTTGAACGACTCCCCGAGCGCCTCCACCAGGGCCTCGGCGCCGGCGGGGTTGTGCGCGACGTCGACCAGCACCGTGGGGCTGGAGCGCACCAGCTCGAGGCGACCCGGCGCGTCGACGTCGGCGAACGCCGCCTCGACGACCTCCGCGCCGAGCGCCCGACCACCGCTGAGCAGCGCCTCCGTGGCCGCGAGCGCCAGCAGGGCGTTGTGGGCCTGGTGCGCCCCGTGCAGGGGCAGGAAGATCTCGGTGTAGACACCGGCGGGGGTGCGCAGGTCGACGAGCTGGCCGCCGACGGCGATGCGCCGGTCGGCGACGGCGAGGTCGATGCCCTCGCGGATCAGGTGGGCGTTGACGGTCCGGGCGCGCGCCAGGATGGGCTCGAGAGCGGCGTCGGGCTGCTCCGCGATGACGGCGACGGCGTCCTTCTTGATGATGCCCGACTTCTCGGTGGCGATCTCCTCGATCGTGGAGCCGAGCCACCGCTCGTGGTCCATCGCGACGGGCGTGATGACGGCGACCTCGCCGTCGACCACGTTCGTGGAGTCCCAGGTGCCGCCCATGCCGACCTCGATGATCGCGACGTCGACGGGCGCGTCGGCGAACGCGGCGAAGGCCATGACGGTGAGCACCTCGAAGAAGCTCAGGCGCGGCCCGCCCTTCTCCTGGGACTCGCGGTCGGCGACGCCGATGTAGGGCGCGACGTCCTCGAACACCTCGACGAACCGCTCGGGCGTGAGCGGCTCGCCGTCCACGGCGATGCGCTCGGTGACGCTGGTGAGGTGCGGGGACGTGAACCGGCCGGTGCGCAGCCCGTGCTCGCGCACGAGGCGCTCGACCATGCGGGCCGTGGAGGACTTGCCGTTGGTCCCCGTGATGTGGACGGTCCGGTAGGCGCGGTGCGGGTCGCCGAGCAGCTCCAGGACCCGCTCGACGCGGGCCATGGTGGGGTCGATGTCGAATTCAGGGGCTCGTGCCGCGATCTCGCGGCGTACTGCTTCAAAGGCTTCGTCCACGTGACGAGGATAGGGTTCCGGGAACAACGTTGCCGATCTCGTGCGGGGGCTCAGCAGGTGTCGGACGGGCAGCATGGATCGATGGCGGACGACGACCTCACGGCCCGTTGGCTCGGTTTCGAGCAGATCTTCAGCCAGGACCGGTACGAGGGCGGGGTGCCGCCCTGGCCCTCGTCGATCTCGGACAGTGTGTCGGAACCGACACCGGGACTGCTGGAGATCGCGGGGACGACCCGACCGGACGTCGTGGTCACCGCACCGCACGCGACGAACCACGAGCGTGACGGCGCGACGAAGGTGGCCGACCGGGGTACGGGCGGCCTCGCCCTCCTGCTCGCCCAGCTGACGGGCTGCACGGCCCTGGTGGCGCTGAGCACGGCCGGTGACGCGAACTTCGACGAGGAGCATCCGCTCAAGGCGCGGCTGGCCGAGCTGCGGCCGACAGTCGTCATCGACCTGCACGGCATGCGGAGCCGTCCGGCGTCGGAGGTCGACCTCGGGACCGGCACCGGCCTGGCGCCCGCCGACATGGTCGCCGCTCTCATCAGCAGCAGCCTTCGTGTCACGACCAACGAGATCTTCGACGCCATGCGGCCGACCACGGTCACCTCCTTCGCCCAGGCACGGGGCATCGCGTCGGTCCAGGTGGAGATCGGGGCCCACCTGCGCCCGCCGTCCGGTGAGCCGCGGTCACTCGCTCGTCTCGTCGATGCCCTGGTGGGCGCGATCGAACGTCCGGTCCTCCCCGTGAGCTCGGGTCTGGCACCGGTGCCTGTCCGTATCGCGTCCGGGCTGCCAACCGCCGTCGTGCATCCCGACCTCTTGCGCGGAACCGACGGTCCGCTCCCCGTCACGGTCACGGCCGGCGACCGCGTCACGGCCGCGTGGGCGTGGAGCGCGGCGGCGGACGGTGTGCCCGCGGAGGCACGAGACCTCTCCCCCGGTCAGCTCGGTGTGAGCCGCCGACTGGGAGCCGCACTGGGCGGCGCCTCGTCGGTCTCCGTACGGGTCCCACCGGTGACACCGCTCCGAACGGTCGCGGCACTGGTCGACGACATGCCCGGCGTCGACGAGGTACAGGTCAACCGGTCGGACGTCCGCCCCGGCATCTACCTGCTGACGCAGCGAGGAGTCACCGCCTGGGTGCGCGCCGTCGCGCGCGAGCACGTGCAGCCGGGCACAGTCAGGCTCGCGTACCAGCTCCGTCTCCTCACGGCGTCGGACGGCGACGCCACGGACCGAGACGTCCTCCTGGTCGCAGCCGCGCCGGAGGTGATCACCCAGGACCTGCCCGCCGGACGGCTGCGGCGGATCCGTGACGCGGTCGACCGGACCCTGGAATGCCTGTGGCGGGCCCTGTTCCGCGCTCCCGAGTTCTCCGCCCGAGTCGTTCAGGCCCACGCGGGCGACGACGGTGCGTCGATCGTCGCCCTGCACCCGGCGGTGTTCGATCGCATCGGCATCGCATCGGGTCAGCAGGTGCTCGTCCGGTGGGGCGGTCGCGAGGCGGTCGCCCTCGCGGTCACCGACCATGATCCGCCGGTCGCCGGGGCACAGTCGGCATCGATCAGGAGGGTGCAGCGCGTCAACCGACTGTGGCCGGACCTGCCTGACGGAATGTCACCGCACGTGACGATGCGCCTGTCGACCCGTCTGCGGGAGCAGCTCGGTGCCCCGGTGGCCACCGTGGTCACCGTGCGTCGGCGCATGCGGCCGGTGCTGGTGCAGAACCTCAACTCTCTGGTGGTCCCCCTGGCGAGCCTCGTGCTGGCCGGTGCCGCGCTGCCCGATCCCCACTGGCCCACCCTGGGCCTCGGAACGGCTCTGATGTCGGTGTTCGCGTTGGCACGGTTGCGGATACCGGAGCCCCGGAGCCGCGCGCGGGTCGACGAGGGCTGGGTGGAGGAGATGGCCGAGCCGACCGGTCCCGCGGTGGGTCGCGGCGATGAGAGGGTAGGCGAGTGACCGCCCAGCACCTTCCCGGAGACGGCCCTTTCTTCGAGGAGTGGAGGGACAAGGAACCCGGAGTGCGCCGGTCGCTGGACCGCGCGCGGGCCGTCGGCGCGGCGCTGGGCACGTGGGACGGCACGCCGCCCGTGCTCACGGTGGTGGGGTCCAAGGGCAAGGGCACGACGGCGGTACATGCCGCCGCGACGTTGTCCGCCGCGGTCGCGGGAGATCGCCTGGCCCACGTGGGTCTGGTCTCCTCGCCAGGCCTGCGGACCAACCGGGAGCGCATGCGGGTCGACGGCCGGGCCATCTCGCCCGAGGACTACGAGGATCTCGCGCAGGCACTGGCCCGCGCCCGGGACTCGGTCCCGTCGACCCACGACGGGTACCTGTCGCCTACCGGGGCGTTCACGATCGCGGGCGCGGCCTGGGCCGCAGAGCGGGGCTCCGACGTGCTCGTGCTGGAAGAGGGGCTGGGCGGACGGTCCGACGAGGTGAGCCTGTTCGATCCGCACGTGGTCGCGGTGACCAGGGTGTTCTACGAGCACGGCGATCTGCTCGGCCCCACGCTGGGCGACGTGGCGCGTGACCTGCTCGGCGTCGTGGGCCCCGCGACCCGGACGATCGTGACGGTCGCGCAGGACGCCGAGGTGACGGCGATCGTGGAGGAGACCGCCGCGAGATTCGGCACCTCGCTCGTGACGGTGACGGCGGACTCGCTGACGTCCTCCGCCGGGCTGCCGCCGATCACCCGGCTGAACGCTGCCCTCGGGGAGGCTGCGGCGCGCGCCATGGCTGCCGCTCTGGGCTGGCCGGTGGACGACGCGACGGCGGGCGCCGCCCTCGCGAGCGTTCGTGTTCCAGGACGGATGAGCCGGCACGTGCTCGACGGGGTGCAGGTCATGGCCGACGGCGCCATCTCGCCCGAGGGCGTCGCCGCCGCCGTCGCGGACTACCTCGCCTGGCATGGTCGGCTGGACACCGCGGTCGCCAGCTTCCCCGACACGAAGGACGTCGAGGCCTGTTTCGCCGAGCTGCGCGGGTTCGACCGCGTGATCCCGGCCCGGGCCGACGACTACCTGAAGTTCTCTCGGGCCGAGGACCTGCACGGCGAGGTGCTGGACGCGCACACAGCCATCAGGCAGGGGCTGGAGACCGCCCGCACGGGAGCAGGTGGATGCCTGCTGATCGGCACGCAGTCGTACATGGGTCTCGTGCTGGACGCTCTGGACGTCGAGACGGACACCGCGTTCGACACCCCGCGGAGCAGCTGACCGGCTGACCTGCGTTCAGCAGGACGTCCAGGACCGCCTGGGCCTGCGAGACGGTCGCGTGCCGCCTGCTGAACGCAGGTCAGCCCGGCGATCGCACCGGGCGAACCACACGCCTGTGTTGCGGCATTTCACCCTGTCGAGAACGATGACATCGCGGCGTCGGACGTGATGCGCAAGGTTCGTCGAGGGGGAACCACAGCATGGGACGAAAGAGCACGGTGCACCGCACGATCGTCGTCGGGGTCGCGGCAGCGGCGCTCGCCGCGTCGGCGGTGGTCTCGGTTCCGGCGACGGCCGGCGGTCTCGGCCAGGGAGCGGAGCAGGCCGCCCTGGAGCGCGTCGCCCTCGAGTCCGCCGTGGACCACACCGCGCACGCCGCCACGGCGCTGGCCGGCACTCCCGGCTATGCCGGTGTCGCGGTCGACTACGACGCCGCGCGGGTGACCGTCTCGTGGAAGGGCGACGTGCCGACGTCGGTCGGCGCGCTGGAGGAGCAGGTCCCCGCGGGGGTGACCGTCGACGTCGCGCGGGCCGAGCTGAGCGAGGCGGACCTGCACGGCGCGAGCACCCGGCTGCTGGACAGCCAGCGGGCGGCGCACGGCCCGGACGCCGTGGTCGCGGCGATGCCGGCCGGTGACTACGCCGGTCTGGTCGTCGAGGTCAGCCGGGACTCGGCCGCCGCCCGGACGGCCGGCCTGGCCGAGAACCTGGCCGCCGCCGCCGGCGTCCCCGTCCGGGTCGAGCTCGTCGACGACGGCGTCCAGCCCACCGCCGTCAGCCGCCGCAACGACGCCGCGCCGTGGAGCGCCGGCAGCGCGATGGCCACCAGCAGCGGCTCCGACTACTGCACCACCGGCTTCTCGATCGTCACCGCCGCCGGCAACCACAAGATCGTCAGCGCGGCGCACTGCAACGCGGGGATCGGCTCCCTGGTGCGCGACGGCGAGGGCCAGCAGCTGGGCAAGGTCACCAACCGCGCCCTCGAGATCGACGCCGAGCTCATCGACCCGGTCGGCGAGCCCGAGACGTCGGGCTCGGTGTTCGGCGGGCCCTGGAACGCGTCGAGCGTCAACGCGCGCTACAGGTTCCCCGTCGTCGGGGTGCAGCAGCCCGCCGTGGGCCAGAACATCTGCTCCTCGGGGGCTGTCACGGGTGAGCACTGCGGGGCCGAGGTCCGCGCCGTCGACGTCGCGTGGAGCTGCGGCAAGAAGACCTGCCACGGCTTCCGGGCCAGCCGGGACGACGGCGGCGTGGTCGTGGGCGGCGGCGACAGCGGCGGGCCGATGTACGCCGTCATCGACGGCAAGGCGTACGCCCGCGGCATGATCGACGGCGGCTCCAACCGCCGCAGCTGCGGCAGCACCTCGGTGACCACGCAGTGCTTCTCGTACGTCTACGGCATCCCCTTGGTGGACATCCTCGACAAGTGGGACGCCCGCATCGACAGCTGACGCCGCCCGCGGTCCGCGGGCGGCGTCAGACGAGCGGGATCAGGCCTTGGCGACCGCCACCGCGCGCTCCGGCCCGGCGCTCACGGTGAGCGACTCCGCCAGCGTCTCGCGGGAGACCAGGTCGCGGTGCGCCTCGACGGCGGCGACCCACTCGGCGGGGACCGTGAGGCCCAGCGTGATGCGGTCGGCGACCTGCAGGCCCGCGGCCTTGCGCGCGTCCTGCACGTCCCGCACCACGTCGCGGGCGTAACCCTCCGCCAGCAGCGCGTCGTCGAGCTCGAGGTCGAGCACCACGAACCCGCCGCCGACAAGCACGCTCGCCGCCGTGGTGGGCTCGGCTGCGTCGGCCCCGGCGGTGTCGCCGGCGACGACGGTCGTCAGCTCGTACTCGCTCTCGAGCAGCTCGACGTCGCCGTCCGCCGTCGCGACCACCACGGCGCCCGAACCGGACACGGACCAGGCCCCGGACTTCGCCGCCTTGATCACGGCCTGCACGCCCCGGCCCAGGCGCGGCCCGGCCGCGCGCGCGTTGACCGCGAGCCGCTCGGTGACGCCGAACGACGCCGCGACCTCGGGCGAGAACGCGACGAGGCGCACCTCCTTGACGTTCAGCTCCGTCTCCAGCAGCCCGGTGAACGGCGCGACGCCGTCCGGGTCCGCGACGGCGACGACGAGCGACCGCAGCGGCTGCCGCACGCGCAGCTTGTTCGCCTTGCGCAGCGCCAGCGTCTGCGACACCACGGCCCGCGCGGACTCGACGGCGGCGACGAGCGCGTCGTCGGCCACCAGGACCTCGCCCTCGCGCGAGCCGGGCGCCAGCGACGGCCAGTCCGTCAGGTGCACGGAACGCTCGCCGGTCAGGCCGCGCCAGACCTCCTCCGTGAGCAGCGGCGCGAGCGGCGCCATGACCCGGCACAGCACCTCGAGCGCCGTCGACAGGGTGTCGAACGCGTCGGCGTCCTCGGCCCAGAACCGGTCGCGCTGCGTGCGCACGTACCAGTTGGTCAGCGCGTCCAGGTACTGGCGCACCGAGTCGCAGGCACCCGCGATGTCGTACGCGTCGAGCTGCTCGGTCACGTCGGCGAGCAGGCCACGTGTGCGCGCGAGCAGGTAGCGGTCCATGACGGGCAGGCCGGCCACGCGCTCCGGCGTCAGCGGCTGGGCGGAGTAGCCCGCGCCGCCCCGCGCGGCGTTGGCGTACAGCGTGAAGAAGTAGTACGTGCTCCACAGCGGCAGCAGCACCTGGCGGACGGCGTCGCGGATGCCGTCCTCCGTGACGATGAGGTTGCCGCCGCGCAGGATCGGCGAGGCCATGAGGAACCAACGCATCGCGTCGGAGCCGTCGCGGTCGAAGACCTCGTTGACGTCCGGGTAGTTCTTCAGCGACTTGCTCATCTTGCGGCCGTCGGAGCCCAGCACGATGCCGTGCGAGACCGCCGTCTTGAACGCGGGCCGGTCGAACAGCGCCGTGGACAGCACGTGCATCATGTAGAACCAGCCGCGTGTCTGGCCGATGTACTCCACGATGAAGTCGCCAGGGAAGTGGTGCTCGAACCAGTCCGCGTTCTCGAACGGGTAGTGCACCTGGCCGTACGGCATGGAGCCGGAGTCGAACCAGACGTCCAGCACGTCCTCGACGCGGCGCATCGTGGACTGCCCCGTCGGGTCGTCCGGGTTGGGCCGGGTCAGGTCGTCGACGAACGGCCGGTGCAGGTTCGGCTGGCCGTCCTGGTCCAGCGGCAGCCGCCCGAAGTCCTTCTCCAGGTCCTCGAACGACCCGTAGACGTCGATCCGCGGGTACGCCGGGTTGTCCGACTTCCAGACCGGCACGGGCGAGCCCCAGAACCGGTTGCGCGTGATCGACCAGTCGCGGGCGTTCTCCAGCCACTTGCCGAACTGGCCGTCCTTGATGTGGTCGGGCACCCAGGTGATCTCCTGGTTCAGCTCGCCCATGCGGTCCTTGAACTTCGTCACCTCGACGAACCACGAGGACACGCCCATGTAGATCAGCGGGTTGCGGCAGCGCCAGCAGTGCGGGTAGGAGTGCGCGTACTGCTCGCGGCGCAGCAGCACGGTGCCCGGCGTCGTCCGCCCGGCCTCGTCGTCGCCCGCGCCACGCGTGCGCGCCTTGAGGTGGTCGATGATCGGGGCGTTCGCCGCGAAGACCTGCAGGCCCGCGTACTCCTCGACCGGGTAGATGAACGCGCCGTCGGCACCGACGGGGATCACCGGCTCCACGCCCTCGCGGTCGCTGACCTGCTTGTCCTCCTCACCGAACGCGCCGGCGTTGTGCACCAGGCCGGTGCCGTCGGTCGTGGTGACGAAGTCGGCCTCGACCACGCGGTGCGCACCCGGGTGGCCCTCGAAGTAGGCGAACGGCGGCGCGTAGGCCGCGCCCAGCAGGTCGCTCCCCTTGAGGCGCCCGACGACGGTCGGCTCCTCGGCACCTTCGTCCGTGAGCTCCCGGGCGTACGCCGCCACGCGCGCGTCGGCCAGCACGTACCGCTGCGGCGTACCGGTGAACGACGACTCGACGATCGCGTAGTCGACGTCCGGCCCCACCATGACCAGCAGGTTGGACGGCAGGGTCCACGGCGTCGTGGTCCAGATGAGCAGGTGGTCGTCCACGCGCAGCGCGTCCGCGGCGGACGGCACCTCGGTCACGCGGAAGCCGACCGTGACGGCCGGGTCCTGCCGCTGCTGATAGACGTCGTCGTCCATGCGCAGCTCGTGGTTGCTCAGCGGCGTCTGGTCGTTCCAGCAGTAGGGCAGCACGCGGAAGCCCTCGTAGATCAGGCCCTTGTCGAACAGCGACTTGAAGGCCCAGATGACGCTCTCCATGAACGTCGGGTTCAGGGTCTTGTAGTCGTTCTCGAAGTCCACCCAGCGCGCCTGGCGCGTCACGTACGTGCGCCACTCGTCGGTGTACTTGAGCACGCTGGAGCGGCAGGCCTCGTTGAACTTGTCGATGCCCAGCTCGACGATCTCTTCCTTGGTCTTGATACCGAGCTGGCTCATGGCCTCCAGCTCCGCCGGCAGACCGTGCGTGTCCCAGCCGAAGCGGCGCTCGACGCGCTGCCCGCGCATCGTGCGGTAGCGCGGCACGACGTCCTTCGCGTAGCCGGTCAGCAGGTGGCCGTAGTGCGGCAGGCCGTTGGCGAACGGCGGGCCGTCGTAGAAGACGAACTCGTTGCTGCCGTTCTCGCCGGCCGGGCGGGCGTCGACCGACGCGCGGAAGGTGTCGTCCTGCTCCCAGTACGCGAGGATGTCGCGCTCGAGGTCCGGCAGGCTCGGTGATGCGGGGACGGCGCCCTCGGCGTCGCTGGGACGGTGCAGCGGATAGGCCATGATTCTTCTGGCTCCTGGCGGGTACTCGGTTCGGCAGCAGGTGGACTTCTGTGGTGCTCTGCTGCGAGGACGCCGCACCTGGGTGCGCCGCGGTACCACCCCGCTTGCCGTCCGCTGGCGCGGCCGGCCGCTCGTTGACGGCTGTGACGGGCCTACCCGTCCGGTTCTACTGGGGTTCCCCGCTGCCTGACGGCGGTGGGTGACCTGTTCTTCCGGAGGCTCACCGGTGATGGCCGGGTCGATGCCTGTGGGGCAATCGTACCGAACCCCGGCAACCGGAAAGATCCCGCGTGCAACCTGATCGGACCCGGGACACGTCCAGGGGGCATGAGCACAATCAGCGAAGCGACCGGTCCGCCGGTCCGCACGTCCCGGCCGGCCGAGCCGGTGGCGAGCCCGGACGCCACGTCCGGATTCTCGGTGGTCCGCACCGGCGCGTCCGCCGAGGAGCAGTTCCGGCTCTTCGCCGTCGAGCACACCGCGGCGCTGCACCGCATCGCCTACCTGCTGTGCGGTGACGACCACCGCGCGCACGACCTCACCCAGATCGCCTTGGAGCGCACCTACCGCCGCTGGTCCCGGATCGACGGCAACCCGTTCGCCTACGCCCGGAAGGTGCTGGCCACCGCCCGCATCGACGGGTGGCGGCGCACCCGCCGCGAGGTGCTCCAGCCGCCGGAGAACGTGGCCGTCGCGCAGGAGGCCCGGCAGGACGCCGTCGGCGACGGCGGCGCCCAGGTCGCGGAGCGGGAGCGCCTCGTGCGGGCGCTCCGGCAGCTCGGGCCGGGCCAGCGGCGGGTCGTGGTGCTCCGGCACCTGCTCGACCGGTCGGAGGCCGACGTCGCCGAGGAGCTCGGCGTCAGCGTCGGCAACGTGAAGTCCCAGGGCGCACGCGGCCTCGCCCGCCTGCGCGCACTGCTCTCGGAAGGACAGGACGCATGACCAGCAACGACCACACCCCCGAGCCGGCCGACGACGGCTGGCTGGCGCACGTGCGCGAGGTGAGCGGCGGTGTCACGCCGCCGACCCCGGGGAACCCGCACGACATGGCCCGCGTCGCCGTGCGCCGCACGCGCACCCGCCGGGCGGTCCTCGTGACCGGTGGCGGGGTGACGGCGGTGGCGGCCTTCGCGGGCGCCGCGTTCGCCCTCGGCGGCCCGACGACGGCCGGCGTGCTGCTGCCGGGCGCGGCGCCGTCGGCGTCGGCGTCGGCGGACCCGTCGTCCAGCGTCTCGGAGGAGGAGGTCCGGGACGCGGCGAAGGACGCGCTGGGGTCGGCGGCGGACGTGCCGGCCGATTGGCACACGCACGAGCTGGCGGGCCTGACCTACGCCCTGCCGCCCGAGATCGTGACCAGCGGCCCGGTCGTGGACGAGCCCGGCGTGACCTCGGACATGTGGCACAGCAGCGTGGACCCCGACGCCCCGCCGTTCCTCCGGATGGCCTACTACGACGAGGGCTCCTCGACCCCGGCGTGGCCGGGCATCGCCGACCGGACCGGCGGCGAGCCGTTCGACCTGCCGGGGGCAGAGCGCGCCGAGGCGTTCGACGTAGCCGCCGAGGTCTATGGCCTGCCCGCCGGCACCGAGGTCCCCGACGATCAGAAGGGCCCGACGATGCTGGTCCTCGAGCCGGCCACCGGCGAGGGCGCCTACGTCATCACGCTGAACCTCCCCCACGAGACGGCCGAGGCTTTCGTCGGGTCATTCCTCCCGACCCTGTCGCTCGACTGACCCCACCCTCAACCACCCGGTGTTGACCACAGCAGTTGCTGCCAGAGGGAGGGCAAATCTGGCAGCAACTGCTGTGGTCAACACCGGAGCTTGTGGATAGCAACAGTGAGCAATCGGCATCATCAGGTGTAATCGTGGGGTGCCCTCCAAGGAAGCCGTCCCGACGCAGCTTCTCGAGCTCGCGCGGCGGCAGGGCGGGCTCGTGTCCGCCGAGCAGTGCGAGGCCGCCGGCGTCGGGCCGTCGCGGCGACGGAATCTCGTCGCCGGGGGCGCTTGGCGCCGGGTGGCCCGCGGCGTCTTCGACACCGGCACCGTGCTGGCTGACCTGCACCCTTACGACATCGCCCGGTTACGCGCGGTCTGGTCGACGCTCCTGGCCAACCGGCGAGCGATCGCCGTCGGCGCCTGCGCCCTCATGCTGCACGGGGTCCAGGGGCTGCCCCGACACCTCGTCCCCGAGTCGGCGCTGCCGCGCGGCGCGGCAGGCAGGGCACGCGACGGGACCACCCTGCGGCAGTACGTGACCCGGGCCGAGACGGTCCGGATCCACGGTCGCGAGGTGGTCGAGCCGGAGCTCGCCTTGGTCCAGGCACTGCCTACCCTGAGCAGGGACGACGCCGTGGCGAGCCTCGACAGCGCCCTGCACCGGGGCCTGATCGAGCCGACGCAGCTGGTGACGATCCGCCGTCGGCTCCGACGCCGACGGAACTCGCTCAAGGTGATCCCCTGGCTCGCCCTCGCGGACGGCCGCGCCGAGTCACCGCCCGAGAGCCACGCCCGCCTGCGGCTGCACGACGCCGGGATCGCGCCCGACGACCTGCAACGGGACCTCTTCGACGCCGCGGGCCGGTTTCTCGGCAGGGCCGACATGGTCTGGTACCTGGGCGGCGGTCGCTGGCTGATCGTGGAGATCGACTCGCAGGAGTTCCACGGCACGGACCGGCAGGTGGAGCATGACGTGGTGCGCCAGAACGGGCTGCTCGGCGAGGGCCGGAACATCATCCTGCGCTTCTTCCCGACCCACCTGACCACGGGCGACATCGTCGACCGGGTCGCCGAGATCCTGACCCGCGAGACGTGGCGCCCCCACGGCCCCCTCCCGCCCCCGTTGACCACAGCGGTTCCTGCCAGCCGGTCGCCGTTCCTGGCAGCAACTGCTGTGGTCGACGACTTGGCAGGAACTGCTGTGGTCAACGGCTAGATGGCGCGCGGCGTGGCGGGATCGGCGTCAACTGCGGTGGCGGGCGGCGCCTCGCGGTAGCGGCGGCTCAGGAGGCGGTAGTACTTGCTCGACAGCGCGTAGCCCGTCAGGGCGAGGCCGAGCACCGCGACGAGCACGAACACGAGCGCGATCCCCCGGGCGTCGCCCGTGCCGAACCAGTCGCCGATCCAGCGGGCACCCGTGCCACCGTCGCGCATGAACGGGATGAAGAAGAACTGGGTGAGCGGGCTGATCAGGAACGCCGTGAGCGGCGAGGCGGCCTGCTCCACCGACTGCGCGAACCCGAACACCCGGCCCTGCCGCTCGTACGGCACGACCTTCTGCAGCACCGTCTGCTCGGAGGCCTCGACGTACGGCATGGCCATCATGTAGACCGCCAGCCCGGCCACGAGCCAGACCACCGAGGCCTGCATCGGGAAGACGACGGTGACGGCCCACAGGCCCAGGTTGACCAGCAGGATGGTGCGCACCGGGTTGGACCCGAGGCCCGTGCGGGCGATGAGCAGGCCGGCCACGATCATCAGGGCGCTCAGCGCACCCCAGACCAGGCCCCACGCCTGCACGGACATCATCGACAGCCCGTACGCGTCCATGAGCGCCATGAACGCACCGCCCAGCAGGTTGTTCAGCGCGGTGAACGCGATCAGCGCCCACATCCCGGGGATGCGGCCGACCACCCGCATCGTGCCCCGCAGGTCGACCCTCCGGGGCTCGCCCTCCGCCGCGGCGTGCGACAGCGACTCGGGAACCTTGACGAAGTGCAGGTGCACGAGTGCGACCACGAGCACGCCGAGGGCGAGGACCAGGCACGTCCGCATGCCGTCGAGCGCCACGAGCAGGCCGCTGATCACCGACGTGACGAGGAACGAGATGCCCAGGACCGTGCCGACCAGACCGTTCGCGCGGTCCCGGAGGCTGTCGTCGAAGAGGGCCGTGACCACCGTCGGGAGCGCGATGGAGCGCAGGTTGCCCGCGATCACCCCGCACATGAGGAGCACGATCAGCACCCAGAGGCGGACACTGCCCGGGTCGGTCCACTCCTCGGCCGGCGTGAGCAGGTACATGGCCAGGCAGACCGCGTAGAACGCGAACGACACCAGGGCCGAGGCCTGCATCACCAGCTTCTTGCGGTGGTGGTCCACCAGACTGCCGAACCACACGCCGGTGCCGACCATCGCGACGAGGAACAGGCCGGCGATGACGCCCGTCGCGAAGACCGACCGGGTCTCCAGGAACACGAAGAACGTGACGGCGAACCACACCGTGTAGTTGATGACGCCCACGAGCAGCACGTTCACCAGCAGCTGGGCGAAGGTTCGCACGGTCGGGTCGGCCAGCCGAAGGCGCGGGGCGACGTCGGCGGCGGACTGCGGTTCGTGACTCATGGGACAACTCCAGTACCTCAACGAAGGTTGAGGTCAAGACCAGCGCTCGCACCTCATCGTTCTCCTGGTCGACGGCGCGGGCCACCGGAAGTCATCGGCGACCGCACCCGAGGCGCCACGGAGTGATCCAGATCACATGTTCTTCGGAAATACTATGTGGTTCACGAATGATTGATCCTGGAGGCCGCATCGGCCGGACACGACCCCTCCAGGAGGAACCCGACCATGGCAACACTGCTGCACATCGACGCAAGCATCCAGGGCGACAACTCGGTCAGCAGGCAGCTCACCGCACGGGCCGCGAGCGCCTGGCACGCCGCGCACCCGGACGGCACGGTGACCTACCGCGACCTCGGCGCCCACCCGGTGCCGCACTTCGACGCCGCCGCCAACGTCAGCCGCGGCCTGCCGGCCGACCAGCACACCCCCGAGCAGGCCGAGTCGTGGGCCCGCATCTCGGAGCTCGTGGGCGAGGTCGCCGCCGCCGACACGGTGCTGCTCGGCCTGCCGATCTACAACTACGGGGCGCCGAGCACGGTGAAGTCCTGGGTGGACCACCTCATGGCGCCCGGGCTGTCCATCGACCCCGAGACCGGGAAGGGCCTGCTCGGCGGGCGCGACTTCGTCGTGGTGGTCTCCCGTGGCGGCGGGTACGGCGAGGGCGCCCCGCGGCAGGGCTGGGACCACGCGACGGCGTGGCTGCCGCACGGTGTGGCGATGGTGGGGCTGGAGCCGCGCTTCATCACCACCGAGCTGACGCTCGCGGGGACCAACCCCGCGATGGCCGGGCTGGTGCCGCTGGCCGAGGAGAGCCGCCGGCAGGCCGAGGCCGCCATCGACGACCTGTGGGCGCCCGCGGTCGCCACCGCCTGAGCGCCCGCTCACGGCGTAATTCCCCACGTCGCGACCCCGTGCTCCCGTAGAGTTGCGGGGTCGCGACGACGAAGGAGATGCCGTGGAGGAGCCGCCGGTACTGGCGCAGTCGGTACGCCGATCGGGCGCGCTCATCGACTACCTGGCCCGCCACCTGCGCCGGCGCAGCGAGTCCGCGCTCGCGCCCCTCGGCCTGCGCACCCGCCACCTCGTGGCCCTGACGGTGCTCCGCGACCGGGCCGAGATCACGCAGCAGGACCTGGCCGCCGCGCTCGTGCTGGACAGCACGAACATCGTGGGGCTGCTCAACGAGCTGGAGGGCAAGCACCTGGTCGAGCGGCGGCGTTCGCCGCAGGACCGGCGCCGGCACGTGGTCTCCCTGACCGACGACGGCGTGACGCTGCTCTGCCAGGCGGAGGCCGCGCTCGCGGCCGTCGAGGACGAGGTCTTCGAGACCCTCCGGCCGGAGCAGCGCGACCAGCTCCACGGGCTGCTCGTGGCGGCGACGTCGTCGGCGTCGGCGCCGTTCTGCTGACGGTCAGCCCACCGACACCGTCACCGTGTGCCAGCCCGTCGCGCCGTCGGGGGCGGGCGGCGCCTCGGCCTCCGTCTGGACCAGGCCGTCGGCGTCCGTGGCGCGCACCGCCAGCGTGTGGTTGCCCGCGGCCAGGTCGATCGACGCGTGCCACTGGCGCCACGTGTCGGGACCCACCGTCTCGGCGAGCTCGGCGGTGACCCAGTCGCCGTCGTCGGCCCGGACCTCCACCTTGCCGATGCCCGTGTGCTGCGCCCAGGCGACGCCGGCCACGGTCACCGCGCCGGCGGGCGCGGAACCGCGCGGCACGTCGATGCGCGACTCGATCTTGATCGGTCCCAGCGCGGACCAGCCGCGCGGCGTCCAGTAGCCCTGGTCGGCGTCGAAGGTGGTGACCTCCAGCGACGTGACCCACTTGGTGGCCGACACGTACCCGTACAGGCCGGGCACCACGAGCCGCGCGGGGAAGCCGTGCTCCACGGGCAGCGGCTCGCCGTTCATGCCGATCGCGAGCAGGCTGTCGCGGTCGGGGTCCTGCAGCACCTCCAGCGGCGTGCCGGCGGTGAAGCCGTCGGTGCTCCGGGAGAGCACCATGTCGGCGCCCGCCCGCGGCTTGGCGCGCTCCAGCAGCGCGCGGATCGGGTAGCCGAGCCAGAGCGCGTTGCCGATGAGGTCGCCGCCCACGGTGTTGCTCACGCAGGCCAGCGTCACGTGGTGCTCCTCCAGCGGGAGCGCGAGGAGCTCGTCCCAGGTGATCGTGAACGGCTCCTCCACCAGGCCGTGGACCTCCAGCGACCAGTCCTCGGGGTTGACCTGCGGCACGATCAGCGCCGTGTCGATGCGGTAGAAGTCCGGGTTCGGCGTGACGTACGGGGTGAGGCCGTCGAGCTTCAGGTCAGCCCCTGCGGGCACCGGGGGCGCCGTCGTGCGGGCCGTGGGCAGGCGCAGCTTGTCGCGGACGGCGCTCACCGCCGTCGAACCCGCCGAGAGCACGCGCGAACCCACCAGCGCCAGCGCGGCCACGCCCACGGTGATGCCGGAGACGGTCAGGAAGCCGCGGCGGTCCACCCCGCCGTCCGGCGCAGCGCTGCCCGAGCCCCCGCTGCCCGACGCCGCGCGCCGGGACGGCACCGGTCGCAGCCGCGCCACGGCCGCGCGCAGCAGGAGCACCGCCGCACCGAGCCCGACGATGCTGGGCAGCGCCCACAGCGGCGTCGCGTCCGGGCGCAGCACCGCGACCATGGCCCCGACCACGCCGACGGCGCCCATCAGCAGCGCGCCGAACGGCGGCCGGCGCAGCTCCAGCCAGCCCGCGAGCGCCGCGCCCACGGCGAGGACCACGCCCATCGTCCCGAGCAGGACCGCCTTGTCGTTGGTGCCGAACCACTGCACGGCGAAGTCCTTGAGCCATCCGGGCACCGCGTCGACCACGGCGGCGCCGCCCGCGAAGAGCGTGCTCGCGCCGGGTGCGACGACGGCGGCGACGAGCTCAGCGACGGCGAGCCCCGCACCCCCGGCGAGCACGCCCGCCAGCGCGGCCCAGCCCGTGTCTCCCGGGCTGCGGTCGGCCTGCGCGGCGGCCGGGCTCTCGGTTGCCTGAGTCATGAGCTCAGCCTGGCACGGGTTCCTGTGGG
The DNA here is from genome assembly GCF_040655935.1 of Promicromonospora sp. NPDC050262. Lineage (NCBI taxonomy): Bacteria > Bacillati > Actinomycetota > Actinomycetes > Micrococcales > Promicromonosporaceae > Promicromonospora > Promicromonospora sp. NPDC050262. Next base: position 86,970 of record NZ_JBFAKX010000018.1, on the reverse strand, counting down.
GACCGAGCCCTGACGCGGATCATGACGATCCCGTAAGGACTTGCCCGCGCCGGCCAGGGGACGCGGCGGCGGCGTTCAGATCCCGGTGTTGCGCACGATCTTCGAGTTGTGCGCCTGCGCCCGGGGCCGCACCGTGACCAGGTCGATGTTGACGTGGTCGGGGCGGGACAGGGTCCAGGCGATCGTGTCGGCGATGTCGTCGGCCACCAGCGGCGTGTAGCCCTCGTAGACGGCGGCGGCCTTCGCGGCGTCGCCGCCGAACCGGACCAGCGAGAACTCCTCGGTCGCCACGGCGCCGGGGGCCACCTCGATGACGCGCACCGGCTCGCCCGCGATCTCCCAGCGCAGCGTCTGGGACAGCATGTGCTCGGCGTGCTTGGCGCCCGTGTACCCGGCGCCGCCCTCGTAGGCGCCCTGGGCGGCGGTCGAGGTCACGTTCACGACGTCGGCCACGCCCTTCGCGGCGCCCGCCTCGCGCAGGAGGGGCAGCACCGCCTTGGTCACGCGCAGCGTGCCCAGCACGTTGATCTCGTACATCTGCCGCCAGCCGTCGATGTCGGCGGCCTCCACGCGGTCCAGCCCGAGCGCGCCGCCCGCGTTGTTCACGACGGCGTCGAGCCCGCCGGTCGCGGCGAGGTGCTCCGCGAGCGCGGCGACGGCGGCGGCGTCGGTCAGGTCGACGGCGTAGACCTCGCAGCCGGTCTCCGCCGCGAGCGCCTCGAGGCGGTCCGCGCGCCGGGCCGCGGCCACGACGTCCCACCCGTCGGCGCGCAGCCGGCGGGCGGTCGCGGCCCCGATGCCCGACGACGCACCGGTCACCAGGGCACGTCGGGTCGGCTTGGTCTCGGAACCGGTCTGCGGGGCAGTGCTGTCGCTCATGGCCGCACCCTAACGTCGGCGGCCGCTCGCCGTCGGCCGGGTCCGTGTCCGTCCGCGGTGCGGACGCCGTCGGGCCAGGTGGGGCGCCCGACGGCGGTTCGACGCCGAGAGCGAAAGCGCCCGGAACGCGCAGATCGGCCGGTGTAATGTGGCGGCCGGGTCGCGGGCCACGCTTTGGCCCGCCGATGCGGCTCTCGTCGTGAGCCGCTTCCCCGCCCGGACGCGAGATGGCGCGTCGCTGCTCACCCATGGCTTCCTGGCCGTGGGCTGTTCGTCGACCCTTGGAGCCATCGCGTGAACCCCCGCCCTGCCCGTGCGCCTCGTGCGTCCCGCCCGTCCGCACGGACCGTCGCCCTGCCCGCCCTCGCCGCCGCCGCGGCGGCCCTCGCCCTCGCCGCCTGCTCGACCACCACGTCCGGCGCGGCGGACGCCGAGGGCGCGTCCCCGGCGTCGGCCGGGTTTCCGGTCACGCTCGACAACTGCGGGTTCGAGACCGAGGTCACCGCGCCGCCCGAGCGGGTGGTGACCATCAAGTCGTCGACCACGGAGATGCTGCTGGCGCTCGGCCTCGGCGACCGGATCGTCGGCTCGGCGTTCCTCGACGGGCCGGTGCCGGACTCGCTGGAGACCGTCCCCGCCGTGGACGAGCCGTTCGCCGACGAGGCCCCCGGCTCCGAGGCCACCCTGGAGCTGGAACCCGACCTGGTCTACGCCGGCTGGGAGTCCAACCTGACGGCGGAGACCGCGGGCGACCGCGAGACCCTCGCCAGGCTCGGCGTCGCCACGTACGTCTCCCCCGCCGCCTGCAAGGAGGACGGGTACATGCCGGACCCGCTCACGTTCGACACGGTGTTCGCGGAGATCGAGGAGGTCGGCTCCCTGTTCGACGCCGGCGACGCCGCGGCCGCGCTCGTCGAGGAGCAGCGGGCGGCGCTGGACGCGATCGAGCCCGACGGCCGCGGCCTGACGGCGCTGTGGTGGTCCTCGGGCGACGACACCCCGTACGTCGGCGCGGGCATCGGCGCACCCCAGATGATCATGGAGGCCGCCGGACTGACCAACGTCGCGGCCGACGTCCACGACACGTGGACGTCGCTCGGCTGGGAGAACGTGGTCGAGGCCGACCCCGACGTGATCGTGCTGGTCGACGCCGCGTGGAACCCGGCGGACGCCAAGATCGAGGCGCTGGAGTCGAACCCCGCCACCCGCGAGATGTCGGCGGTCAAGGAGGAGCGGTACGTCGTGCTGCCCTTCCCGGCGACCGAGGCCGGCGTGCGGAACGTCGACGCCGTCGCCTCGGTGGTGGACCAGCTGGCGGATCTCGACCGGTGAGCGGTTCCGTGCCGGGCGTGACCGGCCGGTCGAGCGCGCCGAGCGCCCGGCCGGGCGTGCCGGGCGTCTCCTCGCGGTCCGCAGGCTGGCTGGCGCTGCCCGTCGCGGCGCTCGTCCTCGTGCTGAGCATCGGCGTGGCGGTGACGATCGGGCCGGCGGACCTGGCCCTGTCCGAGGTGGGCCGGTCGCTCGCCACGCATCTCGGGCTCGGCGGGCCGCTCGGGCTGGAGCCGCTCTCCGCGCTGCGCGACGGCATGGTGTGGCAGCTGCGGATGCCCCGCATCCTCACCGCGGCGGCCGTCGGCGCGGGCCTGGCGGTCTGCGGCGCGGTGATGCAGTCGCTCACGCGCAACCCCCTTGCCGACCCGTACCTGCTCGGGCTCTCCTCGGGCGCGTCCCTGGGCGCCGTCCTGGTGCTGCTCGCGGGCGTCCCGCTGCTGCTCCCGGTCGCGGCGTTCGCCGGGGCGGTCGGCGCGCTCGCCCTGGCGCTCACGCTGGCCGGTGCGCTCGGCACGATCACACCGACACGCACGGTGCTGGCGGGGCTGGCGATCAGCCAGCTCTGCGCGGCGGCCGTGTCGTTCGTGATCTTCTGGTCGGCCAAGGGCGACGCGTTCCGCGAGGTGCTGTCGTGGCTGATGGGCTCGGTCGCGTCCGCGACCTGGACGTCGGTGGCGATCGCCGGCGGCGCCGTCCTGGTGCTCGGCACGCTGCTCGCGCTGACCGGGTCCGTGCTGGACGCGTTCACGTTCGGCGACACCGCGGCCGCCGCCCTGGGCGTGCCCGTGAACCGGGCCCGGTGGATCCTGCTGATCGGCGTGGCGCTGCTGACCGGGGCCCTCGTGTCGCAGAGCGGGTCCATCGGGTTCGTCGGGCTCGTCCTGCCGCACGCGGTGCGGCTGTTCACGGGCGCGCGGCACCGCCTGCTGCTGCCCCTGTCCGCGCTGGCCGGGGCGTCGTTCCTGGTCTGGGCCGACACGCTGGCCCGCACGGTGTTCGAGCCGCGCGAGCTGCCGGTCGGCATCGTCACCGCGGCGATCGGCGCCCCGGTCTTCGCGTTCCTCCTGTGGAAGGGAAACCAGCGGTGAGTGCCGGACAGCTGTGGGTCTCCAGCGCCTCCGACCACCACATACCCGACACCCGACGGTCGGGGCTTGCGGCCGAGCGGGTGTTCTGGGAGATCTCGTCGCGGGCGATCCTGGACGACGTCGGGGTGGTCGCCCCGGCGGGCGCCGTCACCGGGCTGCTCGGCCCGAACGGGTCCGGCAAGTCGACCCTGCTGCGGGTGCTGGCCGGGGTGCAGCAGGCGGGGCGGGCGCCGTCGTCCGCGACCCGGGACGAGGCCGGACCGGCCACCACGTTCGACGGCGCCGACCTGGCCGCGCTGCCCCGGCGCGAGCGCGCCCGCGTGCTCGCCCTCGTGGAGCAGGACGCGACGACCGACCTGCCGCTGACCGTGCTGGACGCCGTGCTGCTGGGCCGCATCCCCCACCGCTCGCTGCTGGCGGGCGACTCCGACGCGGACCGTGCGGCCGCACGGTCGGCCCTCGACGCCGCGGGCGCCAAGGAGCTCGCGGACCGCGAGGTCGGCACGCTGTCGGGCGGCGAGCGCCAGCGGGTGCACATGGCCCGCGCCCTGGCGCAGCAGCCCCGCCTGCTGCTGCTCGACGAGCCGACCAACCATCTGGACATCTCCGCGCAGCTGCACGCCATGCGGGTGCTGCGCGACCTCGCGGCGGACGGCGTGACCGTCGTCGCCGCGCTGCACGACCTGAACCTCGCCGCCGCGACCTGCGACCACCTGGTGGTGCTCGACCACGGCCGCGTGGTCGCGGCGGGCCCCGTCGGCGAGGTGCTGGTCCCGGAGGTGCTGGAGCCGGTCTACGGCGTCCGCGTGGACGTGCTGCGCCACCCCCGGACGGGCCGGCCGGTGCTCTCCTTCGAGCGCGGCTGACGCATCGGGCGGCGTCCTGGGGCTGACGGATGCGCGGACCTGTTCCATGATGGGAGCCATGGCCGCACCAGAGTTCGTCGTCCAGGCAGGCAAGGTTCTCAACCCGTGGGTGCTCCGCGTCGCCGGACGCATCCCGCCGTGGGTGGTGCTGCACCACGTGGGCCGCCGGTCCGGGGTGGAGTACCGCACTCCCCTGGTCGCGTTCGCGGCCCGGCCCGAGGAGGAGGTCCTGGCGGTGCTGCCGCTGCCGTGGGGTTCGGGCACGGACTGGGCCCGCAACACGATGAGCGCGGGCAACGTGCGACTGACGCGCGGCGGGGCCGACTTCGTGGTCAAGGACGTGCGGCTCGTGCCCGCGTACGAGGCCGTCGGCTGGCTCGGGGCGGTGCCGTCGCGGCTCCTGTCGGCTGTCGGCATCGAGGAGTGCCTTGTGGGGACCCTGCACAAGGGCTGACGCCCAGGTCAGGCCCGGTTTCCGGTCGGGGAACGGCCGGGTGGTGACCGCGTGTCGTCGGGCACCCCGGCGCGGGAGTATGTTTCGCGTCGTGATCTTGCGCACAGCCACGCTGTCCGACGCCGCCGCGGTCGCCCAGGTGCACCACACCACCTGGGTCACGACCTACGGGGCGATCCTCCCGCCCGAGTTCTGGGCCACGGCCACGCTCGAGCGCCGCATCACGACGTGGGAGCGGTGGCTGTCGAACGGCGCGGCACCCGTGGTCGCCGATGCCGACGGCGAGGTGGTCGGCATCGCGATGGCCGGCGACGCCGTCGAGCAGGAGGACGTGCTGCCCGTGCGCGCCCGGCAGCTCTACCTGCTCTACGTCCTGGCGGCGTACCACGGGACCGGCGTCGGGCAGGCGCTGCTGGACGCCGTGGTGCCGCCCGGGACCCCCGCCCAGCTCTGGGTCGCGGAGGACAACCCGCGGGCGCGCCGCTTCTACGAGCGCAACGGCTTTGCCATGGAGGGTGCCCGGGTGGTCGACACGAGCACCGCTGACCTGGCCGAGGTCCGGATGGTCAGGTAGTCGGGTTACCGTTCCCCCCATGTCAGACTTCCACGTCCGCGCCTCGACCCCCGACGACGCCGTCGGCATCGCCGCCGTGCACTGGACCACCCGGCGCGCCATGTTCGAGGACCTCCTGCCGCCCGAGCACTGGAAGACCGAGACCCTCGGCACCCGCACCGAGGGCTGGATGCGGATCCTCGCCGCCGGCAACAAGGCCCTCGTCGCCGAGGTGGGCGACAAGATCGTCGGCTTCGCGATGAAGAACCCGTCCGGCCCGCACCTCGGGCAGCCGCCGGCCAAGCCGATCGAGCTGCACGAGCTGTACGTGGACCCGGCCTTCCACGGCACCAACGTGGGCCACGCGCTGCTGGAGAACATCCTCCCGCCCGGCACGTCGGCCCAGGTCTGGACGTTCGCCTCCAACCCGCGGGCGCGCAAGTTCCTGCAGCGGGCCGGCTTCCTGCCCGACGGCGTCACGGCGACGGACCCGGACACGGACCTGCTGGAGGTCCGGCTGGTCCGCTGACCCGCGGCGGCTGGTGTGGTCGGCAGCTCGTGGGGTGGTCGGCCCGGGCGGCGGAATGTGCTCGATCCGGGGCGGGCCGCGTGTCAGGATTCCCGGATGACCAGCGCCTACAGCGTCGAGCTGTTCGATGATCCGGCGACCGTCCTGGACGTCGCGGGCGACCTGCTGGCCGCCCAGCCCGTGGTCTGGAGCGTCGTCGCGTCGGTGACGCGTCAGGCCGCCCGGTCGTTCACCCCCGGCGGGCCGCCCCCGGAGCACCCGATGTGGTGGGCGGCCGTGCGGGAGCACGACGCCGTCGTCGGCGTGTCGATGCGCACCATGCCGCACCCGCCGCACACCGTCTGGGTGCCCGACCTGCCCGAGGATGCCGCGCGGCTGCTCGCCCGCGCCGCCCTGGACCGGACCGCCCGCGCCGGCGATGCCCCGCTGACCTCGGCGAACGGCCCCGTGACCGCCGTCCGCGCGTTCACCGACGAGGTGCGGCGGACCACGGGCGGCACCGTGCGCGCGGACCGGCCGGAGCGGCTGTGGGAGGCGTCGCGGATCGTCCGGCCCACCCCGCCGCCGTCGGGCCGCGCCCGGCTCGCCACGCTCGCCGACCTGGACGTGGTCACCGCGTGGTTCGACGTGTTCCACACGGAGGCCGACGCCCAGGCGGGTCGAGCGCCCGACGAGGACGCGGAGCCGCTGCGGATCGGCGGCGCCCGGGAGCGGATCGAGGAGGGCGCCGTCTGGCTCTGGGACGTCGGCGGCGAGGTGGTCCAGCTGACCGGCGCCCGGCCGCCGTCGTTCGGCGTGGTGCGGATCGGACCGGTCTACACCCCGCGCGAGCACCGGGGGCGCGGCTATGCCCGGGCGCTCGTGGCCGACGTCGCGCAGCGCGTGCTCGACGACGGCCACCGGGTCTGCCTCTACACCGACAAGGGCAACCCTGTGTCCAACCGCGTGTACGCGGCGATCGGCTTCGAGCCGGTGCTCGACCAGGTCAACCTCGTCGTGGACCCGGTCGTGCGGCCGGGCCGAGCGGTAGCGTCCGTGCCGGAGACCACGCCGGACACCACGCCGGAACGGACGCCGCCGTCCGTTCCCGCGACGAAGGAGAGCTGATGGGACGCAGGGCGATCATCTTCCACGGGACCAACGCCGACCCGGCGTGGATCTGGTACCCGTGGCTCGCGGACCGGCTGCGGCAGCGCGGGTACGACGTCGAGACGCCGCACCACCCCGGCACCAACGTCGAGCCGGTCGCGACGTTCCTGCCCACGGTGCTGGCCGCGCACACGTTCGACGAGGACACCGTGCTCGTGGGGCACTCCGGCGGGGCCGCCCTGCTCTTGGCGCTGCTGGAGCACCTCGACGTGACCGTGGCTCAGGCGGTGCTGGTGGGCGGCTACTCGACCAACCCGAACCCCGGCCCGGAGCCGGTGCTGCAGGAGTCCTACGACTGGGACGCGATCCGCGCGCACGCCCGGGACCTGGTGTTCCTCAACTCCGTGACCGACGAGTTCGGCTGCGACGCCGAGCAGGGCCGCGCGATGTTCGACAAGCTCGGCGGCACGCTCGTGGTGCGCGACGACGGCCACTTCACGGAGGACACGCTGGAGATCGTGGACCGGCTGATCCCCTGACCGGGACGTGTGAGAGCGTGGGCGCCGCCCGACCGACCGCCTGAACCAAGCGCCGACCCGAGCACTGGCCCGAACACTCACCGACCGCTCACCGACGAGGACGAGGTACCCGCGACGATGCGACCTGCCCGGCTCACTCCCGAGGCCCGTGACCTGACCGCGCGCTCCCTGGACTGGATGGAAGGGCAGTGGGACCCGGAGGCCGGGCTGCTCCGCGCGCCCGAGGAGCCGGGCGGCGCGGGCGGCGCGCCTGTGGGGCACATGGTGCGCGAGACCGGCTGGTACGCCGTAGGCCTGCTCGTGCGGAACCTGCCCGCCCGGCACGACGCGGAGGCCGATGCCGACCGCGCCCGGCACGCCCTGGGGCGCGTGCTGGACCACCAGCTCGACGCCCCGGGGATGCCGTTCCACGGCACGTGGCTCCGCAGCCCGCACGAGGCGCGCCCGACGGCGCAGTCCGTCGCGTGGCGCGACTACGACCCGAACTGGCGGGAGTTCATCGGCACGACCCTGGTGATCGTGGCCAACGAGTTCCCCGAGGCCCTGGCGGGTGACCTGGGCCCGCGGGTGGAGGCCGCGCTGCGGCGCGCCGTCGAGGGGTCGCTCGCGCGCGGCGTCGGCGCGCACTACACGAACATCGCGCTGCTGGCGGCGTTCCTGCTGCAGGACGCCGCCGTCCGGCTGGGCGAACCCGCCTGGGAGGCCCCGGCCCTGCGGCTCGCCGAGCAGGTACTGGCCCGGTTCCGGGTGGACGGGACGTTCGACGAGTACAACTCGCCCACGTACTACGGCATCGACCTGTATGCGCTGGCGCTGTGGCGCCGGTACGCGCACCAGCCCCTGCTTCGGACCGCGGGCGCCGAGATGGAGGCGGGCCTGTGGCAGGACACCGCGCGGCACTATCACGCGGGGCTGCGCAACCTCGCGGGCCCGTACGACCGCAGCTACGGCATGGACCTGCGGCACTACGCCTCCGGTGTCGGGCTGTGGATCTGGCTGGCGGTCGGCCGCGACCTGGCCCCCTTCCCGGAGACGGACCGGCCGTTCCGGCACGCGTGGGACCTCGCGCTCGGGCCCGTGGTCGCGGTCCTGGGTGCCGAGGTGCCCGACGACGCCCTGGCGCACCTGACCGGGTTCCGCGGCGAGCGGCAGGTGGACCAGGTGATCGCGCGCGACCCGTTCCGGGTCGCCACGTCGTGGGTCGGCGAGCGCCTGCTGGTGGGGGCCGAGGACGTCGCGGGCGAGCGCGGCGACCTGGCCGACCAGTTCCACCCGGCGACGGTGCACTGGCTGGTCGACGGCGGGAGCGGGGACGGCGCGGACGTGGGGGTGCACGACGGCGCCGACGTCGGCTGGATCCGGCTGGTCAGCGACCTGGCCGTCGACGCCCGGGCCGAGGGGCCGTCGCTGGCGCTGAGCTGCTCCCGGCACGACGGCGGCGACCTGGCGTTCGCGTTCCACGTCAGGGTGCCGGACGTCGACCCGGCCGCCGGACGCACGGGGCCCGAGGACGCCGCCGGCGACGTCCCTTTCGCCGATCTGACGACCGAGCGCTGGTCGCTGCCCGGCCTGGAGGTCTCGCTGGACACGGCCGCCGAGCTGGTCGCCGTCGAGCCCGACGCCACCGACGGCACCTGGTGGCTGCGCTACGTGGCTCGCGAGGTCCCCGCCGGCAGCCCGGTCCGGTTCGGGATCGACCTGCGCGTCGCCGGGCCTCGCTGACCGGACGGGGCCGCCTGGGCCGGGGCGCCGACAGCCTCGCTGCTCAGAGCAGTGCTGCTGACGGCAGATCCGCCTCCCCGGGCCCCTCCCCGGGAGGCACGGTGAGGTCATGACCGAATCACCGCAGCCCCCGCAGTTCGGCGAGCGCTCCCGGCGCGACCTGTTCGAGCGGCGTGTCCTGGTCCTGGACGGACCGCTCGACGACGACAACGGCACGCTCCTGATGACGCAGCTCATCACGCTGGCGACGGAGGATCCGTCGTCGGACATCGACCTCTGGATCCACTCGCCGGGCGGATCGGTGCCGGCGATGCTCGCCATCCGCGACATCATGCGCACCATCCCCAACGACGTCTCCACGCTCGTGCTGGGCATCGCCTACAGCGCGGGCCAGTTCCTGCTCTCGGCGGGTGCGCCCGGCAAGCGGCGCGCGCTGCCCAACGCCCGGGTGCTGATGCACCAGGGGTCCGCGGGGATCGCGGGTACCGCCGTCGACATCGAGCTGCAGGCCGACGACCTGCGGCACACCCGCGACACCGTGCTGCGGCTGATCTCGGAGGACACCGGGCAACCGGTCGAGCGGATCTTCGACGACTCGCTGCACGACCACTGGTACACGGCGCTGGAGGCCCGCGAGTTCGGGTTCATCGACACGATCGTGGGCGGCTTCGACGGCATCCGGCCGCGGGAGCGCGCACGGACGGGATTCGCCGCGACCGCAGGGACAAGCGCCGAGGGGGACGCCCGATGAGCACCTACACCATCCCGAACGTCATCGCGGCGCACCCGCGGGGCGAGCGGATCATGGACGTCTACTCGCAGCTCCTCAGCGAGCGGATCATCTACCTGGGCACGGCGATCGACGCCGGCGTGGCCAACGCGCTGATCGCCCAGCTCATCCACCTGGAGTCGAGCAGCCCGGACAGCGACATCCAGCTCTACATCAACTGCGAGGGCGGGGACCCGAGCGCCGGCATGGCCATCTACGACACCATGCGCTACATCCGCCCTCAGGTGTCGACGACCGTCGTGGGGCAGGCCGTCGCCGTCGGTGCCGTGCTGCTCGCGGCCGGGGCCGAGGGCAAGCGGGCCGCGCTGCCGCACGCCCGCGTCATCCTGCACCAGCCCGCGGCGCAGGGCCGCGGGGCGATCCCGGACCTGATCCTCCAGGCCGACGAGGTGGTCCGGATCCGTGCCGACATGGAGGAGGCGCTCTCCCGGCACACCGGGCGGGGCGTCGACACGCTGCGCGCCGACACCGACCGGGACCGCATCTTCACGGCCGGCGCCGCGCTGGAGTACGGGCTGCTGGACCACGTGATCGAGCAGCGCTGACCTCGCCGCGGTCCGGGCCTGGTCGCGGTGGCGATCGGGCCCGGCCGCCGACCCGGCTGGCGGAGCCTACGCCGCCAGCGCGAAGGCCGCCCGGCAGGTCGGTCCCCGCAGGGTGGCCCGCACGGTGACCAGGCGGTCGGCGACGGCGCTGACCAGGTCGACCAGCGTGACGTCCAGCGCGCCCGTGATCGCCGCGATCATCTCGCTCGACGGCTCCTTGACCCCACGCTCGATCTCCGAGAGGTACTGCGGCGAGATCCCGGCCCGGCGCGCGGTCTGGTCGAGGGTCTCGCCGCGCACGTGCCGCAGGTGCCGCAGTCGTTCGCCGAGCATGTGCCGCCACAGCGGCTCGCGTCCCGTCCGGGTCGACGGCGGCGGGGTGCCGGCGTCCTGGGGCGTCTCGTCGCGCGCCGGGGGCGGAGGCGGTGGGGTGTCGGCCATGCGTCCGAGGGTAGGGCCGACGACGTGACCGGGTCGGGCGTTCTGCTGAGAGCAGCGGCCGACCGGGACGTCGCATGCACCATCGGGCACTATGGAGGCATGGCTACCGAGCTCTGGATCACCGGCGACCCCGACACCGACCGGCTGCTGAGCGACGACCCGTTCGCGCTGCTGGTCGGGATGCTGCTGGATCAGCAGTTCCCGATGGAGCACGCGTTCGCCGGCCCCGGCAAGATCCGCGACCGCATGGGCTCGTTCGACGTCCGCGCCATCGCCGAGGCGGACCCGGACGAGTTCGTGACGATGGCGACCACTCCCCCGGCCATCCACCGCTACGGGCGGTCGATGGCGGGCCGCGTGCTGGAGCTCGCCCACACCGTCGTCGACGAGTACGACGGCGACGCCGCCCGCATCTGGACCGCGCCCGGCGCCGACGGCGGCGCCCCGACCGGCCGCGAGGTGCTCAAGCGGCTCAACGCCCTGCCGGGCTACGGCGAGCGCAAGGCCAAGATCTTCCTCGCCCTGCTCGGCAAGCAGCGCGGCGTCCGGCCGGAGGGCTGGCGCGAGGCCGCGGGCGAGTTCGGCGAGGACGGCTCGCGCCGCTCGATCGCCGATGTGACCAGCGCGGAGACGCTGCAGGAGGTCCGCGCGTTCAAGAAGGCGCAGAAGGCGGCGGCCAAGGCCTGACCCCACGCACCGCGGCCCGGGCCACGCCCGGGCCGCGGTGCGCCGTCACAGGCTCTCGGCCGCGGCGATGTCCTCGCGCGTCCAGTCGGGCAGCAGGTCGTCGTAGAACTCGGCGACCTCCTGAGCCGGGGTGTCCTCCGGCGTCTTCCCCGAGAACCCGGACTCGCACCCGGGGGCCGGCATCTTCCAGACACCTCCTGCCACGAGCTGCGCGCCCACCTGCGGGAACCGGTCGAAGTCGCACCGCTGCCCGTAGTCCCCGCACTGGACGCGGCCGCCGTCGCCCAGCTCGGCGTACGACGCCACCTGCTGCACGTCTCCGCCCCGGCGCGCCTGGGCGAAACCCGACGCGCAGTCGATCGACGTCCAGCCGTCGGTGGACTCCTCGCCGGCGGCACCGGTCCGCAGGCCCGTCATCGACACCCCGGCCAGGGCGAACGTCGCCCGCGCCTCCTGGCCGGGCTCGACCTGGACGCCGTCGAGGCTGGTGTCCTCGAACGACGAGCTGCCCGACGGCGACCGGAACACCGACCCGAACAGCACCGCCCCGTCGAAGTCCGAACCGTCGAGGTTTCCGCCGATCTCGGCCGACGGCGCGAAGAGGTTGAGGGCCGAGACGTCCGCCAGCGACCCGTCGACCAGCAGGGCGCCCGTGAGGTTCGCGCCGTCCAGCCGCGCGCCGGTGAGGTCCGCCCCCGTGAAATCGGCGCAGGTCTCCACCCGGTCCCTCGTCCAGCCACCGGCGGCGTCGTAGTGGACCGGGCACCCGAGGTCCATCCCGGAGAGGTCGGCACCCCGCAGGTTCATCCCGCGGAACGGCTTGACCCCCTCGGGTGCGTCCCGGATCGTCTCGCGGATGAACGTCACGTTGGCCAGCACCTGGTCCCGTTCGGCGCGCTCGGCCTCGACCGCCTGCGTCCGGCTCTCCCGCTCGTCGTCGATCCACGCCTGGTAGCCGGCCAGCAGCACGCCCACCACGAGGCTGGAGACGACGCCGATCGCCACGTCGATCAGCCACCGGCGGTCAGGTCGTTCCCGGGTCTGCGGGGTGTCCGACGGCGGTTCGGCCGGACCGGGCGAGGGCTCTGGCCGCGGCGGAGCCTCCTCGAGAAGTGCGTTCATTGCGCGTGCAGTCTCCAGTCAATTCGAACAAAGCGGACACAGCATGCCGAAGGGTCTGGGCCTGCGCAAGGTAAGTCGGACGCGTCGGGGTGCGGCGCGATCCACCGTCAGGACGGCGCTTGACTCCTGCACGTACGGCGTAAACACTGTGACAGATATCGTCACAGTGTCGCAGCCTCAGGGAGAAGCAATGGTCGACAGCACCAGGCGCCAGGACGCGCTCCTCGACGCCGCCGTCGGGCTGCTCCTCAGCCGGGGCTACGACAAGCTGACCATGGTCGACGTCGCCGAGGCGGCCGACCTCAGCCGGACCATCGTGTACCGGCACTTCGCCTCGAAGCGGGAGCTGGTGGACGCGGTGGCGGAACGCGCCCTGTCCGACTACGCCGTCCGCTGGCGCCGGGGTCTGCACGACGAGCCGAGGCCGGGAACGCCCGCGAGCATCTACCGGGCAGGGTTCCGCGTGGTGGCCCGCGACCCGTTGCTCACCGCGATCGCCACCCGTGACCGCGACGTCTTCGGCCGGTACCTGCGCGACCCCCAGGCGACCATGCCCGGCCCGGCGGGTCCGGGGTTCCTCGGCGACTTCCTCGCCCTGCAGCAGCGGGCCGGCGTGATCCGCGACGGCGTGGACCTCGCGTCCGTCGCCATCGTCCTGGAGGCCCTCACGGCCGCGATCATGACCGCGATCCAGGAGCACCAGGACCGGCCGGAGAGCCCGTCACCCGAGGCGTTGATCGACACGGTCACCGAGATGATCGACCGGATGCTGACGCCGGACGAGCCGGACACCGCGGCCGCCATGGCACTTCTCGACGGCCTGCTGAACCAGCGCTAGCTCGTCATATCCACCTTCGACGAAGGGCGAACATGCAGATCACGATCCTCACCGCCGGCTCGCGCGGCGACGTCGAGCCGTTGCTCGGCCTGGCGGTGGCACTCCGCGACCAGGGCCACCACCCGACCGTCGTCGGCTCGCCGGACTTCGCGGAGCTCGCCGCGTCCTACGGCACCGACTTCGAGCCGTTCGGCCCGGTCCTGCCCACGTACGCGGACAACCCGGAGCTCGTCGAGCTGGTCGAGTCGGGCAACATGGTGCGCTTCATGGCCTACGGCGCCAAGACGCGCAAGCAGATGCTGCCGCAGATCATCGACGACATCTGGCGCGCCACGAAGCACAGCGAGGCCATGCTCTACAAGGGACCGACCACGCTGTACGGGTACAGCGTGGCGGAGAAGCTCGGCATCCCGTGCGCCGACCTGCAGTTCTTCCCGGTCACCCCCACCCGTGAGTTCCCGACGTTCTTTCTCGGCGACGGCCGCAGCCACGGCGCCCTCCTGGACCGGGCGGGCTGGTGGGGCACCGACCAGATGATCTGGCGCACGATGCAGCAGCCCGGGGTGAACCGGCAGCGGCGCGAGGTGCTCGGCCTGCCGCCGCTGCGCACCAACGCGCGCGTGCTCCAGGACCGGCAGGGTATGCCGCTCTACTACGCGTACAGCCCGCTCGTCCTGCCCCGCCCGGCCGACTGGCACCCCCGGATCCACGTCACCGGGTACCTGCCCACCAGTGCCCCGGCCGGCTGGGAGCCGCCCCCGGACCTCGCCCGGTTCCTCGACGCGGGCGACCCGCCGGTGTCGTTCGGCCTCGGCAGCGTGCCGACGGCGCAGCCCGGCCGGCTGGTCGACGCGTTCCTGGAGGCCCTCGACCGCACCGGGCGCCGAGGCATCCTCATCGGCGGCTGGGCGGACCTCGGCCGGGACCGCGAGCTCCCGGACCATGTGCTGCGTATCGAGTCCGCCCCGTACGACTGGCTGTTCCCGCGCCTCGCGGCGGCGATCCACCACGGGGGCGCCGGCACGACGGCGGCGGGCCTGCGCGCCGGGATCCCCACGATCCTGACGCCGGTGGCGGTGGACCAGTTCAGCTGGGGCCGCCGCGTGGCCGAGCTCGGCGTCGGCCCGGAGCCCGTCCCGGTCAAGGTGCTCGACGCCGACCGCCTCACCGCCGCCCTGACCCAGGCGACGTCCGACGAGGGGATGCGCGAGCGGGCCGCCCGCCTGGGCGAACGGCTGCGCCAGGAGGACGGCGTCGGGCGGACGGCGGAGCTGTTCACGGACTACCTGCGCACCGCCAAGGCCCCGGCGGCCCACTGAACCCACCTACCGGATCCGCTGCGGCGCTCACCGAGGTGTCGGCGTCCTCGAACCCGGGCTGGTACGCAGGGTCGTCGTCCTCGAACGTCGCGGCGGGGCGCAGCTGGTACTTCGCGCTGAGGCAGACCCAGCCCCGCTCGGCCAGGCGACGAGGCACCCCGCTTCGGTCGGTACCGGACGGCGTGGCGCGATACAGTTGGGGCAGATGCGTCAGTTGGAGCAGATAGGAGCAGGTGATGAGCGACCTTCTCGCGCGTGACACCGCAGCGCTGCACCACGCCCTGGAACAGGGCGGGGACAACGTCCGCGTGCTCATGTCCCGGTCGACGGCCGAGCTCCTGGCCCAGCTCATGGACGCGCGCGCTCAGGGCCGCCTCGTCATCGCCCAGACCAAGAGCGAGGTGACGCCTGCTCAGGCCGCCACCATGCTCGGAATGTCCCGCTCGCACATCCGCCGGCTGATGGACCAGGGCGCACTCGAGTTCCGCATGGTCGGCGCCCACCACCGCATCTCGATCGCTTCGATCGACGCGTTCCGAGCCGCGGAGCGCACGCGCCGGGGCCCGGCCCTGGCCGAGCTGGCCGACCTCCAGAACGAACTGGGCCTGACCGAGTGAGTCACGGTGAGTTCGCGACGCGTCCGATCCGGATCGTCCTCGCCGATGCGAACGTGCTTTGCTCGCGAGTCCTTCGCGACTACCTGCTGTACGCGGCGGACCTGGAACTGCTCTCCGTCACCAACGGGATGCGCGCTGTCCACGGCACCGCGGTCGCTCGCCTGCCCGGCGCAACCGACGCGTCGACCCTCGCCGCGCTACGACGAGCCGGAGCACCTGCCACCGCCGAGCTCATGTCGCGGCTCCTCGAACCCGGCGCCTGACCGAGCCTGTCTCTCTCCAAGGGGTCGCAACCACCAGATCCCAGTGGCGATATCGGGCGCTACCGGAGTCAGCGGCGGCGGTAGGCCGTGGCCAGGACCGAGACCGTGACCTCCGACGGCAGGGTGTCCTCGTCGTTCAGGTCCGCCTCCGTCACGTGGCGCGCGCTCGGCGTCATGAGCACCAGGTCGACCGCCTCCTGCCGGGTCAGGGGCGTCGTGTACTCGACGTGCTCCGTGCGCGCGGCCTCGAAGTACGGGTCCAGCGCCTGGTGCAGGCGCTCCTCCTTGGCCGGGTCGACGGACACCATCCCGGCGACCTGACGGCGCAGCTCGGCCAGGTGCCCGCCGAACGGCCGCACCACGACCAGCACCCCGCCCGGCCGCAGCACGCGGTGGAACTCGGCCGGGTTGCGCGGGGCGAACACGTCCAGCACCACGTCCACCTGCTCCGACCCGATCGGGAACGGCCGGAAGACGTCCCAGGTCGCGGCCGCCGCGCGGTCGTGCGCCCTGGCCGCCGTCCGCAGGGCGTGCGCGGAGGTGTCCAGGCCCAGGCCGACGGAGCCGGGCAGCGCGTCCAGCACGCCCGCGAGGTAGTAGCCGGTGCCGCACCCGACGTCGACGACGGTGGCGGGCCGCCCCGTTCCGGCCGCGGCGTCGGCCCCGCTACCGGCGCGGGCGCCGAGGTCCGCCTCGCCCGCCAGGTCCGCGACGGCGTCGCGGACGGCCGCGTAGCGGCCCGCGGCGAGGAAGTCGCGGCGGGCACGCGCCATCGGTCCGTCGTCGCCGCTGGTCGCCCGCGTGCCGGTCAGCAGGCTGACGTAGCCGTGCCGGGCGACGTCGAAGCTGTGCCGGTGCGGGCAGCGCAGCGCACCGGGCACGGGCGCGAGCTCCGCGCCGCACGACGGGCAGCGCAGCAGCGGGAGGATCGGGTCGAGGGCGACGGGGACGGCAACGGGCACGAGCGGGCTCCTGGCAGTGATGAGGGTGGGCGGTGCCGCGTCAGACGCGGTCCTCCGGGACCGGGTTCGCCGCCCGGCCCTCGGTCGACAGGAGCAGCACGACGGCGTCCGGCCGCAGCCCGATCGCCTCCCGCCACCCCGGCTGACCCAGCACGAGGCGTGCGGCGGCGAGCGTCGCGGCGCCGCACGGTCCCGCGTCGACGCCGAAGCGCGCCAGGTCGTCGACGGCGGCGGCCGCCTGGTCGTCGGAGACGGTCACGGCGCCGTCGAGCCCGTCCCGCAGGACGGGCCACGCGAGCGCGGACACGGTGGGGCAGCAGAGTCCGGTCATGATCGTGTCCCCCACCGGCACGGTGACGGGCCGGCCGGCGCGCAGGGACGCGACCAGCCCCGCGGCACGGTCGGGCTCGACGGCGAGCAGCGTCCCGCCGTCGGCCCCCGGGGCGCGGTAGTGGCTCACCACGGCCTGCGCGAACGAGCCGACGCCGACCGGCACGACCACCAGGTCCGGCCGCGCGACGCCCAGGGCCGCGAGCTGCTCGTCCGCCTCGAGGCACAGCGTGGCGTAGCCGTCGACGATCCACTGCGGGACGTCCGTGTACCCGGGCCAGGAGGTGTCCTGCACCAGGACCGCCGTCGGGTCGGCGGCGGCGTCGGCCGCGGCGCGGGCCACGACGTCGTCGTAGTCGCCCTCGGACTCGACCGTCCGCGCGCCCTCGGCCGCGATCGCCTTCTTGGCGGCCCGCGTGATGCCGGGCGGGTAGTAGATCGTCGCGGCGGCGCCGATCAGGGCGGCCACGTGGGCGACGGCGCGGCCGTGGTTCCCGTCGGTGGCGGCGTACAGGCGGACGCCGGTGCCGCGGACGGCGTCGCGCACCGCGTCCAGCGAGGTGGTCGCCAGGCCGAACCGCTCCCCCAGCGCGCGGGCGATCGCGTACGACGCGCCGAGCACCTTGAAGGCCGGCAGGCCGAGCCGGCTCGACTCCTCCTTGACCACCACCCGGCCGACCCCGAGCTCCGCGGCGAGCCGCGGCACGTCGCGCAACGGCGTGGGCGCGTATCCGGGCAGGGTGCGATGGAAGTCGATGGCGGGCACGCTGACGATTGTCCCCGACACCCGGCCGGGAGACCGACCCGTCAGAGCAGCCCGACCGCCGCGAGCGCCGTCGCCGCGACCCCCGCGAGCGTGCGCACGTGGTTCCACGCGGTCCAGGGCCGCCAGTAGGCGCGCCAGCCTGCGGCCTTGTCGTGGGCGGCCAGTAGCCGGTTGTTGAGCGGCACGTTCAGGGCCATCGTCACGCCGAAGGTGCCGACCAGGTAGACCGCGGCGGCCGCGAGGATCCAGACGCCGCCGTCGTGCCCGTCGACGAGGCCCCAGATGCCGGTGGCCGCCGGGACGAGGAGCGCGCCGAAGAAGACGCTCATGAACGCGGGCAGCGGCGCGGTCTCGTTGATGCCGTTCATCGCCGCCCCGGCGGCCTCGTCGGAGGCGCGGGCGAGGCCGCTCATGACGAACGACGAGAACCCGAAGAACACGCCGGCCGACAGGCCGAGCAGGACCACCGATGCGACGGCGAAGATCGTCCAGATCATCCGGGCCTCCAGGTCAGCGCAGCGGTGCGGCGGTCTGCGACAACTCTTCCACGAAGGGGCCCGCGCGTTCCAGGCCTTCGCCGAGAGAAGAAACGGCGCCGATGACACTCGGGTAACAGATCGGGCACACCGGACACGTTTCGCCCACGGAGTGTCGGTGTGCCGTGGAACACTTCGAGTCATGCTCGAAATTGCCACCGGTAGCGGGCTCGCCTTGTCGGCGGGTCTCAACGCATGGATCCCGCTCATCTTCCTCGGCGCGCTCTCGCGCTTCACGGACCTCGTGGAGCTGCCGAGCACGTGGGCGTGGCTGGAGAACGGCTGGGTGATGGCGATCCTGGTCGTGCTGCTGGTGCTCGAGTTCGCCGCGGACAAGATCCCGGTGCTCGACTCGATCAACGACGTGGTGCAGACCGTCATCCGGCCCACCGCGGGTGGCATCGCATTCGGCGCCGGCTCGATGTCGGAGACGGCGACGGTCACGGACCCGGGTGCGTTCGTGCAGTCGGGCCAGTGGATCCCGATCGTCGCGGGCGTGGTCCTCGCCCTCGGCACGCACGCGGCGAAGGCCGGCGGGCGCGTGGTCGCCAACACGGTCTCGGGCGGCACGGCGGCGCCCGTGGTCAGCGCAGCGGAGGACGCGACGAGCATCGGTGTCTCGTTCCTGGCCGTCCTGGCCCCGCTCGCGATCATCCCGGTGCTGATCCTGTTCGTGGTCGGGGTGATCATGCTGATCCGGAGCCTGGCCAAGCACCGACGCGCCCGAGCGGCGGGACACGGCGGCGGGGATGCCTACTACGTCTGACGTCCAGGAGATCCAGCGGGCCCGGCTCACCTCGGTCGGCCTGGGCACGCCGGACCCCACGCTGTCCGCCGACGACGGCGCGGTGGCCCGCGTCGTCGCCCGGCTCGGCGCCGTCCAGTCGCAGGAGCTGCACTCCTCCGCGTGGGGCGTGGCGCAGCGGCTGGCCGCGCCGGCCACGCTGGAACAGGTGCAGGCCGCCCTCGCCGACGGGTCGATCCTTCGCACCCACATCCTGCGGCCCACCTGGCACTACGTGGTCCCCGAGCACCTGGCGCCGCTCATGGCGGCCACAGCACCACGGGTCCGCAGGGTGATGGCCTCCACGGAGCGGTCCTACGAGTTCGACCACTCACTGCTCCCCCGCCGGCACGCCGTCGTCGCCGACGCGCTGGCGGACGGCCCGCTCACGCGCAAGGAGCTCGGCGTCGCGCTCGCCGAGGACGAGGGCGCCCCGCTGGACGCCTGGCACCTGGGCCAGGTCATGATGCACGCGGAGCTGGACCTGATCGTGGCGAGCGGCCCGATGCGGGGCAAGCAGGCCACCTACCGGCTGCTGCCGGAGCAGAGGAGCTGGGACGAGGACGAGGCCCGCGTCCACCTGGCGCGCGCGTACGTGCGGGGGCACGGCCCGTGCCGCGCGGAGGACGTCGCCTGGTGGGGCACCCTGACCAGGACCGCGGCCCGCGCCGCGGTGGCCGACGCCGGGCTGACCCGCCACGAGGTGGCCGGCCTGACCCTCTGGACCGACGGCGACCTGCCCGACCCGGCCCCGGTGGGAACCGCCCGGCTGCTCTCGGTGTACGACGAGTTCTTCTGCCACGACTTCAAGAGCTGGCCGTCCCTGACCAGCGACGGCATGCCGAGTCGCTGGCTGTACACCGGGCTGGTGGCCGTGGACGGGCTGATCGCGGGCGGGTGGTCACGGGTCCTCAAGGCCCAGACCGTGGAGATCACCGTCGAGCTCACGGACGAGCCCTCCGCGTCGGTCTGGGCGGCCATCGAGGCCGAGGCCGCGCGCTACGGGGCGTTCTGCGGCCTCGAACCGACGCTGGTCCGCGGCACGGTGGGCAAGGGCACGATCGGCTGACGTCTCGCCGGGCAGCACGCCGCCCGGCGCGGCGGGGTGGCGTGGTCCGCGGCATCGTGGGCAGACTCCGCACATGACTCGCATCGCCGTCGAAGGCCAGGCCAAGCGCACTCATCCCGCCGAGCGCGGGACCGTCAACCTGCACGTCGCGTTCTCGGGCACCCTCCGGAACGACGTCGTGGAGCGGGTGGCCCGCACCCACACGATCCTCGTGGACCAGGCCAAGGCGCACGTCGCGGCAGGCGCGGCCGAGAAGTGGGACTCCGCCTCGGTGCACTCGTACGTCTACGACGACCGGGTCAAGAACTCGGAGACGGGCGGCAAGCAGCGGATCCGGCGGTTCCGGGCCTCGGCGCGCCTGTCGGTCACGTTCCGCGACTTCGAGGTCCTGTCCACCTGGCTCGCCGACATCATGGACGTCGAGGGCGTCGAGATCGACTGGCTGAACTGGACCCTGACCGACGAGACCCGCAAGGCGCTGCAGGCCGAGGCCCGTGTCGAGGCCGCCGGGGAGACCGTGGTACGGGCCCAGTCGTACGCCGACGCCCTGGGCCTCGGCCCGGTCGCCCCCGTCGCGATCTACGAGGCGGGCCTGCGGGGCGGCAACGACGGTGGTGGCACCCCGATGTACGCGATGCGGGCCGGGGCGATGGCCGCCCCCGGCGGGGGCGCGCAGGTCGAGCTGCAGCCGCGGGACATCGACGTCGAGATCACGCTGTCCGCCGACTACGAGACGGGCCCCGTCGTCGAGGGCTGAGGCAGTACGCCGGCGGCGCGCAGCCGGTCGAGCACCAGGGCGTGGGGCACCGCGGTCGCCGTACCGCGGTGCCCGACGGTCGTGGTCGCCATGAACAGCGAGTTGAGCAGAGCCTCCTCGACCGCGTCCATCGTCGCGGCGAAGACCGGGTCCAGGTCGGCGTCGTCCACGCTGCCCGACGCCGAGGCTCCCGGCGTGCTGAACGCCAGGGCGTAGTCGCCGCTGCCGCCCGCGAAGTCGGAGCCCACGCGTGCCATCGCGAACACGGCCCGCCGCGCGACGCGGCCGAGCTGCCGCGCGTCGAGCGGCGCGTCGGTGGCGACCACGATCATGCAGGAGTTGCCCTCGGGCTGGAGCGCGGCAACGTCGGGGGCGCCGGGGGCGGGCGGTGCTGCCGCAGCCGGCGCTCCGCCGTCGTCCGCCCTGATCGGGACGCCCCGCACCGTGAGCGTGCCCGAGAAGTTGGACTGCACCAGCACGCCCACCGTCCAGCCGCCGACCACCCGCGACGACGTGCCGATCCCGCCCTTGAACCCGAGCGCCATGGTGCCCGCGCCGGCGCCGACGCAGCCCTCGCCGGGCAGGTCGGACGTCGCGCCGTCGAGGGCGGCGAGCACGTGCGCCTCGGTGATCGGCCGGGCCCGGATGTCGCTGAGCCGGCCGTCGTTGGTCTCGCCCACCACCGGGTTGAGCGTGCGCGTCTCCTCGTGGCCCGGTCCGGCGAGCACGTGCGTGACCAGGGCGTCCGCGGCGCGGAACGCGCTGAGGGTGGCGGTCAGCAGGATCGGCGTCTCGACGGCGCCCAGCTCGGCGACCTGGGTGGCACCGATCAGCTTGCCGAACCCGTTGCCCACGAACAGCCCGCACGGCAGGCTGCTCCGGCCCTGCTCCAGGGCGTCCGGGACGATCGCCGTGACGCCGGTGTGGAGACGCGGCGGGTCCACGATGGTGGTGTGCCCCACCCGCACGCCGGGCACGTCGGTGATCGCGTTCAGCGGCCCGGTGCTCAGCGGCCCGACCACGATCCCGAGGTCGCGCACCCGCCGGGGCTGCCGGCTGTGGTTCGTCATGCCCACAGCGTCTCTCGCCAGCGCTTGGCACGGCACATCGGCGACCTCCCTCTCAAGGGTGAGGGAAGGCTGTCAGCCCTGGTGAGCGCTCGCGGGCCGTGCCGGCATTCGTTGCGCATACGCAACAGCCCGGCGGGCAGGACCGGAGCCGGCTCCCGCGGCGGGGCAGAATGACGACGTGCGCCTCGATGCCGACGCCTGCCGCTCCCGGTTCGCCGCGGCCCGGCACGCCTACCTCGCCACGGCCGACACCCACGGCGTGCCGCAGCTCGTGCCGATCACGTTCGCCCTGGTCAGCGCAGCGCACGGTCCGGCGGCAGAAGCGCCGGCCCACGAGATCGTCGTCGCCGTCGACCACAAACCGAAGACCACACGCGACCTGAAGCGCCTGCGCAACATCACGGAGAACCCGAAGGTCGCCGTGCTCGCGGACCGGTACGACGACGACTGGACCCACCTCTGGTGGGTGCGGGCCGACGGCGAGGCCGTGGTGGAGCACGACGGCGAACCCCGCGCGGCGGCGCTGGACGCGCTCGCCGCGCGGTACCCGCAGTACCGCGAGCGCCGGCCGGACGGGCCGGTGATCCGGGTGCGAGTGACCCGCTGGTCGGGCTGGGCGCACGGCTGAACCGGCGCCCGGACCCGACCGACCCGCTTCGAGGCCCGGCTTTTCTTCGCTTTGACGCTGCTCAAAGCGAAGAAAAGTCGGGCCTCGAAGGGATGGGCAGTTACCGGTCAGGCCAGACTCAGACCCACTGGACGAGCTGCCACACGATCCCGTTGGGGTCGGCGAACTGGCAGTACCGCTCGCCCCAGGGCTCGGTCTCGGGCGGCGTGACGACCTCCGCCCCGGCGGCGGAGATGCGTGCGAACTCGGTGTCGAGGTCGTCCACGACGAACGCGATCAGCAGACCCTGGCCCGCGGGGCCGGCGATCCGCTCGGGCTTGAACGTGCCGAGGCCGACACGCAGGAACACGATGTTGACGCCGGCAGAGTCGTGCTGCAGGGACACGAAGCCGTCGTCCGACATGGCCTCGGTGAAGCCGAGGTGTCGCTTCGCGAACTCGGCCGACGCGGCGACGTCGGGCACGTTGAGGGACAGGGCTGTACCGGTGATCTTCAAGCTGACTCCTCGCATCTCATAACCTTGTACGGCGTACAACGTAAGATGGTTGCAGAATGTTCCCGGCCCGTCACCCCGATCCTGGAGACCCGATGCCCCGCGAGCTGATCGACCTGCTCTGGCGCGATCACCCGGCCGCGCCGCAGGGCGGCGCGCGGGGGCCGCGGGCCGCCGTCACGACGGGCGCGGTGGTCGACGCCGCGGCCACGGTGGCGGACGCCGAGGGCCTCGCCGCCGTCACCGTCCGACGACTCGGCGACGTGCTGGGCGTCTCGGCCATGTCGATCTACACGCACGTCAACAGCCGCGACGACCTGCTGGTGCTGATGGCCGACGCCGCGTTCGCGCGCATGCCGCGGCCCGGGTACGGGACGGCGGGCTGGCGCACCCGGGTGCGGCGGGTCGCCGAGGCGAACCTCGCGCTCCTGAACGAGCACCCGTGGCTGCTGGAGATCGACGACGACCGCACGGCGTTCGGACCGGGCACCATCGCCAAGTACGACCACGAGCTGCACGCGCTGGACCCGCTGCCGCTGGACGACGTCGGCCGGGACGCCGCGCTCACGTTCGTGCTCGACTTCGTCCGCGCGGCCGCCCGTGCCCAGCGGCCCGACCCCCGGGCCGACGAGATGCCGGCGCTCTGGGGGCGGTGGTCCGGACGGCTCGCGGAGTACCTCGGCGACGCCCACCAGCTCGCCCAGCGGGTCGGGAGCGCGGCGGGCGAGGCGATGAACGCCCCGTCCAGCCCGTCCCACGCCTGGAGCTACGGCCTGGAGCGGATCCTGGACTCACTCACCCCGCCCGGCGATCGTTGAGCGCTTCGCGGCCGGATCAGCGCACAAAGCCGGCACTCAACGGGTCCGGGGGTCAGGCCGTGTCCTCCGAGCGGAGGCGGGGTTCCGTGCGGTTGGCGGGCTTGACGCCCGACTTGTCCTTGTAGAACGCACGGATCACGTCCATGTCCGCACTCACGTCGCCCGTCAGCTCGATGCTCGGCCCGAGGCCGGCGACCTTGGCGACGCTGTCGACGTAGCCGAGCGTGACCGGGAAGCCCGCCTTGAGCGCGATGCGGTAGAACCCCGACTTCCAGTAGCCCGACCCGGCGCCGCGCGTGCCCTCCGGCGTCACGACCAGGTGGAACTCCTCGCCCCGCCCGACGGCGGCCAGGATCTCGTCGACGATGCTGGCCGGGTCCTTGCGGTCCACGGGGATGCCGCCGAGCGACCGCATGATGCCGGCCAGCGGCCCCTTGAACCAGGAGTCCTTGATGAGGAACCGGATCTTGAGGTCCATGTCGAACGCGATGGCCAGCATGAGGAAGAAGTCCGTGTTGGACGTGTGCGGCGCGCCGATGAAGACGGTCGGCCTGGTCGGGGCGGGTTCCGAACGCATCCGGTAGCCGGTGCCGGCCCAGATCAGTCGTGCAACGGCCCGGCGGATGGTGCGTGACATCGTCGTCCTCGAGTCAGGGTGGATCGGATGGAACCTCAGACGGCGCTGGGTCTCAGGGGTCTGAAGTCTGACAGACCTACCGCAAACCCAACGATCGCGACCGCCCGACCGTTCCTCACCGCCGCAGCAGCGGCCGCACGCTGTGCGCCGCCAGGCGCAGCAGGCCCCGGGACCCCGCCGACTGCTCGTCGAACAGCATGAGCGCCACGTGCGCCATGGCCTCGTCGGACGCCGCCACGGCGCGCGTCGCGATCCCCGCCCACGTCTTCGAGCGCATGAGCTGCTGTGCCAGGTAGCACTCGCGGTAGTGCCGCCCGAACCTGCGCCGGTGCGCCTGCTCGAACCCCGCCAGGGCACGCGGCAGGCCGGCCCCGGTCCAGGCCACCCCGGAACGGTCCAGCCCGCCGAGGTGCTCCGCGAGCTGCACGCCCGCGGCCATCCCGTAGAAGATCCCCTCGCCGCTGAGCGGGTTGATCGTCGCGGCGGCGTCCCCGACCAGCACCGCGGCCCGCCCCCGAGCGGTCATCGGCGTGCGGGCGGCGGCGTGCGGGAGCTGGTGCGTGGCGACCCGCTCCAGCCCGGACACGGAGAATCCCCGCCGCTCCAGGTCCTCGACGTACAGGTCGAAGAGGTCGCGCAGCTTGCGGCCGTGGCGCGCGGTCTGTCGCTTGAGGTGGTTCACGGGGAGGCCGACGCCGATGTTCGCGCCGTCGTCGGGCAACGGGAAGACCCAGCCGTAGACCGGCAGGAGGGACTCCAGGAAGTCGAACCGGAGCGTGTCGCTCACGGGCTTGTCCGGGTGGGTGACCCGGCCGTAGGCGCGCATCGCGATGTGGGTGTGCCGCATCGACGGGCGCTCGACGCCGAGGGCGCGCCGCACCGTGGAGTAGGCCCCGTCCGCGCCGACGACCAGGTCGAACGTCTCCTCGGCGGTGGACAGGGTGACGCGCTCGCGCGTCCCGGCCGGCGTCATCCCCTCGACCGCGACGCCCTCGCGCACCTCGGCGCCGGCGTCGCGCGCCGCGTTCAGCAGCAGGTCGTCCAGGACGAGCCGCGGTGTGACGTGTCCGGCGAGGTCCCTGCCCTCCATGAGCGGGCCGCGCGCGAGCGCCTCGACGCCGCCCGGGCCGCTGATCGCCACCGACATCGGCATGTGGAACGGCTCGAGCAGCTCCGTCAGGCCCAGCCCGTCCAGCACCCGGCGGGCGCCCGGACCCAGCCCGTCGCCGCAGGTCTTGTCGCGCGGGAACGTCGCCTTGTCGACCAGGGTGACGTGCGCGTCGGGCACCTCGCGGCGCAGCGCGATCGCGGTGGCGGCACCTGCGGGGCCGCCCCCGACGACGAGGACCTTGAGTGCGTGGTCGCCGGTCACGCCGTCGACACTAGACCCGCCCGTGCGCAGGGGCCAGAGCGGGCGAACCGGTCAGCGGTGCTGCTTGCGGTTCGGCGTCACGTCCTCGGCGGTCCCCGGCACGGTCTTGCCGTGAGGCGCAGGGCCCGGCGTTGTGCCGGCCTGCGCGGGACCGCCCGGCGTCGCGTCCCCGGTCGTGCCCGGCACCGTGCGGTGCTGGCGGAACCGCCGGATGGCCTTGTAGAGGGTGACGCCCGCGATGACGATCGCTATCGCGTCGTCGCCGAGGCCGAGCGGCCCCAGCACGCCCTCGGACAGGAGGTCGATCGGGCTGGCCACGTACCCGGCGCCCGCGACGAACGTGAGGATCTCCTGCCAGGTGAACTTCCTGGGATCCTTGCCCCGCTTGTTTTCCTCGCGCATCCTCGGAACGTAACGGAGAACCGGACGACTCGCCAGGGATGTCCCGGAAGCCCGGTTTGTGACATCGCCCTCGGCCGCGGTCACACGTCGATCGGACGGCGGTCCTCCACCAGCCGCGACGTGTACCCGGCCGCCACGAGCCGGTCGAAGGCGCCCATCACGTCGGCGGGCACGTCCTCCTCGTGGGAGATGAACCCGAGCTCGGCGTAGAGCGTGAGGCGCTGCGTCTCGCCCACGAGCATGTCGACGACCCGGTCGGCGTCGCCGATCGTGCGCACGTACGCGTCGAGCGACATCGGCCGGGACACGCACAGCACGTCGACGTCCGGCCAGACCATCTGGGCCGTCGCGAACGCGCGTCGCTGCTGGTAGGGGTGCGAGACGAGCAGCACGGAGGTCGGCTCGACCTGGTTCTCCGCGAGCAGCTTGCGGCTGTACTCCAGGTTCTCGCTCGTGTTGGTGGCGGCGGGCTCCACCAACATCGCCTCGGCAGGTACGCCCTCCGCGAGCGCGCGGTCGCGGTAGCCGAGTGCCTCGCCCTGAGGGAACGCGTCGACGGTGGTGGGCGCGTTCGCACCCGTGAAGACGATCTGCGGGAACAGGCCCGCGTGGTAGAGCTCGGCGGTGTAGACGGCCACGCCGAGGTCATGACCACCCAGTCCGATGCCGACGTCGACCGGCCGCGGCTCGTGCTGCAGGTCGTGGAACACCCACAGTGTCTCTACGTCCTCCCGCACTTCGGCGGGGATCATGACGTTCGGCATATGACGACCATATTGCTCGGAGGAATGAGGGGCACAACCTGAGTGAGAGTGCACGCCCGGTTTCCACTGGAATTGCGTGCAATGTCACATTCATCGGGAACGCACCGCCGACGTCGCCCCTCCGTGTCCCCGGGCCCCCCGCACCGACATCCCATACGGAGACAAGGTAGCGGAACGGATGAAACCGCCCTAGCGCGAGGGATCGTCGTCGTCCTCCCCCTCGCCGGCCGGCTCGGCGGCGACCGGCACCACGTCGTCCTCGAGCTTGCCCGAGAACAGGTCGAGGTACTGCAGGTGGAGGTGGTAGCCGGCCCCCAGCGCGATCCGCCGGATCATTCCGAGCGTCGGTTCGACCTGACCGGACTCGATACGACTGATCGTCGACGTGGGCACGCCCGCGAGCACCGCCAGGGAACTCATGCTGAGCTCTCGCTCGGCGCGGATCCGGGCGATGATCTGGGCTGCGTTCGTGAGCAAGGTGCCCTCCCGTCGACGCTCTGCCATCGAAACGTGCCATGACGCACGACAGGGCCTGCCGGAAAGTAGAGATCTGTTTTCCGGCAAGCCCTGTGAGACCTGACTCTATACGTCTATGGCCGTCGCGGCGCAGCGACGAAGCATGTGTCGCCATGTTTCCCCCGGGGGTGCCGCACCGACACGTTGGCCTACTACTCTCAGCCCCCATGGGTACTGCGAGCTCACCGGGCGACGCCGCGCCCCGGCCGGCCGCCGGGCACGGGGCAGGTCGCCGCGGCCAGGCGGCGCGCGCCGTGCGCGCCCTTCTCCAGGAACACCCCGGGTGGGTGCTGCTGCGGTCGAGGAACGCCGCGGCCGCCGTCGTGCTGCTCGACCGCAACCTCGGGGCGTCCCGCCGCCGGCTGCCCGTGGAGCAGCTCGCCGACCGGATCGACGACGACGTGCCCGAGCTGCGCCGCGCCGGGTTCGAGCTGCCCTACTCGGGCTACTTCTACGTCTCCGAGTGGATCGACGAGGGCGTGCTGGTGCGCCGGCGCGCCGCCCCGCAGGCCGGGGGCGAGCCCGGCGCCGAGACGGTCGAGCTGTCGGACGGCGCCCTGCTCGCCATCCGCTTCGTCTCCCGCCTGAGCAGGCCGCACCCCGCGGTGACGCCGTCGCGCCTCGGCGCGGTGCTCGACGGCCTGCACCGGCTGGCCGACGAGGCCGACCCCGACCCGGAGGCCCGGCTCGCCGCGCTCCTGGAGCAGCGTGCCGCCCTCGACGCCCGGATCGAGCGCGCCCGGCGCGGCGACTCCGAGGCCGTCCCGGCGGACGTCGCGGCCGAGCGGGCCCGCGAGATCCTGGCCCTGGCGGGCGACATCCCCGCGGACCTGGCCCGGGTACGCACCGAGCTGGAGCGCACGGACCGCGAGCTGCGCCGCCGGCTCCTGGAGTCCGACGGCTCCCGCGACACGTTTCTCGACGACATCTACCGCGGCGTGGACCACCTCGCCGAGTCCGAGGCGGGCCGCGGCCTGGTCGGGTTCCGCGAGCTGCTGCGGCAGTCGGAGCACACCGCGCAGGACGACCTCGGCCGCGTGCTCGACTCCGTCCACCTGACGCCCGGTGAGGCCTCCGCGCTGCGTCGCCTGCTGCCCACCCTGCAGGACGCCGCCGACGAGCTCACCGACACCATGGGAGTGCTCCGCCGCGCGCTGCAGCGGACGGTGCGCTCCGGCGAGCTGCCCGCCGAGCGCGCGCTGCGGCGCCTGATCGGCGAGGCGCAGGACGCCGCCCTCGCCGCGGCGCCCGACGTCGCCCCCGGCACCGAGCTGCGCCTGACCCTGCCGCTGGGCGCCGTGGCCCCCCGGTCCGTGGGCGGCCTCGCGCCGCACAACCCCGGTGGGGAGGACGCCGAGGCGCCGCCCGCCGCCCCGGCCCTGCCGCCGCGGCCGGTCTCGCTCACGGCGCTGCGCGCCATGGCCCGCGACTCGGAGATCGACGTGGACGAGCTGCGCGGGCACGTCAACGACGTGGTCGACCGGGCCGGCCGGGCCACCGTCGGCTCCGTGCTCGGCGCGCACCCCGCCACCCAGGGCGCCGCGAGCGTCGTCGGCCTGCTGACGCTCGCCGAGCAGCACGGCACCCCCACCGGCGACCGCGAGGACGTCAGCTGGCGGTCCTCGCGCGGCGTCGCGCGCCGGGCCGCACTACCCCAGCACCAGTTCGAGGAGCATGTCCCGTGACAGAACCCGGCGTACCCGGATCCGGCCCGGCGCGGCCCGACCCGGCAGACCTCCGCACCGCGCGCCCCGGGCGACCGGCCGGCACGTCGTCGGGTGGCGCCCCGACGTCGGGCGGCGTCGCTCCCGGAGCCGGCGGCGAGGCCGGGAGCCATCTGTGGCCCGGCGACCACGGCACGCTCCCCGCGCCCGCGCGCCTCGCGCTGGCGCGCCTCGTGCGCGGCCCCTACCTCGCGGCCGAGCCCGAGCCCGACACCTGGCGTGCGCTGCTGGCCCACGAGGACGTGGTCCGCGAGCGCCTCGCCGACCAGTACCTCGACCTGGTGGTCGACGCCGACGCGCAGGTCGCGTTCGTGCGGGACGTGCCGGCGGCCGACGCGCCGCAGGTGGTGCGCGAGGTAGCGCTGACGTTCCTGGACACGGCACTGCTGCTGCACCTGCGCGCGCTGCTGCTGGACTCGTCGGACGGACGGGTGGCGATCAGCCGCGACGAGGCGGCCGACCACCTCGCCGTGTACCGGCGGCGCGGCGGCGGTTCGCCGATGGACTTCAGCCGGCAGCTCGACGCGACGTGGGCCCGGCTGATCGAGTCCGGCATGCTGGAGCCGCTCAGCGGCGACCGGTGTGCGGTCTCCCCCGTGCTCCGGACCGTGTTCGGGGCGGACCAGGTCGCGGCGCTGAGCGCCGAGTACGTCCGGCTGGCGAAGGAGAGCGCATGAAGACCACGCACCCGTCCCCCACCGGGCAGTGGCGCCTGGCGCGCGTCGAGCTGGTCAACTGGGGCACGTTCTCGGGCCACCACGTGGTGCCCGTGCCGCGCGAGGGGTTCCTGCTCACGGGCCACTCCGGCTCGGGCAAGTCGTCGCTGGTCGACGCCGTCGCCGCGGTGCTGACCCCGCCCGAGCACCTGCGGTTCAACGTGGCCGCGGCCGGGACGGCCGCCACCGAGCGCGAGGCGGGCGACCGCGACGTCGTCTCGTACGTGCGCGGCGCGTGGCGGCACCGGACCGACGAGAGCACGGGCGAGGTGGTGGCCGACCACCTGCGCCAGGGCGCCACCTGGTCCGGTGTGCTGCTGCGGTACTCGAACGGCACCGACGCCGACGACGGCACCGTGACCCTCGTGCGCCTGTTCCACCTGACGCGGGGCTCGTCGACGCCGTCGCTGCTGCACGTCGTGGTGCCGGGCGAGGCGGGGCTGCTGGACTTCGAGCGGTACGTGCGCTCCGGCCCCGACGTCGCGGGCGTGACCGCCGCGTGGCCCACCGCGACGGTGAGCGAGCGGCACGCGCCGTTCGCCGCGGCCTTCACCCAGGCGCTGGGCATCGGCTCGGAGCAGGCGCTGGTGCTGCTGCACCGCACCCAGTCGGCGAAGAACCTCGGCAGCCTGGACGACCTGTTCCGCGGGCACATGCTGGACGAGCCCGGCACGTTCGAGCTGGCGGCCCAGGCCGTGAGCCAGTTCGCGGACGTGGCGCGCGCCTACGCCGACATCGAGACGTCCCGCCGGCAGATCGAGCACCTGGGCCGGCTCTCGGCGCTGACCAGGACGTACGACGAGGGGACGGCGGCGGGGGTGCGCGCGGCGACGCTGCGCGGCTCGCTGGAGACCTTCAAGGACGCGTGGAAGCTCGACCTCGCCCACGGTGCGCTCGCGGGCGCACGGGCGGCGGAGGAGCGGGCGCAGCACCACCGCAAGGCCGCGGACACCGAGGTCGACGTCGCCGCGAACACCCACCAGCAGGCCGTCAACGTGCTGGGCGCGCGTGGCGGGCAGGCCCTGGCCACGCAGGCCGACCGCCTGCAGCGGGCGGGCGAGATCGCCGCCCTGGTCCGCACGCGGCGCGGTGAGCTCGCGACCGACCTCGAGTCCGTGGGCATGAACATGCCCGAGACGTTCGCGGAGTTCGCGGCGCTCAAGGAGAAGGCCCGGTGGGAGCTCGGCGGCGCCAGGCCGCCGGCCACGGGCGCGGTGCCGACCCTGACGGGTGCGGTGCCCGCCGTGGCCGCCGCGTCGACCGGGCAGGTGGCGGCCGTCGCGACCGGCGCCGTCCCGGCGGTCACCACGGAGGCGCTGCCTGTCGTGGCGACAGGCGGCGTGCCGACGGGCGCGGTGGCCACGGTCGGCCGGTCCCGCGCGCCCGAGGCACTGGACGGCAACATCCGCGAGGCCCTGGCGGCGCGCTCCGCCGTCGGGCAGCGGCACGAGGCCGTCGCCACGCGGATCCAGGCCGTGCGGCAGACCCAGACGAACGTGCCGGCGGCGCTCGCCACGGCCCGCCGAGCGGTGGCCGAGGCCGCCGGGCTCGACGTCTCGGTGCTCCCGTTCGCGGCCGAGCTGCTGCGCGTGCGCGAGGACGACGCAGCCTGGCGCCCCGTGATCGAGGAGATCCTGCGCCCGCTGGCCACGCTCGTGCTGGTCTCCCCCGCGCACCGCGCCGCCGTCGCCCGCGCCGTCGAGGCCGGCCCCGGGCTGCGCTACCGCGTCGTGGGCGTGCGCAACGACGCGCCGCGGTCCACCGACGACTCGTCGCTGGTGCACAAGGTCGAGGTCAAGGACGGTCCGGCGTCGGGCTGGCTGCACCGCCGCCTGTCCGAGCAGTACGACTACCTGTGCGTCGACGAGCCCGCCGGGCTCGACCTG
Source organism: Promicromonospora sp. NPDC050262 (assembly GCF_040655935.1). Lineage (NCBI taxonomy): Bacteria > Bacillati > Actinomycetota > Actinomycetes > Micrococcales > Promicromonosporaceae > Promicromonospora > Promicromonospora sp. NPDC050262. The sequence continues at coordinate 55,067 of NZ_JBFAKX010000018.1, read as the reverse complement.
CACGAGCGCGCCGTGACCCGCGAGGGCCTGATCAAGCACGGGCCGGAGGAGATCGAGCAGCCGGTGCTGCCCGGTGTCGAGGACTGGGCGCTCGGCTGGGACGCCGACGACCGGCTCGACCAGCTCCTGGAGCTCGCGCGCGAGACGCAGGCCCGCCTCGCCCGGGCCGACGAGGCCGTGGCCGACGCGGTCGCCGAGCAGCGCGAGGCCGTGCGCCGTCAGCTCACGCTGCGGCACGTGGCCCGCCGCGAGTGGCGCGAGGTGGACATCGAGACCGCCGAGGCCGACCTGACCGACGCCCAGGCGTCGTTCGACCGGCTGCTGGACGGCACGATGGACCTGCTGCAGGCGTCGCAGGACGTCGCGGCCGCCGAGACCCGGCTGGACCAGGCCCGCGCCGCCGCCGCCGAGGCCGCGGACGCACTCGCCGAGGCCCGCGCGCACCGTCGCTCCCTGGAGCACGTGGTCGCCGAGCTCGGGGACGCGCCGACCAACGCGATCCCGCTCGCGCACCGCCAGGAGCTGGAGAAGCGCTACGCCGCCGTCCGCAAGACGGTGACGCACGAGGTGATCGACGACGTCTCGCTGACCGTGTCCCGCACGCTGGACGCGGAGCGCGAGGCCGGGCTGCGCACGTCCGGCGCGGCCGAGCGGGAGATCGTCGGGCTGCTGGCCGAGTTCCGGCGCCGCTGGCCCGCGATCACGCGCGACCTCACGGCGCAGGTGGGCGACCGGGCGCGGTACCTGGAGGTGCTGGAACGCATCCGGACGTCGCGTCTGCCCGAGCAGGAGGCCCGGTTCTCGGACCTCCTGACCGACCAGGCCCGCCGCGCCCTGCGCAAGCTCGCCGCCGAGATCCGGCAGGCGCCGGCGACGATCCGCGAGCGGATCGTCGGGGTGAACACCTCGCTGCGCCGGTCCCCGTTCGACACCGACCGGTTCCTGGAGATCCGGGTCAAGGAGCGGCGGCCGGCGGCCGTCGAGGAGTTCCTGACCACGCTCGACACCCTCACCGGCGACACCGAGCCGGAGTACGAGGTGCTGGAGCGACTGGTGCGTCGGCTCGGGTCGAGCGACCCCGCCGACCGCGCCTGGCGCGCCCTGTGCCTCGACACGCGGCGGCACGTGCACTTCACCGGCGTCGAGGTCACCGCGGGCGGCATCGCGCTGGCCGTGCATGACTCCTCCGCGGGCCTCTCCGGCGGTCAGCGGCAGAAGCTCGTGGTGTTCTGCCTGGCCGCGGCCCTGCGGTACCAGCTCGCCGGGGCGTCCGACTCGGCGACGCCCGCCTACGGCACGATCCTGCTCGACGAGGCCTTCGACAAGGCCGACACGGCATTCACCCGCACCGCGATGGACACGTTCACCGCGTTCGGGTTCCACATGATCCTGGCCACGCCGCTCAAGCTGCTGCAGACCCTCGAGGACTACGTGGGCGGCATCGGCCTGGCGACCTGCCGGGAGATGCGGGAGTCGCGCGTGGACGTGGTCCTGCTGGAGACCCCGCTGCCCGACGTCGACCCGGTCGCCACCGCGACCCGGGGCGGGGCCGGCGGTGGGGCGGGTGCGGCCGGAGGTTCGGGTGTCAGCGGTTCGGGATCTGGCGGCTCGGGATCCGGCGGCTCGGGATCCGGCGGCTCGGGATCCGGCGGCTCGGGATCCGGCGGTTCGGGATCCGGCGGTTCGGGTTCCGGCGGTTCGGGATCTGGCGGTTCGGGATCTGGCGGTTCGGGATCTGGCGGAGGTTCGGGTTCCGGCGGTTCAGGTGTCAGCGGTTCCGGTGGCGGGCCGACAACGCCGCCGCCGTCGCGTGGTGCTGGTGCCGGTGCCGGTGCTGGTGCCGCGGGGGCGGGTGCTCCGGCGTCGGGCGCTCCTGCTGCGCAGGTCACGAACGGACCGGTGACCCCGTCGAGCGGGCCGACGCCGGGCCAGGGACAGCAGTCGACCGCGCAGCCGCCGTCGTCCGCCGGACCGGCTCAGGCTGGCGCCGCTACCGCGACCACGGCCCCGGCCCCGGCCACCACCCCGGCAGGCGACAACACGGCGACTCCGGCGCGCGGGCTCCCCGCGGTTCCGCCTCCCCCGCCCGGTCCGGCGCCGACGGGGCTCCAACCACTGACGTCGGTGGCGCACCCGCCGGCGGCCCCGGCCGCGGCGGAGGCTCCCGCCGGGACGCCGTCGGACACGATCGACGACGGCGAGCCGGAACCGGACTGGTCCGCGACGGTGACCGTCGAGGAGTCCGACGCGGCCTCGCCCGTCGTCCGGATGACGTCGCGCCGGCCGTCGCTGTAGGTCGGTCGGACCACGCCCCCTGACTCGGCGCCCGGCACCGGGCGAGTCAGCAGGGTGGTCCGACCAGCCTGCTGACTCGGCACCCGGCATCAGGCGAGTCAGCAGGGTGGTCCGACCAGCCTGCTGACTCGGCACCCGGTATCAGGCGAGTCAGCGGGGTGGTCCGACCAACCTGCTGACTCGGCACCCGGCGTGGCGCGAGTCAGCGGGGTGGTGCGCCGTCAGCCAGCGCCGGCGCCGGTCGCCGCCCGGCCGTCCGCCAGGCCGCGGGCGTAGGCCTCCGCCGAGCCCTCGCGGAACAGGTCGTCCGCGCTGGCCCGCACCAGCGCGCGGGCGCCGGGTCCGTCCTCGGCGATGACGTGCCGGCCCATGCCGCGCACGACGGCGACGGCCCGGCCCGCGGACTTGCCGCGCACCAGCTCGGACGCCGCGGCGATCTCGTCGACGACGGCGGTGACCGTCACGTTGAGCGGCCGCCCGTGCGTGTCGGTGCTGCCCCGCAGGTCGTCGGTCGGGCTGATGCCGGCGCAGCCGATCGCGATGTCGACCAGCGCGTCGCGCCAGGGCCGGCCGGCCGTGTCGGTGACTACCACGCCGATCCGCTCCAGGCCCAGGCGCTGGGTCAGCGCCGACCGGACGGTGCGGGCCGAGGCGTCGGGGTCCACGGGGAGCAGCAGCACGGTGCCCTCCGGGGTGTTGCTCGCGTCCACGCCGGCCGCGGCCATCACGAGGCCGAGCTTGTTCTCGACGATCCGCAGCGGTGGCAGCCCCGGCCGGGCGCGCTGGGCGACCACGCGGACGGTCTCGTCCGTGATCGCCTGCTCACGGTCGTCGGCGGCCACGACCCGGCCCTCCGCCTTGGACACGATCTTCGAGGTCACGACGACGACGTCGCCGTCACGCGGCCGGTCCTGCTCCTCCAGGCCCGCCAGGAGGTCGGCGATCAGTCCGCCGAGGTCGTCGCCGGGGGTGATCTCGGGCAGCCCGTCGGGGGCCCAGACGCTCAGTCGTTCCACGGGACCATCCTCACATCGACCAGCGGGCGGCCGTGCCGGCGCGATACCCTGCCAGGCGTTCGTCACAATTGTCTGTTTGATACCGCGATCGATGGGGGAACCGTCCGGTGTTGCACGACCCGCCCGCACGAAGGACGGCGCCCGTACCGGAACCGGCAGCCCTGCGCCCCGGCGAACCACGCGCGATCGGACCGTTCCGGATCCGCAGCCGGCTCGGCAGCGGCGGCATGGGAGACGTCTACCTCGGGACCACGCGCCGGGGGCAGCAGGTCGCGATCAAGCTGATCCGCGGGGCACAGCTCGACGACGACGAGTTCCGCACCCGGTTCCGGCGCGAGGCGCGTGCCGCGGCCAGGGTGCGCAGCCGGTTCATCGCGAACCTGGTCGACGCCGACGCCGACGCGGACCTGCCCTGGCTGGCGACCGAGTACGTGGCCGGGCCCACCCTCTCGCAGGAGCTGGCGGCCAACGGGCCGTTGGCCGAGGCCGACGTGCTGACCCTGGTGACGGGCGTCGCCGAGGCGCTGTACGAGATCCACCGCGCCGGCCTGGTGCACCGCGACGTCAAGCCGGCCAACGTGATCCTCGGGCCGGACGGGCCGCGCCTGATCGACCTGGGCGTGGTCGCGGCGATCGACGCGACGCGGCTGACCCTGACCGGGCAGCCCGTCGGCACGCCGATGTACATGGCGCCGGAGCAGGCGACCGGCAGCCGCGCGACGTCGGCCGCCGACGTCTGGGCCCTGGGGGCCCTGGCCTACTACGCCGCCACGGGCAACCACCTGTTCGAGGGCGACCACCCCGCCGTCGTCCTGTACCGGGTGTCGGCGGAGGACCCGTCCTACGCCGACAGCCCCGCGTACCTGCGCCCCTTCCTCGACGCCCTGCTGGTCAAGGACCCGGAGCTCCGGCCGTCCCTCGACGCGATCCTGCGGTCGCTCGGCGTGCCGCAGCCCGGCGGTGCCGCGCCGATCCTCGTCGCCCCGGCGAGCGGCCCGGTCGCGTCCGCCTCGGGCCGGGCGGCGAGCGTCGCGCCGGGGCCGGCCCGGACGGATCGCGCCGACCGCTCCCCGCGGCGGACGCGCGGGCGGCTCCTGCTCACGGTGGGCTCCGTGACGGCGGGGGCGCTGGTGCTGGGCGGCGCCACGCTCGGCCTCTGGAACTCGCTCACGGGCGACGACACGGAACGCAGCGACCTGGGTCAGAGCGAGACGGCCGACCCGCCGCAGGATCCCGTGACTCAGTCGCCGGGCGGCAGCACCGGTCCCGGGGCGGGCACACCGGGCACGGACGTCCCGGCCGGGGACGGGAGCGCGGGCGCCCCGTGGGCGCGGGGTACCGCGCAGGTCCTCGCCGACGGCTCGTGCTGGACCGTCAGCGTCGACCGGGTCGAGGGGCATCAGGTCACCCTGACGTTCTCGTGCGACGGGGTGGGCACCAGCGAGTACCGCCACCCGACGCCGAGCAGCTGGCTCCGGGTCTACGCCGTGGGGGTCGACGGCACCGTCCGCCGCGCCACCGCCGCGGACGCCGCCGCGCAGGACACCTTCTGGGCGCACGGCAACCTCGCGGACACGGGCGACGTGACCGCCACCGTCAGCCTGCCCGACGTCGGGCCCCTCGCCTCGGTGGCCGTGCAGAACAAGGACAGCGAGGGCTGGTACTGGGCCGCACGGTGACGCGTGCGCGCCGTCACCGCACCAGCTTGGGCAGCACCTCGCGCCCGAACGTCTCGATCCACTCACGCTGGTTGCGGCCCGCGTTGTGGAGGTAGATGCGGTCGAACCCGAGGTCGACGTACCGCTGGATCGACGCGCGGTGCTCGTCCGGGTCGGCGGAGACCAGCAGGCGCCCCTCGAAGTCCTCGGGCCGGACCATCCGGGCGAGCTGGGCGAAGTCGTGCGGCGAGCGGATGTCGGACCGCGGGAACCGCATGCCGCCGACCGGCCACTCGGTCAGGGCGTTGGCGACCGCCTCGTCGTGGGTGGGCGCCCAGGAGAGATGGAGCTGGAGCGCCTTGGGCATCCGCGCCGGGTCGCGGCCGGACTCGCGGGCGCCGTCCGCGAACCGGGTCAGCAGGGACGCCATCCGGTCCAGGGGTGCGGCCTGCGTGATCAGCCCGTCCGCCGTCCGCCCGGCGCGGCGCGCCGTGACCGGGCCCGCCGTGGCGACCAGGATCTCGGGGGCGGCGTCCGGCATGGTCCACAGCCGGGTCGACTCCAGCTTGAAGTAGGTGCCCGCGTGCTTGACGTCGCGCCCCGCGAGGGACCCGGCGAAGAGCTTCCGGATGATCTCGACGGCCTCGAACATGCGGTTGATCCGCTCGGCGGCCTCGGGCCAGTAGCCGCCCACCACGTGCTCGTTGAGCGCCTCCCCCGAGCCGACGCCGAGCCAGTGCCGGCCGGGGTTCATCGCCGCGAGGGTCGCCGACGCCTGGGCCACCACCGCGGGGTGCCACCGGAAGGTCGGCGCGGTCACCGGCCCGAGGTCGCCCGTGGTGTGCTCCGCGGCGGCCGCGAGCACGTTCCAGACGAAGCCCGCCTGGCCCTGCTGCGGGGTCCAGGGCTGGAAGTGGTCGGCGGCCATGACGCCGGAGAAGCCGTGCGCCTCGGCGAGCGCCGCCAGCTCCACCGCCTCGCGGGGCGCGAACTGTTCGAGCATCGCGGCATAGCCGATGGTCACCACGCGGGACAGCCTACGGCCCCCGCTACCGGATGTGTCAGACGCCCAGATCCCCCGGGTGACCTGAGCGTCTGACACATCCGGGTTCAGATGCGGCCGTGCGCCCGGAGCGCCTTGAGCGCGCCCAGCGTGGCGAGACCGCGCGCGTCCACGGTCTGGCCCGGCGACCAGTGCAGGTAGTCGAAGTCCCAGCCGCCGTCGTCGAGCTGCTCCCGCCCCAGCCGGTCGAGCTCGTCCGCGATCAGTCGCTCGGGGAACAGCGCCCGGCTGGGCGCGCCGGGCTGCGGGGACAGCAGCAGGGGCCGGAGCTTCTCGTCGTCCTCCCCGCCCGAGACGGAGATGGTCCCGTCCTCGCGCAGGGCGGGCCGCAGGCGCTCGACGGCGGTCGCGACCCGGTCCGGCTCGGGCACGGCGTCGAGGAAGTGGATCGCGAACATCACCGTGTACCCGTCCACGGAGTGCTCCCCGTCGAGCTGCTTCCAGCACCAGGCGGTCGCGGCGTCGAGCCAGGGGTGGTCCAGGCCGAGCTCCCAAAGGTGGCCGGCGATCGCGTAGGTGAGGAAACCGTCGTCGTTCGGCACCATCCACGGGGCGGCCGGGTAGCCGGCGGCGGTGGGCAGCACGTGCGGTACGCGGCCATCGGGCAGCGCGACGCCGCCGAGCCAGTCGGCGGTCTCGCGGGCCAGCGTCGTGACCTCGGGGTCGGCGGCCGTGCCCAGCTCGGCCAGCACCTCGAGCGCGGACAGCGCGCCCGAGACCTGGCTGTCCGGCCCGCGCAGGTCGGGTTCCAGGGCGTGGCCCCAGCCGCCGTCGTCGTTCCGGTACGGGCGGAGGGCGTCCAGGACCCGGGCGGGCGGGGCGCCGTCGAGCCGCACCGCGAGGCGGTGCCGTTCCAGCAGGCGGGCGTCGTCGTAGACGAACCGGCGGGCGGCTTCGAGGTCGATGCTCGTCGATGTGCTCATGGCACCGACGCTAGGCGGCGGTCAGGGTCGCGTCTTCCAGAAATCGGACAGGTGTGAGACCGGTGAGGCGACGCACCTCGTCGGACATGTGGGCCTGGCTCGCGTACCCGGCCGCGGCGGCACGCTCCGCGAGGGACGCCGGAGCACCGCCCGAGAGGGCGATCAGCCGCCGCAGCCGGGCCACCCGCCCGAGCATCTTGGGCCCGTAGCCGACGGCGTCCACCGTGCGCCGGTGCAGGTGTCGCTCGCTGACGCCGAGCTCCTGCGCGACGCCGGAGATGCGCGACCCCGGCGCGCCGAGCCGCCGCGCGGCGGCCGCGACGAGCCCGTCCCGCTCCGCCTTGCGCCGCAGCACGGTGCGCGCGAGCAGGTCGAGACGCCCGGCCGGGTCCGCCGCATCGAGCGCGTCGGCGAGCGCCGGGCCGACGTCGGGCCACACCTCCGCGAGCGGAACCCGCTGGTCGCGTACCTCGGACGCCGGGATGCCCAGGACCGCGCCGGCCGCGCCGGGCCGGAGCCGGATGCCGCTGGTACGCGATGTCGGGGCCGCGCCGGAGCCGGAGACGACCGGGCCGGTGTCGGCGCCGACGATCACGAGCTCGCCGTCGATCCGCACGAGGTCCACGCAACCGTCCGGGATGATCCGCTGCTCGTGGCCCGGCGGGGCGTCGTGCTCCCACAGGCAGGCCACCACCGGCAGCAGGCCGGTCGGCGGTGCGAGCTCACGGTACGGGGTCACGGCGTCCACGCTACGCGCCGTCTCCGACACTCCCCCGTGTCAGAGCCACAGGTCACCCGAGGGACCTGTGGGTCTGACAGGTCGGGGCTCGGTCGAGTGTCAGTGACCGGTGGCAGAGTCGTGTCGTGCCCCTCGTACCGGCTCGGCCGAGCCGCAGGATCCGGCTGCCCCGCGATCAGCGCCACAGCCCGTGGCGCCGACGCGCGCTGCGGGTCGGCGTCGTGGCGGTCCCGGCCGCGCTGCTGGCGGCCGGGGCGTCGTCGTACGCGGCGGTGGTCACCGGCCGGATGGCCGCGGACCCGGCGCGGGACACCCTGGTCCTGCTCGCGGTCGTGAGCACGGCGGTCGTCGTGTTCGACGCCGTGACGTGGCTGGTGGTGCAGCGGGGCGTGGCCCGCGCGGAGGCGACCCTCCGGTCCGAGCTGGCGGCGGCCGCCCTGGGCCAGCCCCTGCCGGAGCTGGAGGAGCAGGCCGTGGGCGAGCTCCTGGACCGGGTCAACGGCGATCCCGAACGGCTCACCCGCGCGATCAGCGGCATCGGCATCACGCTCGGCCAGGCCGCGATCAGCCTCGTGGTGGGGTGGGTGGCCGCCGGTCTCGTGTGGTGGCCCGCCTGGGTGGCGTTCCCGCTGGTCGCCGCGGCGGTGCTGGTGTTCGCGCGCCGGTCGGCGCGGCCGCTGCGCGACCTGAGCAGGCGCAGCTCCGAGGCCGGCTCGGAGCACATGGCGCAGTTCGAGGAGGCCGTGGCGGCCCGGGACGACCTGCGCACCGCGCAGGGGCAGCGGTACGTGCTGCGCCGGTACGCCGAGCTGGCGGCGCGCCAGATCCGGCTGCGGGAGGACTGGTCGGTCGCGTTCTCGCGGGTGCGGCTGCGCACGGAGCTGCCGCTGGACGCCCTGGTGGGCGCGGTGCTCGTGGGCGGGGTGTGGGCGGTGAGCGGCGGCGCGCTCGACGTCGCCCGGCTGGTCACGCTGTGGCTGCTGGTGACGGGGTTCGTGGGCCGGGTCGACGTGCTGGGCCGGCTGCTGCCCCGGGTCGAGGAGGCGATCGGCACGTTCCAGCGGGTGCGTGACCTGCTCGACACGCCTCAGGAGCCCGCCGGGGGCGCGTCGTTCCCGGGCAGCCCGGGCGGGGTCGAGGTGGAGCTGCGCGACCTGACCTTCGCCTACGGCGGCGGCTTCGCACTGGGGCCCCTGTCCCTGACCGTCCCGGCGGGCACCACCTGCGCGCTCGTGGGGCGCACGGGGTCCGGCAAGACCACGGTGACCAAGATGCTGTCGCGCGCGGTCGAGCCACCCGCGGGGAGCGTGTTCCTGGACGGCCGGGACGTCACGAGCCTGGACGTGCACGGGTTGCGCACGCGGGTCGGCGTCGTCGGGCAGCGCACCGAGATCCTGGCCGCGACGCTCGCCGACAACATCACGCTCTGGGCTCCGGTCCCGGCCGCCCGCGTGGAGCAGGCCGTGGACGCGCTCGGCCTGCGGGCCTGGGTCGCCTCGCTGCCCGACGGGCTGGACACCCGCCTGGGAGCCGACGGCGTGACCCTGTCCGCGGGCGAGGAGCAGCTCGTCGCCTTCGCGCGGCTCCTGGTGCGCGACGTCGACGTCGTGGTGCTCGACGAGGCCACCGCGCGCATGGACCCCGCCACGGCGGAGCGGGTCACCCTGGCCGCACGGACGCTCCTGGCGGGGCGGACGGCGATCGTCGTCGCCCACCGGCTGCCCACCGCACGGCATGCCGACACCGTGGCCGTGCTCGACGGCGGCCGCCTCGTGGAGCACGGGCCCTGGGACCGGCTGGCGGCGTCGGACGGCCACTTCGCCCGGCTGGTCGCGGCGGCGGGGCTCGCGGACGGCGAGGGAGCGCCCGAGCCCGTCGTGCCGACGGGTCTGGCCCCCGACCTGGTCCCAGCCGGCGGGGACGGGACCGGTGACGTCGCCGCCAGGACGGCGGGCGCCTCCGGTCCGCACACGGCTGCGTCGCATCCCGCCGGATCGGTTCCCGCCGGGCCTCCGCCCACCGGACATCATCCCGCCGAGCCGCGCCCGGCCACGCCGCGGCCGTCGATGGTGCGAGCGGTCTGGAGCACGCTGCGCGCCCGGCCGTCGTGGCTGCTGCTCCCGGCGGTCGTGTTCGAGGTGACGGACTACCTCACCTCGACCGGGCTCGTCGTCGGCTGGCTGTGGGCGTCGGCCGTGGTGGGTCTGGAGCAGGGGTCGGCGCCCTGGCTGCTGGTAGGCGCGATACTCGTGGCCGTCGTGGCCAACACGCTGCTGCCGCTCACCGTCCGGCTGTCGAGCACCCGCTGGTGGGTCGACTCCCGACTGCGGCTGCACCTCTCCCTGCTGCGCGGCCAGACGGCGCAGCGGCGCACGGTGCGCGACGCCCCGGGCGAGATCGCGGCGCGGGCGCAGGAGGACTACCGGCTCACGGGCCACAGCCAGGCCTGGCGCGAGCTCCTGACGGCGCCGATCACCCTCGCCCTGCTCGTCGTGCTGAGCGACAGCCTGCTGGCCGGCGCGATCGGCCTGGCCATGGCCGCGGTGATGTTCGCGGCGCAGGTGCTGGGCAGCCGGTCGGTCGCCGCGGCGGCGCGGCGGGCGGGCGACGCCGCCGCGGAGCTGGGCCGGCTGCTCGGCTCGGCCCTCGACTCCGTGCGGACCGTCAAGCTCGCCTCGGCCACCGGGGGTGTGCTCGCGCAGGTCGCCCGGGTCGACGGCCGTCGCGTGCACGCGTCCCTAGTGGAGGAGCGGACCAACTTCCTGGTCGGCCTGGCGCCGTCGGTGCTGAGCCGCGTCGCGACGGTGCTCGCCTGGACGCTGCACCTGGCCGGCACGTGGTCGCTGGGCACGACGCTCCTGGTCAGCACGTCGATCGGCACGTTCAGCTGGATCGGGTACAGCCTGGGTGCCCTCGTCACCAGCGCCGCGTCCGCCCGCCGCTGGGTCGAGGTCACCTCCCGGTACGCCGGCACCGAACGGCTCGCCGACGTGCCCGACGATGTCGACCTGTTCGCGGGCACCGCGATCCCGGCCGGGCCCGGGCCCCTCGCGGCGCCGAGTCGCCTGCGCGAGCTGCGCCTCGACGGCGTCACCGCGACGCACGACGACGGCACGGTCGGCGTCTCCGGCGTCGACCTCACCGTCCGGCGCGGCGACCTGGTGCTCGTGGTGGGCCGGGTCGGCTCCGGCAAGTCGTCCCTGCTCGGCGCGCTGTCGGGACTGGTCGACGTCGGCGGGCGGCTGTCCTGGAACGGCGCCGCCGTCACCGATCCTCAGACCTTCCTGCGCCCGCCCCGCGTCGCGCACGTGGCCCAGGTGCCGCACGTCGTCTCCGGGACCGTCGCCGACAACGTGCGGCTCGACCACGAACGCCCGGTCGACGGTCCCGTCCGGTCCGCGGGCCTCGACCGGGACGTCGCCGAGGCGGGCGGCACCGGCACGATCGTCGGGCACCGCGGCCTGCGGCTCTCGGGCGGCCAGGTCCAGCGGCTCGGCCTGGCGCGAGCCCTGGCGACGGGCTCCGACCTGCTGCTCGTGGACGACGTCTCCTCCGCACTCGACGCCGTCACCGAGGCCGAGGTGTGGACCGGCCTGCGCGCCGCGGGCACCACGGTCCTGGGCACCACGTCGCGCGCCGCGACCCTCGCCGTCGCCGACCGCGTGGTGGTGCTCGACGGCGGGCGCATGGCCGCCGTCGGACGCTGGCGCGACCTGGCGCCACGCTGGTCCCACCTGGCCGGCTGACCCGACGGTCAGGCCCGCACGCCCTGCCGCTCCGCCCGGCGGTCCGCCTGCGCGTCCGGATCCGCCACGGGCGCGGCCGTCACGAGCGCCCACGTGTACGGGTCGGCGGGCGCGCCCAGCACCTGCGCCGTCGGGCCCGTCTCGACGATGCGCCCCTCCCGCATGACGGCGACCCGGTCGGCCACCCGCTCGACGACCGCCAGGTCGTGGGACACGAACAGGCACGCGAAGCCGAGCTCGGCCTGCAGGTCCCGGAACAGGTCCAGCACGTGCGCCTGCACGGAGACGTCGAGCGCGGACGTCGGTTCGTCCGCCACGAGCACCTGCGGACCGAGCGCCACGGCCCGGGCGATCGCCACCCGCTGCCGCTGCCCGCCGGACAGCTCGTGGGGGTACCGCAGCCCGTACTCGGGGCCGAGCCGGACCAGCTCCAGCAGCTCGCGCACGCGGGCGTCCCGGGCGGTCCGGTCCAGCCCGGAGTGCAGGCGCAGCGGCTCGTCGACCGACTGCCCCACGGTCCAGCGCGGGTTCAGCGTCGAGGCCGGGTCCTGGAACACCACGCCCGTGGCCCGACGGCGCTCCGCCCGCTCCCGGCGCGACGCGCGCGCCAGGTCGACGCCGTCCACGACCGCACGGCCCGACGTCGGCCGCAGCAGCCCGGCGACCACCTGGCCGAGGGTCGACTTGCCCGAGCCCGACTCCCCCACCAGGCCCAGCACCTCGCCCCGGCCGATCGAGAGCGTGACGCCGTCGGCCGCGACCACGGGGTGCCGGCCCCCGTAGGTGACGGTGACGTCGTCGAGCAGCACGACGCCGCCGGACGCGTTCGCGGCGCGCACGTCCCGCGGCTCCGCCTCGGCACGAGGCGCCGCCTCGACCTGTGGCCTCGGCCCTAGCCCTAGCCCCGGCCCCGGCCCCGCAGGCTCCACCCTCACCGCGGGCTCGCCCAGCCGCGGCACCGCCGCGAGCAGCGTGCGCGTGTACTCCTCGCGCGGCGCCGCGAAGAGCTCGCGCACCGGCGCGGCCTCCACGATCCGCCCGTCGCGCATCACCACCACGTCGTCCGCGAGGTCGGCCACCACGCCCATGTCGTGCGTGATGAGCAGCACCGCCGTGCCGCGCTCGTCCCGCAGCCCGCGCAGCAGGTCGAGGATCCCGGCCTGGACCGTGACGTCCAGCGCCGTCGTCGGCTCGTCCGCGATGATCGCCACGGGGTCCTGCGACAGCCCCATCGCGACGAGCGCGCGCTGGAGCTGACCGCCGGAGAGCTGGTGCGGGTACGCGGCGGCCACCCGCTCCGGATCGCGCAGCCCGGCCTCGGCGAACAGCTCCAGCACCCGCTCGTGCGCCGCCCGCCGGGTCGGCCGGTCCGGCCCGCGCCGGTGTGCCCGCAGCGCCTCGGCGACCTGGTCGCCGATCGTCAGCACCGGGTTCCAGGCGCTCATCGGCTCCTGCGAGACGAGCGAGAGCACCGCGCCGCGGACCTCCCGGAAGGTCTCCGCGGAGGCATCGACCAGCTCGGTCGCCGCTCCTCCACCGGGTCCGGCTTCGGCACCAGCCCTCGCGCCGGCCCCGCCGTCCAGCCGGATGGACCCGCCCACCGCCGCGGCGTCGGGCAGCAGCCCGAGCACCGCCATCGCGGAGACCGTCTTGCCCGAGCCGGACTCGCCGACGAGGGCGGTCACCCGCCCCGGGCGCAGCGCCCAGGAGACGCCGTCGACGGCGGGCCGCTCGGCGTCGTCGAACACGACGGACAGCCCCTCCACCGTCAGGAGGGGCTGTCCGTCGTCCACCAGGGTGCCGGTCACTTGGCCAGCGAGACCTGGAGGTAGTTCGGGTAGGCCGGGAAGTCCGGGATCCGGAAGTTCTCGACCTTCGAACCGTGCAGGAACGAGTTCTTCGTGTAGATCAGCGGGACCACCGGGGCGTCGCCCAGGATCAGCTGGTCGGCCTCGACCCACAGCGAGGCCGCGGCGTCCACGTCGGTCTCCTCGGTCGCGCGGTCGATCAGGTCGTCCGCGTCCGGGTTGCTGTACCGGGCCAGGTTGTACCCGCCGTCGCCCACCTGGGACGAGTGGAACAGCGGCTGGATGTTGCCGTTCGCGCTCGGGAAGTCCGGCTGCCACGACGACAGCGTGAGGTCGTACTTCGAGCCGTCGCCCTGCGTGACCGTCTCGGTCCACACGTCCTCGGCCTGCGGCACGATCTTGACCTTGAGACCGGCCCGCTCCAGGCCCTGCTGGATCGCCTGGGCCTTGGCCAGCGTCGGGGCGTCGTCCTCCACCACGAGACGCAGCTCGCGGCCCGACCAGCCGGCGTCGTCCAGCAGCTTCTCGGCCTGCTCGACGTCGCCCTCCGGTGCCACGTCGTTCACGCCGTTCGAGTACTCCTCGCGGCCGGGGATGCCGGGCGTCACCAGCGTGGTCGCGAAGTCGCCCGCGATCTCGCCGCCGGACGCGACGCGGTACGCGTTCTTGTCCACGGCCAGGCTGATCGCCTTGCGGACGTCGAGGTCGTCCAGGCCGTCGGCCTCGGTGTTGATCGCGAGGTACGCGAGCGCCCCCGGGCCCGAGGTGACCAGGCGGTCCTTGGCCGGGCCCTGCTGGACCTGGGCGAGCTGCGCCGGCGGCACGAACGTGGCGCCGAACGCGGAGGCGTCGGTACCGGAGTCGGCGATGAGCCGCTGGGCCACGACCGTCTCGTCCTGGCTCAGCTCGAAGACCACCGAGTCCGGGCCCGCGGTGCGGGCGTCGTCCGTGGCCGGGTCCCACTCGGGGTTGCGCTCCAGGGTCACCGAGGTGCCCTCGACCGTGTCCGCCACCCGGTAGGGGCCGGTGGCGACGGGCTGGGTCGTGTAGGTCTGGATGTCGTCCTTCGCCTCGGGGACGGCACCGAACGCCGGCATCGAGACGATCCACGGCCAGTCGCCGTACGCGCTGTCGAGGTGGAAGACGATCGTCTTGTCGTCCGGTGTCTCGATCGAGTCGAGCTCGTCGCCCTGGTACGGGCCGCCGTACTCGTCAGCCCCCTCCAGCAGGTTCTTGTGGTAGCTCAGGCCGCCCGACAGCTCGGGGGCGAACGAGCGCTCCACGGAGTACTTGACGTCCGCCGAGGTGATCGGCGTGCCGTCCTCGAACTTCAGGCCGTCCTTCAGCGTGTAGGTCCAGCTCGCCCCGTCGTCCGACGGCGTGCCGGTGTCCGTCGCGAGGTCCGGGACCACCTCGGTGGTGCCGTCGGCGTTGGTCTGCCACGCGGTGAGCCGGCGCTCGACCAGGCCGAGCGTCGTGATCGCGAGGTTCTGGCTGGTGGCCGGGTCCCAGTTGATGGCGGGGCTGGCCGTGAGGATGCGCAGCTCGCCGCCCTGCTGGACGGCGGTCGCCTCGTCGCTCGAGGCCGCGCCCGGCTGCGAGTTCGCGTTGCAGGCCGTCAGCGCGAGCGTGGCGGCGACGGCGATGCCGGCGACCGCGACGCGGCGGGCAGGCCTGCGGGTCGTACGTGGTGCGAGGTTCATCTGGTCCTTCTCGTCTCTACGGAGTTCTGGGGTGCTGCGGCAGTACGGGACACGGGGTCCCGCGGGGTACGGGGTCGGACGTCACCGACGACATCGCCGGGTCATCGGGTTCTCCCTCCGCGCCGCACCCGCGGGTCGAGCACGCCGTAGACGACGTCGACCGCCAGGTTCGCGATCACCACGATGGCCGCGGTGAACACCGTGACGCCCACCAGCAGCGGCACGTCGGTGGCGCCGACCGCCTCCATGAGCAGGGCGCCGACCCCGGGCATGGAGAACACCCGCTCGGTGATGACGGTGCCGCCGAGCAGCGCGCCGAGGTCCAGCGCGAAGAGCGTGACCACGGGGATCGCCGCGTTGCGCAGCGCGTGCCGGGTGACGACCCGGCGTTCCGTGATGCCCTTGGCGCGGGCCGTGCGGACGTACGGTGAGCCCAGCTCCTCCAGCATCTGCGAGCGGGTCAGCCGCGTGTAGACGGCAGCCGACAGCAGTGCCAGCACCGACCACGGCAGCACCAGGTGCCACGCCCAGTCCACCGGGCTCTGGGCGAACGGCACGTAGCCGGACACCGGGACCATGTCGAGCGTGAAGCCGAACAGCAGGATCCCGAGCAGGCCCACCAGGTAGCTCGGCGCGGAGACCCCCGTGATCGCCCCGATCATGAGCCCGCGGTCCAGGGCGGTGCCGCGGCGCACCGCGGCCACGGCGCCGGCACCCACGCCGACCACCAGCCAGAGCACCGCCGCGCCGATCGCGAGCGACGCCGTCACGCCGAAGCGCCCCGCGATCAGCTCGGTGACCGGCGCGTTCCGGGCGAAGGAGTAGCCGAGGCACGGCCGCGGGCAGTCGATGGACGCGCCCGCCGAGCCGAAGGTACGGCCGGTGAACACGCCGCGCACGAACTCCCACCACTGCTCGACGACGGACCTGTCGAGGCCCATGAACGCGCGTGCCGTCTCCAGCCGCTCGGGCGTGCAGGGCCGGCCGCAGGCGAGCTGCGCCGGGTCGGCCGGCAGCAGCACGAACAGCGCGTAGGTGAGGAACGAGACCGTGAGCAGCACGAACACGAGCGTCGCGAGCCGGGTCGCGAGGAACTTGACGAGCGTCATCGCGCACCCCCGCGCCGGCGACGACGCTTCGAGCCGCCGCCCCGCGGGTCGAGCGCGTCCCGCAGGCCGTCGCCGAACGCGTTGAACGCGAGAGTGACGCCGAACAGCGCGAGCCCCGGGAACAGCAGGTAGACGGGGTCCACGGAGAACCAGGTGACGGCGTCGCCGATCGACCGGCCCCACGACGGCGTGGGCGGCGGCACGCCCACGCCCAGGAAGGACAGCGCGGCCTCCGACCCGATCGCACCCGGGATGGAGATGGTCGCGAACACCACGACGGTCGAGGCGAGGTTGGGCAGCACCTGCCGGAACAGCACGTGCGCGTGCGAGGCACCCAGCGCCTGGGAGGCACGCACGAACCCGGAGGCGCGCAGCGCCATGACCTGGCCGCGCACCACGCGGGCGATCGACGACCAGCCGAACAGCCCGATCACGAGCACCAGGAGCAGCAGGCGGGGGAACCATTCGGGCGCGACGGCGCCGACGGCGATCATGAACACCAGCGCGGGCAGCCCGATGAGGACGTCGACCAGCCGGGCCACCACCCAGTCCACCCAGCCGCCGAAGTAGCCCGCGACCAGGCCCAGCACCGTCCCGACCAGCATGGACACGACCGTCGCCCCGAGACCGACCAGGAGCGACGTGCGCGAGCCCATGACCACGATCGCGAACAGGTCGCGGCCCGTCAGCGGTTCGACCCCGAACCAGTGCTCCGCGCTGATGCCGCCCAGCGGCCCGGCGGGCGCCCCGGTGGGCCCGAGCGCGTCGAGGTCGTAGGTGTAGGGGTCCACGCCGAGCGCCCGGGTGATGAGCGGCGCGGCCAGCGCCACGAGCGCGTACGCCACGGCGACGACGGCGCCCACCAGGGCGAACCGGTCCCGGGCCAGACGGCGCCAGAGCGACACGCGGCCGACGGCGGCGACAGCGCTGTCGGCGACGGCGCCGAAAGCGGCCGACGAGGTCGGGGCGACCAGCTCGTCGGAGCGGTCGAGCGACATGGGACTCCTAGGAACGACGGGACATGACGGGGAGGCGGTGCGGCGAGCACCGACAACACGACATGCGCACGATTCGTCTCCTGGAAAGCGTCGAACGGCCGGGATGACGGTCTGACCGGTGTGCCCGGTTCCGGGCCAGGCAGAACCATAGTCCATGCCTCTGGCAACCATCGACCATCTCGAATGATCTGTGGCGGACGTCTCGCCGGCGCACCCCGCTCGCCCGTGCCGTCGCGGCCGGGTACCGACCCGTCCGCCCACGCCCTCCCGGCCTGTGGAGAACGTGCGCTTCGGCTTGCTCGAATCTGGGACACTGGTGCGCATGAGCATTCCCGCCTCCACCGGGCCGACGGACCCGGCTGCGACCACTCCCGCACCTGACACGACACCGACCCGGACCGCCACCGCGGTACCGGGCGCCGAGGTCGTACGCGCGGTGGTCAAGGAGGTACCGGACAAGGTCAGCACGGACGGCCTCGAGGTCAAGTTCGACGAGCGCTGGACCGCCGAGCAGACCTTCGCCTTCGACCGCACAAAGACCCGTGCCGAGATCTACTCGATCGACACCCCGCCGCCCACGGCGTCGGGCTCCCTGCACGTGGGGCACGTGTTCAGCTACACGCACACCGACATCGTGGCCCGTTACAAGCGCATGCGCGGCCTCGAGGTCTTCTACCCCATGGGCTGGGACGACAACGGGCTGCCCACCGAGCGCCGCGTGCAGAACTACTACGGCGTGCGCGTCGACCTCTCGCTGCCCTACGACCCCGACTTCACGCCGCCGTTCGAGGGCACCGACAAGAACGTCAAGGCCGCCGACCAGGTCCCGGTCAGCCGGCGCAACTTCGTCGAGCTCTGCGAGCGGCTGACGGCCGAGGACGAGAAGCAGTTCGAGGAGCTCTGGCGGCGCCTCGGCGTCTCCGTGGACTGGGCCCAGACGTACCAGACCATCGGGGACTCCTCGCGCGCCACGGCGCAGCGGGCGTTCGTCCGTAACTTCCAGCGCGGCGAGGCCTACCAGGCCGAGGCCCCGGGCCTGTGGGACGTCACGTTCCAGACCGCCGTGGCCCAGGCCGAGCTGGAGGCCCGCGACTACCCCGGGCACTTCCACAAGGTCGCCTTCCACAAGCCCGACGGCGAGCCCGTCTACATCGAGACCACGCGCCCCGAGCTGATCCCGGCGGCGGTCGCGCTCATCGCCCACCCGGACGACGAGCGCTACCAGCACCTGTTCGGCACCACCGTGACGTCCCCGCTGTTCGGGGTCGAGATCCCGGTCCTGGCGCACCACCTGGCGGAGCCCGACAAGGGCGCCGGCATCGCGATGTGCTGCACCTTCGGTGACCTCACCGACGTGCAGTGGTGGCGCGAGCTGCAGCTTCCGACGCGCTCGATCATCAACCGCGACGGCCGCATCACGCGCGAGCTGCCGGAGTGGCTCACGGGCGGTCCGGGCGCCGAGCTGTTCGAGGCCGAGGTCGCGGGCAAGACGACCTTCAGCGCCCGCAAGGCCATCGTCGAGGCGCTCACCGCGTCGGGCGACATGCCGAGCGAGCCCGTGGCCACCCAGCGCAAGGCCAACTTCTTCGAGAAGGGCGACAAGCCCCTCGAGATCGTGACCTCGCGCCAGTGGTACATCCGCAACGGCGGCCGCGACCAGGAGCTGCGCGAGGAGCTGCTGGCCCGCGGCAAGGAGCTCGACTTCCACCCCGACTTCATGCGGGTGCGCTACCAGAACTGGGTCAACGGTCTCAACGGCGACTGGCTGGTCAGCCGCCAGCGCTTCTTCGGCGTCGCGATCCCGCTCTGGTACCCGGTCGACGCGGCGGGCGAGGTGGACTACGACCACCCGATCGTCCCGGCCGAGGAGGCCCTGCCCGTCGACCCGACGTCGCAGGCGCCCGCGGGCTACACCGAGGAGCAGCGCGGCCAGGCCGGCGGCTTCGTGGGTGACGCGGACGTCATGGACACCTGGGCCACCTCGTCCCTGACCCCGCAGATCGTCGGCGGCTGGGAGCGGGACCAGGACCTCTTCGAGCGCGTGTACCCGATGGACCTGCGCCCCCAGGGCCAGGACATCATCCGTACGTGGCTGTTCTCCACCGTGGTGCGCTCGCACCTGGAGAACAAGGTGCTGCCCTGGAAGAACGCGACGATCAGCGGCTGGATCCTCGACCCGGACCGCAAGAAGATGTCCAAGTCCAAGGGCAACGTCGTCACGCCGATGGACCTGCTCGTCGAGCACGGCTCCGACGCGGTGCGGTACTGGGCGGCCTCAGCCCGCCTGGGTACCGACGCGGCGTTCGAGGTGGGTCAGATGAAGATCGGTCGCCGCCTGGCGATCAAGGTCCTCAACGCCTCGAAGTTCGCGCTGTCGTTCGGCGGCGGCGCGGGCAGCGAGATCGCGCTCGACCCGGCGGCGGTCACGGTCTCCCTGGACCGGTCGATGCTCGCGGGCCTGGCCGGCGTGGTCGAGCAGGCCACGGCGGCCCTGGAGGCCTACGACCACACGCGTGCGCTCGAGCTGACGGAGACGTTCTTCTGGACGTTCTGCGACGACTACCTCGAGCTCGTCAAGGACCGCGCGTACGGCGCCGGCGCCGACGTCGCCGTGGTCTCCCCGGAGACCACCTCGGCCCGCACCGCCCTGGCCATCGCGCTCGACACCATGCTCCGCCTGCTGGCGCCCTACCTCCCGTTCGCCACGGAAGAGGTCTGGTCCTGGTGGCGCGAGGGTTCGGTGCACCGTGCGCCGTGGCCCGTGGCGGAGCCGCTGCGCGCGGCCGGCGGCGACGCCGACCCGGCCGACCTCGCTGCCGCCGGGCACGCGCTCGCCGCGCTGCGCAAGGTGAAGTCCGAGGCCAAGGCCTCGATGCGCACGCCCATCGTGGCGGCGTCGCTGGCCGTCCCGGCCGGCTCGCTGACGGCGGTCGAGACCGCGGTCGAGGACGTCAAGGCCGCCGGCCGCGTCACCGGCCCGCTCGACCTGGTCGCCGCCGCGGAGGGCCAGGGCGACCCGGCCGTCCAGGGCGGGATCGTCGTCACCTCCAGCGAGCTGGGCGAGGCCC
The DNA here is from genome assembly GCF_040655935.1 of Promicromonospora sp. NPDC050262. Classification (NCBI taxonomy): domain Bacteria; kingdom Bacillati; phylum Actinomycetota; class Actinomycetes; order Micrococcales; family Promicromonosporaceae; genus Promicromonospora; species Promicromonospora sp. NPDC050262. Next base: position 34,941 of record NZ_JBFAKX010000018.1, on the reverse strand, counting down.
CGCCGCGCAACAAGGGCTGAAGCTCGGGCAGACAGACCGGGGGCGGGACGCTGACCAGCGTCCCGCCCCCGGTCTTTTCCACGACCGTTGTGGCTCAGTTGAGCATCAGCACCACCGCGTCGCCCGCCTCGGCAGCGGCACCGTAGAACGCGGCCAGCTCGCCGTACGCGACGGCCAGGCGCTCGTGATCGGTCTCCGCGGCGTGCTCGCCCGGGTCCGGGCACACGTCCTCGTCGCACACGTGGTCGGCCACGGCCAGCGGAGCCAGCGTGTCGAACGACGTGCCCACCAGGAATGCGGCCGCCTTCTCCACCTCCTCCGGGCCGAGATAGCGCACCGGCGTGATCCCGTCGGTGGAAGCCAAAGCCGCACCGCCCTGCACCGGGTCGACGGGCATGCCGCCGTGCACCCGGAGCACCGTGTGGAGCGGACCCCACACGGTGCCGATGCTGAAGTACCTGGCCTCCTGTGCCGGAAGATCCACCTCCACCCATTCGCCGGCGAGCTCGTCGATGTGCTCCAGCGCCCAGGTCAGATCTGTCCGTGCCTTGTCGAAGTCGTCGGCGGCAAGCCGCGCGTACTCACAATGAATCATCCCCATGGCCCGAGACCGTACCGATAATGCGTTTCCGTGTGTATGGGCAAAACGGACACATTCCGGCGCAACAATTTCTCATACGCGGTAAATCGGAAATTCCATCCAGTCTGGCGCCCGTTCTGAGCGCCTTTTGTCCGATCAACCGGCCGAGAATTCACATCGAATTCACGTGGGAGGTCAGTGCAGCCGACGATCGTCGCCGGACATGCTCGCCACCACCTCGGTGGGCGTCCCGTCGTCCCGCCAGCGCAGGGTCGCACCGACGCCGTCCATGAGCTCCACCGAACCCTCGGGCGCGAACGTCAGACCGGCGTCCTGACCGACTGCCGCCCGCACGAGCGCGACCGTGGCGGGCAGCTCCTCCAGCCGCTCCGTCACCCCCATCGCCTCGAGGTCGGACCGGTCGCCGGCGATGTGCATCGGGTCAGGGCCGATCCACAGCTTGCGCCCGTTCATGGGCCCGGGGCCCGTGCCGTACTCCTCCGCGAGCACGAGCTCCTTGACCTGCCCGCGCGCGAGCACCGCCACGACGTCGTCCACCGAGGTCACGGCGTTCGACTCCCGGCCGAGCTCCTGACGCAGCTCCGCCAGCACACGCTCGCGCCGCCGCTCCCGGTACGAGTCCAGGACGTCGGAGACCCGCTCGGCGAAGGCACCCTCGTGCACCCCGCCGCCGCGCCCGCCGCCGGGCACCTCGACCAGCTTGTCGGCCGTCGGCGCGGTCAGTGCGGCCCGGGTGAGCGAGACCGCCCGCTTGTCCCCGGTGAGCAGCACCAGCTCCGGGTCGGACTCCGCCACGTGCCGTTCGATCTCGGCCGCCACGGCGGCGGCGTTGCGCTCCCAGGAGTCCTCGGCACGGGACTCGATCCGCGCCCGCTTGATCCCCGAGGAGCTGGTCTTCTCGATCTCGTCGTGCGGCGCCTGGAAGGTGCTGTGCACCTTGGCGTCCGGCCCCGCGCGAAGAAAGTCCGCGCCCGCCCGGTCCACCGTCACCTTGAGCACCTCTACCGACTCGTCGGCGGCCAGGGCCGCCTGCAACAGGGCCGGCACCGCCTCCCAGGAACCGGAGCTCGCAGTCGGCGGGTTGTTCACCACGCGGTCCACCAGCACGCCCGTCTCGTCGGCGATGACGACCCGGCCGTGCGGTCCCGGGACCCTCGTGGGTCGCAGCACCACCTCTTCGATCGCGTCCAGCACGGCGTCCGGGGTGTTCTGCTGCGCCAGGTCCCTGCGCACGGCGTTCCAGCGCCCGCCGACGTCGCGGTCGGCGGCGTGCTCCGACGGCGTCGCGTCGAGGCACAGGGTGGCGAACGGTCCCGGGTGGCCGAGGAGGGGTTTGAGCCAATCGATCTTCATGAACACCTCCGCATCACCCGCCGAGGTCGAGGCGATGCCCTACCGCATGACCTCGCCCCGGCGTTGACTCCAGGAAACGACGGATCCCGGGCACACGCCACCCCTGTGGGGGAAATTTCCGTGACCTGTACAGGAGATATTCCCACCCGACGTTTGCCCAGCGCTCGGAGAGGGCAAAAGAGCGTCAGGCACAGGTCACCTTCAAGCGTAGGTGTCGACCTCGGGCAGGTTGTCGCCCTTGTGCTGCGCGGCGATCAGCTCGTGGTGGCGGATCACCTCGCTCACGATGAACTGGCGGAACTGCTCGGCGAACTCGGGGTCCAGGCCGGACTCCTCGGCGATGCTCGTGAGCCGGGCGATCTGCTCCTGCTCACGGGCCGGGTCCGCCGGGGGCAGCCCGCCGACCGCCTTGAGCTCCCCCACCCGACGCGTCACCCGGAACCGCTCGGCGAGCAGGTAGACCAGCGCCGCGTCGATGTTGTCGATGCTCCCGCGGAGCCGGATGATCTCGGACGGCACCGGAGCGCTGGTCGGTTCGTTGTCAGACACAAGAAGAGGCTAACCGCCCGTGACCGCCCCGGGCGAAAGGCTGTTCCGACCTGAGACGGGGATCCGCTACAGTCTGCCGAGCAGGCCGCAACTTGGTGAAGGCCCGGTACTGGGGCTTCACCTCTTCAAGACTTCAACGGAGAGCAGCACATGACACTTGCCACGTCGCCGGCATGGGTGGAGGTGCCGGCGGGCACCAGCATCAACACGATCCTCGCGGACCGCGTGGCCCGCTCCGGAGACGAGGCGCTCATCGAGCGGCGTGACGCACCAGACGGCCCGTGGATCAAGGTGTCGGCCAGCCAGTTCGAGGACGAGGTGCTCGCCGTCGCCCGCGGCCTGGTGGCGCGCGGCATCAAGACCGGCGACCGCGTCGCGATCATGTCGCGCACCCGGTACGAGTGGACGCTCCTCGACTTCGCCATCTGGGCCGCCGGCGCCGTCGCCGTGCCGGTCTACGAGACCTCGTCGGCCGAGCAGGTCCAGTGGATCCTGTCCGACGCCGACGTGCGGCTCATCGTGGTCGAGTCCGCCGCGCACGCCGAGACGGTCAAGCAGGTGCGGCCCAGCCTGCCCGGGCTCGAGGACATCCTGCTGATCGACGAGGGCGCCGTGCTCGACCTGCGCAAGGCCGGCACCAACCTCTCCGCCGGCATCGTGGCCGAGCGACGCGACGCCGTCCGGCGCGACGACCTGGCGACCATCATCTACACCTCCGGGTCCACCGGACGCCCCAAGGGCGTCGAGCTCACGCACGGCAACTTCGCGCACCTGACCCTGAACGCCGCCGCCGGCATCCCGGAGCTGCTCAGCGCGGAGAACGCGCGCACGCTCCTGTTCCTCCCGCTGGCGCACGTGTTCGCGCGCTTCGTCGAGGTCGCGACCATCGCCGGCCAGGCCGTGCTGGGCCACGCCCCGGACATCAAGAACCTGGTGGCCGACCTGGGCTCGTTCCGCCCGACGTACCTCCTGGCCGTGCCGCGCGTGTTCGAGAAGGTCTACAACAGCGCTGAGCAGAAGGCGTCGTCCGGCCTCAAGGCGAAGATCTTCGCCTGGTCCGCGCGCGTCGCCGAGGACTACTCGCGAGCCCTGGACGTGCCCGAGGGCCCGGGCCGCACGCTCAAGGTCAAGCACGCGATCGCCGACCGGCTGGTGTTCAGCAAGCTCAAGGCCACCATGGGCGGGCAGCTCAGCTGGGCCGTCTCCGGCGGCGCGCCGCTGGGCGAGCGCCTGGGCCACTTCTTCCGCGGCGCGTGCGTGACCATCCTCGAGGGCTACGGCCTCACGGAGTCCACCGCCCCGACGGCGGTGAACCTGCCCGGGAAGATCGTCATGGGCTCGGTGGGCCCGGCCTTCTTCGGCACGGGCATCCGCATCGCCGACGACGGCGAGGTGCTGCTGAGCGGACCGCACATCTTCCGCGGCTACCGCAACCAGCCTGAGCTGACCGCCGAGGCCCTCGTCGACGGCTGGTTCCGCACCGGCGACCTCGGCCGCCTCGACGAGCACGGCCACCTGCACATCACGGGGCGCAAGAAGGAGATCATCGTGACCGCCGGCGGCAAGAACGTCGCGCCGGCCGTGCTCGAGGATCGAATGCGGGCGCACCCGATCGTGAGCCAGGTCGTGGTGGTCGGCGACCAGCGCCCGTTCATCGGCGCCCTCGTCACGCTCGACGCCGAGATGCTGCCCGGCTGGTGCGCCGCGAACGGCCTGCCCAAGCTGTCGGTGGCCGACGCCCGCGTGCACCCGAAGGTGCTCGCCGAGCTCGACAAGGTGGTCGCACAGGCGAACGAGGCGGTCTCCAAGGCCGAGTCGATCCGCAAGATCACGGTGCTCGACCTCGACTTCACCGAGGCCAACGGGTACCTCACACCGTCCATCAAGGTGAAGCGGGCCAAGGTGCTCGCCGACTTCGCAGGAACCGTCGACGCGCTGTACGGCGCCCCGGTGCCGAACGCGCAGCCGGCCGCCACGCGCTGACCTCGACCCCACCGCGAACCACGCGGCCCGCTGACGACAGCCCGCGGACGACAGAGAGCCGGAGCACACCCACAGGGTGCGCTCCGGCTCTTCGTATGCCGCTCTCCGGCCCGCGGAGCGGGCGAGGGGCTACGCGCTCTTCTCGCGGGGCTGACGGCCCCGCACGGGGCTCTTGCGGGGCACCACGGTCGGGTTCACGTTGTCGAGCACCACGGAGCGGGTGATGACCACGCGCTCGACGTCGTCGCGACTCGGCACGTCGAACATGACCTGCTGGAGCACCTCCTCGAGGATCGCCCGCAGGCCGCGTGCGCCGGTGCCGCGGAGCAGGGCCTGCTCGGCGATGGCCTCGACGGCCGGCTCGTCGAACTCGAGCTCCACGCCGTCGATCTCGAACATGCGCTTGTACTGCTTCACGAGCGCGTTCTTGGGCTCCGTCAGGATCCGCACCAGGGCGTCGCGGTCGAGCGACGAGACGGAGGCGATGACGGGCAGGCGGCCGATGAACTCGGGGATCAGCCCGTACTTCTGCAGGTCCTCGGGCCGCACCTCGGCGAAGAGGTCCTCGTCCCGGGCGATGGACTCCATGGGGGCGCTGAACCCGATGCCGCGCTTGCGGGATCGGGCCGCGACGATGTCGTCCAGCCCCGCGAACGCGCCGGCCACGATGAACAGCACGTTCGTCGTGTCGATCTGGATGAACTCCTGGTGCGGGTGCTTGCGCCCACCCTGCGGGGGCACCGAGGCCGTGGTGCCCTCGATGATCTTCAGGAGCGCCTGTTGCACGCCCTCGCCGGAGACGTCACGCGTGATCGACGGGTTCTCGGCCTTGCGGGCCACCTTGTCGACCTCGTCGATGTAGATGATGCCCGTCTCGGCCTTCTTGACGTCGTAGTCCGCGGCCTGGATGAGCTTGAGCAGGATGTTCTCGACGTCCTCGCCCACGTAGCCGGCCTCGGTGAGGGCGGTCGCGTCGGCGATGGCGAACGGGACGTTCAGCATCTTGGCGAGCGTCTGCGCCAGATAGGTCTTGCCGGTGCCGGTGGGGCCGATGAGCAGGATGTTCGACTTGGCGATCTCCACCGGGTCCTGGTCGTCGGGGCTGATGGAACGCCCCGCCTCGCCGGCCTGGATCCGCTTGTAGTGGTTGTAGACGGCAACGGCCAGGGCGCGCTTGGCGGGGTCCTGGCCGATGATGTACTGCTCGAGGAAGTCGAAGATCTCGCGGGGCTTGGGCAACTCTGTCAGACCGAGCTCCGCAGCCTCACCGAGCTCTTCCTCGATGATCTCGTTGCACAGCTCGATGCACTCGTCGCAGATGTAGACGCCGGGTCCGGCGATCAGCTTCTTCACCTGCTTCTGCGACTTGCCACAGAAGTTGCACTTCAGCAGTTCCGCGCCGTCACCGATTCGCGCCACTACCTGTCTCCTCGCCTTGTGCACCCTCGCGGAGTCCTGCACGGGCCGGCTGGCCCAGCAGATCCGCGACGTCGAGCGGTCTCAGATCCATTCCACACCACCGGTGGCCTGTTGTCAGCCGGGCGGCCCGGCGGGTCGCCTGACCGATTTTCACCAGATCATGACAATTTTGTCAGATTCTGCGCGGCGTGTCCCACAATGCCCGACGCCGGGGCGGATCGTCCACCGGTATTGGTGGCACGGCCCCGGCGTCGGACGCCTGCGGTCCGGGCGGACCAGACCGGAGCGGTCAGTTCGTCACGACCGCGACGGGCTTGCGCGACTCGAGCACCTCGTCGACCAGGCCGTACTCCTTGGCCTGGGCGGCGGTCAGGATCTTGTCGCGCTCGATGTCGTCACGCACCTGCTCCTGCGTCTTGCCGCTGTGCGTCGCGAGCGTCAGCTCGAGCCACTCGCGCATGCGGATCAGCTCGTTCGCGTGGATCTCGATGTCCGAGGCCTGCGCGTAGCCGCCACCCTCCATCGCGGGCTGGTGGATCAGCACGCGGGAGTTCGGCAGCGCGAGACGCTTGCCCGGCTGGCCGGCGGCCAGCAGGACGGCCGCGGCCGACGCCGCCTGGCCCAGGCACACGGTCTGGATCTGCGGCTTGATGAACTGCATGGTGTCGTACAGCGCCGTCATGGCCGTGAACGAGCCACCCGGCGAGTTGATGTACATCATCACGTCGCGGTCCGGGTCCTGGGTCTCCAGGACCAGGAGCTGGGCCATGACGTCGTCCGCGGACGCGTCGTCGACCTGGACGCCCAGGAAGATGATGCGGTCCTCGAACAGCTTGGTGTACGGGTCCTGGCGCTTGAAGCCGTACGCGGTGCGCTCCTCGAACTGCGGGAGCACGTAGCGTGCGGACGGCATGGCGCCGGCGGTTGCAAAAGGCATCCGCGCACCCGAACGGGCGCCGGCAAGGCGCTCTGCGGCTGCGACGAATTGGGCTTCAGGACTCACGGTCATCTCCTCTTGAGAAAGCTCTTGATGCGTTTCCGGGCGGTCAGCTGTTCATGCCGCCGCCGCCGGCCAGCGCAGCGGTCTCGACGACGTGGTCGACGAAGCCGTACTCCAGTGCCTCGGAGGCCGTGAACCAGTTGTCGCGGTCGTTGTCCTTGATGATCGTCTCGAGCGACTGACCGGTCTGCTCGGCGGTCAGCTCGGCGAGCACCTTCTTCATGTGCATGATGAGCTGCGCCCCGATCCGCACGTCGGTGGCCGTACCACCGATGCCGCCGGACGGCTGGTGCATCAGCACGCGGGCGTGCGGCGTGATGTACCGCTTGCCCTTGGTGCCGGAGGACAGCAGGAACTGCCCCATGGAGGCGGCCATGCCCATCGCGACCGTCGCCACGTCGGGCTTGATGAACTGCATGGTGTCGTAGATCGCCATGCCGGCCGTGATGGAGCCGCCGGGCGAGTTGATGTAAAGCCAGATGTCCTTGTCGGGGTCCTCGGCCGCGAGAAGCATCATCTGCGCGCTGATCGCGTTCGCGTTCTCGTCGCGCACCTCCGACCCCAGCCAGATGATGCGCTCCTTGAGCAGCCGGTTGTAGATGGAGTCGTTGAGCCCGAAGCCAGCACCCTCCGTCCGCGCTACCGGCCCAGCATCCATCCGCAGCAGATCGTTCACGTCCATCTCCTCGGTTCTGACTCTCGTCTGTGGACCACGTCCTAAGACGTCGTGTCGCTCGACCCTAACGTGCCTCCGGCCGCCAGAACTCCCGATTCGACGGCCGTTTCGCCTACAGCGCACCGGTGCTGCCCACGGCGAAGGCAGGGGGAACGCGGACGGCGGTCCGCACCCTCGCGCGAAGGGTGCGGACCGCCGTCGGACGTCCTGCTCCGGCCCTGCCGGGCCGGGGGTGCGTCAGGCCTTCGCGGTCTCCGACGCCTCGGGCGCCGAACCCTCGGGCGCCTCGGCGTCAGCGGCCTCCTGGGCCTGCGCCACGGCGTCGCTCAGGGCGGCCTGGGCCTCGTCGGCCTCGTCCGAGCCGATGAACTCGCTCAGGTCCACGACGTTGCCGTCGGAGTCCTTGACCTCGATCTGGCGCAGCGCGACGGCGAGGGCCTTCGAGCGGGCGACCTCGCCGACCATGGCGGGGATCTGACCGCCCTGCTCGAGGGTCTTGATGAACTCGCTCGGCTCCATGCCGTACTGCTGCGAGGCGCTCACCAGGTACTCGACGAGCTCGCCCTGGCTCACCTGCACCTTGAGCTTCTCGGCGAGGGTGTCGAGCAGGATCTGGTTCTTGATCGCCTTGGTCGCGTCCTCCGTGACCTCGGCGCGGTGCTCGTCGTCCTCCAGGCGGCTCTCGGACTCGAGGTGACGGTGCACCTCGGCCTCGACCACGCCGGACGGCACGGGGACCTCGACGGTCTCCAGGAGCTTCTCCATGAGGGCGTCCCGCGCGGTGACGGCCTGGTTGGAGGTCTTGATGCCGGCGACCTGGCTCTTCAGGTCGTCCTTCAGCTCCTCCAGCGTGTCGAACTCCGAGGCGAGCTGGGCGAAGTCGTCGTCCACCTCGGGCAGGTCGCGCTGCTTGACCGACGTCGCGGTGACGGTCACGTCGGCGTCCTGGCCCTCGTGCTCGCCGCCGGCGAGCGGCGCCTTGAAGGTGGTGGTCTCGCCACCGGACAGGCCGGTCAGGGCCTCGTCGAGCCCCTCGAGCATGTTGCCGGAGCCGATCTGGTACGAGACGCCTGACACGGAGTCGACCTCCTCGTCACCGATGACGGCCTTGAGGTCGATGACGACGTAGTCGCCCTCGACGGCCGGGCGGTCCACGCCCACCAGGGTGCCGAAGCGCTCGCGCAGGGCGTCCAGGCGCTCGGTGACGTCCTCGTCGGTCACCTCGGTGGAGTCGACGGTCAGCTCGACGTCGGAGAGCTCGGGGAGCTCGATCTCGGGGCGCACCTCGACCTCGGCCGTGAACTTCAGCTGGCCCTCGCCGGCCTTGGCCGGGACCTCGGTCACGTCGACCTCGGGCTGGGCGAGCGGACGCAGGTCGGTCTCGCCGAGCGCGTCACGGTAGAAACCGGAGAGCCCGTCGTTCACGGCGTGCTCGATCACGGCGCCCCAGCCGACCCGCTGCTCGATGATGCGCGGGGGAACCTTGCCCTTGCGGAACCCGGGGACGTTCACCTGCTCCGCGATGTGCTCGTAGGCGTGATCGATGCTCGGCTTGAGCTCGTCGTAGTCCACCTCGACGGTCAGCTTGACCTTGGTGGGCTCCAAGGTCTCGACGGCGCTCTTCACTTCGATGGTCTCCAGAATGTCGGGGGTGCGCGCACGCCGGCGTACTGCGTCCCGGGTGGCGCGGGGATGCTCTGCTTCAGTTGCGGCTGCTCGCTGGCAGCGACGTACGACAGGCGCACGGGCAACCCGTCAATAGTACGCCTCACGACCACAGGCGCCGAATGCTGGCCGGTGGCGTGCCGCACACCTCCAGCCTCCCACAGCCGGACGCCTGCGCCACCGATGTCAGCCGAGAGCGCAAGCCGCGCGCGCCGTCACCGGCCCATGCCGGCGGTGAGGCCCGCGACGATCTGCCGCGTCGCCACGAGGAACAGCACCACCAGCGGGAGGGTCGCGATGACCAGGCCGGCGAACAGCGTGGACCACGACGTCTGGTACTCCCCGAAGAACGTGGTCAGGCCCACGGGCAGCGTGTACTGCGTCCGGTCGCGCACGAGGATCAGCGGGTAGAAGAAGTCGTTCCAGATGGGCACGAAGCGGAAGACCACCACGGTGGCGACCGCGGGCCGCACAAGCGGCAGCAGCACCGACCAGAACGTGCGCAGGGGGCCGGCGCCGTCGATCCGGGCAGCGTCCTCCAGCTCGTCCGGGAGCTGGCGCAGGAACGTGGCCAGCACGAACACCGAGAACGGGATCGAGACGGCCGAGTAGACCAGGATCAGCCCGGTCCGGGTCGACGCGAGGCCGATCGTGTCCAGCAGGTAGAAGATCGGCACGATCATGAGGAACACGGGCATCATCAGGCCCGAGACGAAGACCTGCTCGATCACGGCCATCAGGCGTGAGCGCGACCGCGCCAGGGCGTACGCGGCCAGCAGCGAGACCGCCGTCGACAGCACCACCGACACCGTGGTGACCAGCACCGAGTTGACGAAGTAGGTGGAGAACGACGCCTCGACCCACGCCTCGCGGTACGCGTCCAGGGACGGGCTGTGCGGCAGGCCGAGCGGCTCCACCACCAGCTCCTGATCGGTCCGGAACGAGTTCCACACCATGACCAGCAGGGGCAGCAGCGCGACGGCGGCGTAGCCCCACAGCAACGTGCCGACCGCGGCCCGCCTCACGTCAGCCGCCGTTCGACGCGACGGAACCAGCGCGTGAACGCGACCGAGACCCCGACGATCACGACGAACAGCACGATAGCCACCGCCGACGAGATGCCGATGGCGTTGGACGCCCCCGAGTGGAACGCCGTGCGGTAGAAGAGGAGCGACATGACGTCGGTGGCGCCGGCCGGGCTGCCGCTGGACCCACCCAGGGCGTACGGGATCGGGAACGCCTCCATGGAGAAGATGAACGTCAGCACGCTCACCGTGCCGATCACCGGCGTCAGGAGGGGCAGCGTCACGTGCCAGAAGCGCTGGCGGGAGCTCGCGCCGTCGAGCATCGCGGCCTCCTCCAGCGTCGGGTCGAGCGCGCCGAGGGCCGCGCCGTAGACCAGGAGCGGGAACCCGACCCACTGCCAGGCGGTCACCAGGACCACCACCCACAGGGCGGTGTCGGGGTCGCCCAGCCAGGGCTGGGCCACCGCGTCGAGGCCGACGGCGCGCAGGGCGGCGTTGACCGGGCCGAACAGCGGCGAGAGCAGCAACGACCAGAGGTAGCCGACCACCAGCGGCGAGACCAGGTACGGCATCGTGTACAGCACCTGGAACAGGCGCCGCAGCCGGCCGCGCCGGTGCAGCACGTACGCCAGCAGGAGGCCCAGCGAGTTCTGCACCACCATGGCCCCGGCGAACAGGAGCGCGTTGTGCCCGAACGCGCGCGGGAGCTGGGTGGCGTACGGCTCGGTGGTGAACAGCGCGACGAAGTTGTCCAGCCCCACGAACGCGTCCTGCGCGGTGCCGCGCCAGGAGAACAGCGAGTAGGTCAGCGCCGTGGCCATCGGGTAGAGCACGAGGACGGCGAACAGCGCCGCGGCGGGCAGGATGAAGAGCAGTGCGACCGGCGTGGGCAGTGCCGCGGCTCGACGGCGACGGCTCACTCGCCCGGCGTCCACCAGGCCGACAGGCCGTCCTGGATCACGTCGGCGGCACCCTCGGCGTCGGTGTCGCCGAGAAAGAGCTTCTGCCCCGCCTCACCCATCAGGTCCGTGCCCACGGGGTCGCCGTAGCGGTAGTCCACGAGCAGCAGGTACGGCGCGGGGTTCTCCTGGTACAGGTCCCACATCTCCTGCTGCAGCGGGTCGGAGAACTCGACGCCGGGGATCGGCGAGAACTGCTTGAGCTCGTCGGCCACGAGCTGCCCGAACTCGGGCGTCGCCAGCCAGTTCAGCAGGGTCTCGGCCTCCTCGGGGTGCTCCGTGGTGGCCGACAGGCCCCAGCTCCCGTCCGCGTAGCCGGCGCTGACCGGGTGGTCCAGGGCCGATCCGGGCGGCGGGGGCACCTGGAAGACGCCGAGGTCCAGGTCGGGGTTGGCGTCCTGGAAGAACGCGAGCTCGTACGAGCCGCCGGCGAACATCGCGGCCTGCTCCGAGGTGAACAGCACCTGCGCATCCGTGTACTGCACGCCCGTCACGTCGTCGGGCATGTACTGCTGGAGGTCCTTCAGCGTCTGGATCGAGTCCACGTAGGCCGGGTCGGTGAAGTCCGTCGCGCCGTCGCGCAGGGCCTCCTGGAAGTCGGCGCCGCCGTACTGGGCCGCCGTCAGGGCGTCGTGCACGGTCGGCACGAACCAGCCGTCGCGTGCGCCGACCGCGAGCGGCGTCACGTCGTGCTCCAGGAGCGTGTCGTTCAGCGCGATGAAGTCGTCCCAGGTCTCGGGCTCCTCCAGTCCGTGCTCCTCGAAGATCGCGGTGTTGTAGTAGACCTGGATCGTCTGGCTGGCCAGCGGCACGCCGTAGACGGCGCCGTCCTCACGGCCGCGCGAGCCGTCGAGGATCGCGTCGTCGAAGTCCGCGAGCGCCGGGACGACGTCCTCCAGCGGCTCCAGGTTGCCGCCCTCGACGAGCGGCTGGAGCAGGCCGTAGGAGCGCACCTGCGCGATGTCGGGCCCGTCCGACCCGGTCAGGCCGGTGCGCAGGATCTGGTCGTACTCGGTGTTGAGGTGGGCCTGGAAGTTCACCGTGATGCACGGGTTGGCCTTCTCGAAGACGTCGAAGATCCGCTCGTACGTCTTGAGGTCCTCGGTCCGCCAGGACCAGACGTCCAGCGCCACCGCGTCGCCGTCGCACCCCGCCCCTGCCGCCGCGCCCGGCTCGGGGCTGTCCGCGGACGGCGCACAGGCGCCGAGGGTCAGTGCCACGAGAGCTGCGGCGGCTGTGGCAAGGGTCGTTCGGCGGCTCATGCGCGGGACGCTGCCGGTCGGAGGTCGAGGTGTCAAGCATTTCGACCGAATCGATACGTCGTGTCGGATCCGCCTACCTGCCGCGGGTCGCGTGCCGTGCGATCCGGCGGGCGTCGGCCGCCATCTCGAGGAACATGCCGCTGATCGGGTTGGTGAAGCCGGTGAAGTAGAGGCCGGGTGCGGCCGGGCGGCCGTTGGTCGCGAGGGGCTTGCCGCGGTCGCCGAGCACGCCCAGGTGGCCCACGACCGGTTCGAGCGCGCGCCGGTACCCGGTCGCGGCCAGCACGACGTCGGGGGTCAGGCGGGCGCCGTCGGCCAGGACCACCTCGCTGCCCTCGAACCGTTCGACGGCGCGGACGACGCGCACGGTGCCGGCCTGGACCGCGGCGACGATGCCGATGTCCTGCAGGGGGACGGAACCCTGGGCGACGCGGGTCGCGATGCCCACGTCCGGGATCGGCAGCCCGAGGTCGGACAGGTCCGGGACGCCGGCCCTGCGGACGGCCACGCCGACGGCGTCGACGAGGCGATCGGGCAGGTGGCGCACCAGGACGCCCGTGTACTGCGCGGCCCACGGGCCCTGGTTGCGGGGCACGATGTGCGGCGGCGTCCGGACGGCGAGGTGGACGCTCGCCGCGCCGTTCTCGGCGAGGTCCTGCGCGATCTCGGCGCCCGTGTTGCCCACGCCGGCCACCAGCACGTGCCGGCCCGCGTACGGGGCGGGGTTGCGGTACCGGCTCGCGTGCACGACCTCACCGGTGAACGCGTCCTGGCCGGGCCAGTCGGGCACGTGCGGGGTGTGGTTGTAGCCGGTGGCGACGACGACGGCGTCCGCGGTGCGGGTGCCGTCGGTGGTGGTGATCGTCCAGCGGCGGTCCGCGCCGGCGTCCGCGACGGGCCGGTCGAGGTGCGTGACCTCGACGCCGTGCTCGACCCGGAGGTCGTGGTGGGTGGCGTACGCCTCGAGGTAGCGGACGACGTCGTCGCGCGCGACCCACCGGCCGTACTCCCGCGGGATCGCGAGCCCCGGCAGCCTGGACAGCCCGCGCGTGGTGTGCAGGTGGAGGCGGTCGTAGTGGTGGCGCCAGGCGTTCCCGACGTGCTCGGACTTCTCGAGCACGGTGACGTCGGCGCCGCGGGCCTTCAGGGCGGCAGCGGCGGAGAGGCCGGCGGGTCCGGCGCCGATGACGGACACGGTGAGCACCATGGAGGGAGCGTAGTGCTCCCTGCTCCGGGTCAGCCCGCGGGCGGGCCGTGCAGCACCTCGTGGTCGCGGAAGAGCAGCTCGTCGGCGGTGGTCTCGACGATCACGGCAAGCAGGTCGGTGGTCGCCGTCGTCGCGTGGATCTCGCCGGGTTCCCAGACCACGGCCTGGCCGGGCTCGATCTCCCAGCGCTCGTCGGCGGCGCCGTCGGCGCCCTTCGACGTGACGACGCCCTCGCCGGCCAGGACGGCGAGGACCTGGAGCGACGTCGCCGGGTGCTCCCCCAGCGTGCCGCCCGCCACGATCCGGGCGACGTGCACCGTGGTGCGCTCGGCGTCGGGCACCTGCGGCAGGAAGTCCATGTCGACGCCGGCGCTGCCGAACCGCGTGATCTCTCGGGCCGGGAGCTGGATGATCCGCATCGGACGATCTTCTCAAACCTCGCTCCGGGGTGCGTCGCAGCCGGCTGAGGGCGGCCGGGTGGGCAGAACTCCGGCCGGCTGGGCCCCGCCTGATCTGGCTCTGCAGGATTGTCCTGCAGAGCCGGATCAGGCGGGGCTGAGGTGTTCGTCGTTCAGCCCTGCCAGCACCTGCTGATCGAGTGCACCTTGCGGGCGATGCTTCCAGACCGACGCTTCCAGGCGACGCGACCATGCCTGCGCGACCAAGCCTGCGCGACCAAGCCGACACGACCAGGCCGACGCGACCAGGCCTGCCCAGAGCGGCCGACCTAGAAGTCGTCCGCCGTGCGGATCCGGTCGCGGATCCAGGTGCCGGACTCCTTGAGGCGGTCCGTCCCGTACGAGCCGCTCCCGCAGGTCCCCTCCCGGAAGACGGCGCCGGAGCGGTGGTCGTCGGAGAAGTTCCAGTTGACCCAGCTGATCTTCTTCTGCGCCGCGAGGTCGAGGTAGCGCTGCGACATGGCGAAGTCGTTGGCGCCCTCGCCCGCGTAGTCCTGGGTGCCGAACTCGGTGATGAACATCGGGATCCGGTCGGCGGCGCGGGACAGGGTGTCCAGGTACTCCTGGCCGTGCGACGCCGCGTAGAAGTGGAACGTGTACATGACGTTCGAGGCGTTGACCGGGTTGTTCACGACCTCGGACTCGCTCGCGCCGTCGGAGACGCCCAGCGAGGACCAGGCGCGGGTGCCGAGCAGGATGACGGCGTCCGGGTCCTTGGCGCGGACGACCGGGACGATCTGCTCGTGGTAGCCCTTGATGGTCTGCCACGACACCCCGTTGGGCTCGTTCGCGACCTCGTAGATGATGTTGTTCCTGCCGTTGTTCCGCTCGGCGATCGCGGTGAAGAACGTCTTGGCGCGCTCCAGGTTGAAGTTCGGGTCACCCGGGTCGAGCATGTGCCAGTCGACGACGGCGTACAGGCCCCGCGCGGTGAGCATGTCGATGTACTGGTTGACCAGCGCGGTGAACCGGGCCGGGTCCGTCTCGTAGCCGTCCTCCTGGACGTACGTGGAGATCCGCACGACGTCCGCGTTCCAGTCGTACGCGAGGGTGTCGAGCGACGCGTCGTCCACGCACTGCGAGTACCACTGGGTGCCGTGCGTGCTCATGCCGCGCAGCTGGATCTGCTTGCCCTGCTCGTTGCACAGGCGCACGCCGCAGACGCTGAGCTGACCGTTCGCCTCGACGGGCGTGGCGGCCTCCGGTGCGGCGGCGGGTGCCGCGGCGGGCTCGGCCGGGCCGGGCCGGGCCGCCGTCGGCGCCTCGTGGGCGGCCACGGCGGTGGCCGCGAGGCTGGGCACGACGGCCGCCCCCGTCGCCAGGAGCGCGGCCGTGGCGAGGGCGACGATGATCGGTGCGCGGCGGAGAACCATGGGAGACCACCTCAGTCGGTCAGGAGCCGGAGCAGACCGGCGGCATTGCCCGCCTGCTGGTCCCAGGGACGCTAGCAAGATGATCGAGCGGGTGATATCCGGGATTCCCACACCGCGCATGCAGCCGGATGACCCCCTTTGTGTCCTACGGTGAGCGCGAACAACCACCCGCACACCCCAGGAGACACGATGAGCACGTCCGTGGAGCTGACCCGATTCCGGGTGCTGCCCGAGAGGATCGACGCGATGCTGGCGGCACGGCCGGCGATGCTCGCCGACTTCGAGACGGACCGGACCGGCTTTCTCGGGGCGCGCCTCGTGCAGCTGCCGGACGACGAGTGGCTCGACATCGTCGAGTGGCGCACGTCGGAGGACTTCGCCGCGTCGCGCGAGAAGGGCGCCAACCTGCCCGGGATCGCGCGGTTCTTCGCGACGATCGCCTCCCTCGTGACCGCCGAGGAGGGCACCCTCGCCGAGGTCGGGTGACACCACGATGACATAGTGTCGGGCAGTCCCCTCCGGACCATCGCGATCCGGTTCCCGCACCCGAGGTGGGCTCATGACTGTTCCCCTGACACTGCGCATGCCCGCGCGCCCCGACGACCAGCCGCAGCCCCCGGACCCCGCGGTCCTGGCCGCGGCCCTCGACCGGCTGGAGGCGAGCGGCGGCAGCGCGCCGGGCAGGCCGGACGCCGAGACCCGGACCGACGCCGAGGTGCTGCTGCACGCGCGCGGCGCCGACCTCGACCGGCTGCTCGCCGTCGCAGGGGCGCTCCGCGACCAGGGCCTGACGGAGGCCGGCCGCCCCGGCGTCCTCACCTACTCCCGCAAGGTGTTCGTCCCGCTGACGCACCTGTGCCAGGACCGGTGCCACTACTGCATCTTCGTGCAGACGCCGGGCAAGCTCGCCAAGGCGGGCATCTCGCCGTACATGTCGGCCGAGGAGGTGCTCGACGTCGCCCGGCAGGGCGCCGCGCTGGGCTGCAAGGAGGCCCTGCTCACGCTCGGCGACCGACCGGAGAACCGCTGGCCGGTGGCCCGGCAGTGGCTCGACGACCACGGCTACGCCTCGACGCTCGACTACGTGGGCCACATGGCCCGCCTGATCCTCGACGAGACGGGTCTGCTGCCCCACCTCAACCCGGGCGTGATGTCGTGGGCGGAGCTGCAGCGGCTCAAGCCGGTCGGCCCGTCGATGGGCATGATGCTGGAGACCACGTCGTCGCGCCTCTGGACCGAGAAGGGCCAGGCGCACTTCGGCTCCCCCGACAAGGACCCGGCCCTGCGCCTGCGCGTGATCGACGACGCCGGCCGCTCCCGCATCCCGTTCACCACCGGCGTGCTGCTCGGCATCGGCGAGAACTACGCGGAGCGGGTCGACTCGATCCTCGCGCTGCGCGACGCGCACGCCCGGCACGGTCACGTGCAGGAGGTGATCGTGCAGAACTTCCGCGCGAAGTCCGCCACGGCCATGATGGGCGCCGCCGACCTGGAGACCCAGGAGTACGCGGCCGCCGTCGCCGTGACGCGCGTGCTGCTCGGCCCCGGGATGCGCGTGCAGGCCCCGCCGAACCTGACCGACGCCGCCGAGCTCCAGCTCCTGGTCCGCGCCGGCATCGACGACTGGGGCGGCGTCAGCCCGCTCACCCCCGACCACGTCAACCCCGAGCGCCCCTGGCCGCACATCGAGGACCTGGCCCGGCTCACCGCCGAGGGCGGGTACACGCTGCGCGAGCGGCTCACCGCGCACCCGCACTACCTGCGCGAGGCGCGTGCGGGCGCGGAGTGGCTCGACGACCGGCTGCGCGACCGGGTCCTCGCCCTCGCGGACGACTACGGCCTGGCCCGCCACGACGCCCTCCTGGGCGAGTTCCCCTCGTCCGTTCCGTTGAGTGCTGGACATACGCCCCGTTCCGCCTCGGAGAAGGGCGAAAATCCAGCACTCAGCGGGGCGGGTGGGCGGTTGGCGGGGCTGTTGAGCGACGTCCACGGCGATCCCGGTGGGGCGGACGACGCCGCGTGGGTCGAGCTGCTCGGCGCGGACGGGACCGACCTCGAGGAGCTCGCCGCGCTCGCCGACCAGGTGCGCCGCGAGCGGGTCGGCGACGCCGTCACGTACGCCGTGAACCGGAACATCGACGCGTCGCTCGGCCTGCCGCCCGAGCGGGTCGCGGAGCTCGCCGCCGAGGCGGTCGCGCTGGGCGCCACGGAGGTGTGCGTGCAGGGTGTGCCGCCGACGGCGGCCGGCGCCGACGCCTACCTCGACCTCGCCCGGGCGGTGAAGCAGGGCGGGCCCCGGCTGCACCTGCACGCGTTCCGCCCGGCCGAGCTGGCCGACGGCGCAGCACGCGCCGGCCTGCCCCTCGCCGACTGGCTCGGGCTCCTGCGCGAGGCCGGCGTCGACACGGTGCCGGGCACGGGCGCGCGGATCCTGGACGACCGGGTCCGGGCCCTGCTCACGGGCGGCACGGACATCCCGGCCGACCGCTGGGTCGAGCTCGTCACCGCCGCGCACACCGCGGGCCTGCGGTCGACGGCGACGATCGTGCACGGCCACGTCGAGTCGGCGCGCGACCAGGTGCGGCACCTGCGCGCCCTGGCCCGGATCCAGGACGCGACCGGCGGGTTCACCGAGCTGATCCCCATGCCGTGGCTGCCGTCCGAGTCCCCGGTCCCGGTGCCCGGCGCACGGGTCTCAACCCTGCGCGAGAGCCGCGCCCTGCATGCCGTCGCGCGGCTCATGCTGGCCGGGCGGATCGACCACGTGCAGGCCGCCTGGACCAAGCTCGGGATGCGCGGCGCGCAGCGCGTGCTCGCGGGCGGCGCCGACGACCTGGGCGGCGTGCTCCTCGATGGCGCGCTGGACCCCGACGCCGGGCCGGAGCAGGGCCGCGAGCTCACGGTCACGGACGTGACGCGGCTGGCCGCCGAGCTCGGCCGTCCGGTGCGGCAGCGCACCACCACGTACGAGCAGGTGGGGTGACGGCGGCGTACGCGGACAGGCACGACGGCGGCCCGGCCGCCGACGTGGACATGGCGGTCGTCGGCGCGGGGCTGGCCGGCGTCGGCCTCGGCGTGCGCCTGCGGCGCGCCGGGCGCACGGGCTTCACACTCCTGGAGCGCGCCGACGACGTGGGCGGCACCTGGCGCGACAACGTCTACCCCGGCGTCGCGTGCGACATCCCCAGCGCCCTGTACTCCTACTCGTTCCTGCCGCAGCCGCGGTGGTCGCGGGTGTTCGCGCCCGGCGCGGAGATCCACCGGTACGTCCGCGACGTCGTCCGGTCCGAGGGCCTGACCCCGCACCTGCGCCTCGGCACGGGCCTCACGTCGGCCCGCTGGGACGACGACGCCGCCACGTGGCGACTGACGACGTCGCGCGGGCCACTGACGGCGCGGGTGCTGGCCACCGCCGTCGGCCGGCTGAGCGAACCCCGCGTGCCCGAGATCCCGGGGCTGGCCACGTTCCCGGGCCGGGTGTTCCACTCCGCCCGCTGGGACCGGGAGCTGCCCGCCGGGCTGCGCGTCGCCGTGGTCGGCACCGGCGCGAGCGCCGTGCAGCTCGTGCCGGAGGTGGCCCGGCGGGCGGCGTCCGTCGTCGTGCTGCAACGCACCCCGCCCTGGGTGCTGCCGCGCGGGGACCGGGCGTACGCGCCCGGCGAGGCGCCGCCCGACCGCGCGGCGCTCGCCGCGGAGGCGGAGCGGCTGTTCGACGCCCGGATCGCGGGCACGACGGCGGAGACCGAGCTGCGCGAGCGGGCGCAGGCGCACCTGCGTGCCCAGGTGCCGGACCCGGCGCTGCGCGCCCTGCTCACCCCGGACTACGCGGTGGGCTGCAAGCGCGCGCTGTTCAGCGACGACTGGTACCCGGCCCTCCAGGAGCCGCACGTGACGCTGGAGCCGGGCCCGCCCGTGGCGGTCGAGGGGTCCACGCTGGTCGCGGCCTCGGGCGCCCGGCACGAGGTGGACGTGATCGTGCTGGCCACCGGCTTCGAGACCACGCGCCCGCCGTTCGCGCACCTGGTCACGGGCCGCGACGGGCACACGCTCGCCGAGCACTGGGCGGACGGCATGACGAGCCACGCCTCCACGGTGGTGCACGGGTTCCCCAACCTGTTCGTGCTGGACGGCCCCAACGCGGGACTCGGCCACCACTCGGCGCTGGAGGTGATCGAGGCGCAGATCGGCTACGTGCTGGGCGCGCTCGACCACCTGGACACGACGGGCGGACCGCTGGAGGTGTCCGCGGCGGCCGAGGCGGCGTACACGCGCGAGGTGGACCGCCGCGCGGCGGAGACGGTGTGGCTGCGCGGCGGCTGCCGGAGCTGGTACGTGGACGAGCGCTCGGGCCGCCTCACGCTCCTCTGGCCGGGCCGCGCGGCGGAGTTCCGGGAGCGGTTCGGCGCCTTCGACCCGACGCCGTTCGCCCCCGACGGGCTCCGGGTCGGCTGAGGCTCAGCCCGGGACCAGGCCGTTCTGGTAGGCCCACACCACCGTCTGGAGACGGTCGCGGGTGCCCACCTTGGCCATGGCGCGGCCGAGGTGGGACTTCACCGTGCTCGTCTCCACCACGAGCTCCTGGGCGATCTCGGCGTTGGACAGTCCCCGGGCGAGCTGCCGCACGATCTCGGCCTCGCGAGCCGTGAGCTGGGCCGCGGCCGCCGCCTCGTCCGCGGCGGAGCGGGGCGGGGCCGTGCGCCGGGCGAACTCCGTGATGACCCGGCGGGTCACCGCCTGGTCGATGAGGCCGTGGCCGTCGGCGAGCCGGCGGACGGCGTCGATCAGCTCCTCGGGCTCGCAGTCCTTGAGGATGAACCCGCTGGCGCCCGCCTCCAGGGCGCCGAACACGTACTCGTCGAGGTCGAACGTGGTCACGACCAGCACGGCCGTGTCGGACCCGAGCGCCACGATCTCGCGCGTCGCCGCGAGCCCGTCGCCGCCCGGCATGCGCACGTCCATGCAGACGACGTCGGGGTGGTGGCGGCGTGCGAGCTCGACCGCCGCCGGGCCGTTCGAGGCCTCGGCGACCACCTCGATGTCGTCGGCCTCCTCCAGGAGGAACCGGAACCCCGCCCGGACCACCGCCTGGTCGTCGACGAGCATGACCCTGATCATTGCTGTCCCCCCTCGGCGAGCGCCGGGCTCGCCTGCGTCGTGGTCGTGACCTCGTGGTGCAGCGGGAGCGCCAGCCGCACCCGCCAGCCGCCCGACGGCGTCGCGCCCGTGCTGAGCGCGGCACCCACCAGGTGCGCGCGCTCGCCCATGCCGATCAGTCCCATGCCCCGGCGGTCCGAGCCGCGCGCGGAGTCCGCGGGCGCCCGCCCGGCGGCGCGCTCGTTGGTCACCTCGAGCGCCACCTCCCGCTCCTCGAAGCGCACGGCGACGTGGACCGGCGCGCCGGGTGCGTGCTGGCGTGCGTTGGACAGCGCCTCCTGGGCGACCCGGTAGAACGCTGCGTCGGCGATGGGTGCCAGGGGCCGCGGCCGGCCCGCCCGGTCCAGGTCGACGGTGTCGCCCAGGGCGCGTGCCGTCCGGACCAGGTCGTCGAGGGCGTCGAGCCCGGGCGGCGGCGCGTCGTGCGGGTCCTCGCCGGACCCGCCGGAGCCCGGGCGCTCCCGGAGCACGCCGACGATGAGCCGCAGGCTGTCGAGCGTCTCCTTGCCCTGCGCGCGGATCCAGGCGGTGCCCTTCTTCGCGGTCTCGGGGTCGCTGTCGATCTGCCGCTCGACGGCCGCCGCCTGCACGACCAGCCCCGAGAGGTGGTGCGCGGCGACGTCGTGCAGCTCGCGGGCCATGCGGGAGCGCTCGGCGAAGATGGCCGCCTGGGTGGTCGCGCGCTGCGTGCGCAGCACCTCGGCGGCCCGGAGCCGGACCAGCTCGGTGTAGTTGCGGCGGGTGGCCACCGCGTTGCCGACCAGGGCGCTGACCACGTAGGTGATCAGGCCCGAGGCGAGATGGTTGAGCACCGGCACCAGCAGGTCGTTCCCGGTCACGAGGGCGGTCCCGGCCGCGGCGAGCGCCGCGACCGGGACCGCGGCGCCCGTGACGGCCAGTGCCCGGCGCACGGGCAGCAGCGTGCCGACGGTGTAGCCGGCGATGACCTGCGGGATGCCGCCGACGGACAGGTCGGCGGGCGACGCGAAGACGATCATCACCTGGCAGGCCACCACGAGGCCCAGGCAGAGGACGGGGCGGACCCGGCGCAGGACGAGCGGGAGTGCCTGGAGGCACGCGGCGACCATGAGCACCACACCCTGCGCCGGGCCGATGGTCGGGCCCTCGATCCCGAGCACGAACTCGAACAGGCTCAGCAGCAGGGCCGCCGTCAGGACCAGCACGACCGCCGCCAGGAGGCGGTCGCGCGCCACCGCGCTGGTCAGGCCCAGCCGGTTCAGCAGCGCGTCGAACCGGCGGGGACGCACGGGGAGCGATACGTCGTCGAGCACGATGGGCCTGCCTGTCGTGGACCCGCTTCTCGTGGACCCGCCTGTCGTGGACATCGATCAGTACGATACCGACGGCGCGAGCAGCCGGAACTCGAGGGCGAGCCAGGCGACGCCGACCAGGGCGAGCGCCACGAGGGCAGTGCCCACGATCCGGCGCCAGCCGTGGCGGTGCCGGGCGGCGCCGACCACCTGCAGCACGGCCGGGACGATGCCGAGCACGCCGACCGCCTGGGCCGCCTGGAGCTGCCGCAGCGACGCCTCGGGGATGTCCTGCAGGCTCATCACGGTCGTGACGGTGATCGCCCAGCCGGCGAGGGCGAGCACGGCGCAGACGGCCGCGATCTTCGTCAGGATCCGGGACACGCGCCCGGTGCCCGGCGGCAGGGACTCCTTGCGCACCCGGCGGCGGATCGCGCCGACCGGCCACGCCACGGCGGCCACCAGCAGGATCAGCGCGGACGCCCCGAGCACGGAGAGCACCACGCCCTGGGCGCGCTCCGGCTGCCCGGGCAGCAGCGTGAAGGCTCCCTCGTAGACGATCGCCTGGACCTGGTCGCCGGCGACGCGCACGGCGAGGGTGCGCTGGCCGTCGACCTCGCGCCAGACCCACGGCTCGACCTCCTCGTAGAGGGCGGGCGTGGCCGAGCCGGGTCCGGGCGTGATCAGCAGCCGGCCGTCCTCCGTGGCGGTGAACCGGGTGGGGCTCAGGACGTCGAGGGTCGCGAGGAAGTTGCTCTGCACGCCGCGTGAGGAGACGTAGCTGCCCTCGGCGATCGCGGCGTGCTCGCGTGCGGTGTCCTGGTCGACGGTCACGCCCGGGACGGGGGTGACCGCGGCGTCGTCCGCCGGGAAGTAGCGGTCGGTGAAGCCCTGCAGCACGGCCTCGCGCAGCGGGACGGTGGCGTAGCCGTCGGTGCCCGAGCTGTTCAGCGAGACGAAGATGCCCGTCCGCTCCTCGGGGTAGAGCTGCAGGTGCGAGTGGAAGAACTGGGTGTCGCCGCCGTGGCCGATGATCCGGTGGCCGTTGCGGCTCTCGTCGAAGAAGCCGAGCGTCATCCGGGGCGCCGCGGCGAGGCCGCCGAGCGTGCTCTCGTCGAGCGCGGGCGCGTGCATCAGGTCCAGCGTGTCGGGCTCCAGCAGCGACCCCGCGCCGGGCTCGCCGAGCTGGGCCAGCATGAAGCGGGCCATGTCGGGGGCGGACGACGTGAGCGAGCCGGCCGGCGGTGCCCCGACGACCTCGAACTGCCCCGGGGCGTCCCACGACGTGGCGTACCCCTGCGACATGCGGTCCTGGAGCGCGGACGGCAGCGGCTGCACGAAGGTCGACGACGTCATCCCGGTCGGCTCGAAGATGTTGCGCTCCACGTACTCCTCGAAGGGCACGCCGCTGACCCGTTCGACGACGTAGCCGGCGAGCGCGTTGCCGTAGTTGGAGTAGGCGGGAACGGTGCCGGGCTCGTAGACCTGCTCGGGCGGGTCCTCGGCCAGGGCGTCGCGGAGCACGACCGGCTGGTCGCCGAACCCGATGAGGCCGCCGACCCGCTCCTCGAACCCGGCCGTGTGGGTGAGCAGGTTCCGGAGCGAGATCGGCTCGTCGAACCGGCGCGGCACGTCGAGGTCGAGGTACTCGGCCACGTCGGTGTCCAGGTCGAGGTCGCCGCTCTCGACGAGCTGCATCACCGCCGTTGCGGTGAAGAGCTTGGAGACGGAGCCGGGGCGGAACAGGGTCTGCTCGGCGTCGACCGGCACGGCCTCGCCGCCCGTGGTGCCCGTGTCGGAGTGGCCGTAACCGCGCGTGGTGACCACCTCGCCGTCGTGCACCACGGTGACGACGGCGCCGGCGATGCCGGCGCTCTCCAGGGAGGCGGGCAGCAGGCCGTCGAGCCAGGCGTCGACGTCGGACTGCTCCAGGGTGTGCTCGCCGGCGGGGGCCGTGACCGGCGGGGGTGGCGTGGGCTGGTCGGCCGTCGGGAGCGCGGCCGCCGTGGCGGCCGGTGCCCCGGCGACCGCGACGGCGAGCGCCCCGAGCACGGCGAGGGCCGCCAGCGCTCGGGGGCGGCGCCGGGCGGGCCGCTCGGTGGGTGTGTGGTCGTGGGACGAGAACATCGTCGCGCTCCTCGCGCTCGGCAGGTGTTCGGTCTGGTCCGGGGGTGTTTCTCCGGACGAGACAACCCTGTCGAGCGGGATGCCGGGACACATCGCCCGCAGGACCACACTCCCCCTCCGACCTTTGGTGGAGGACGCGGTTCCGAGCGGCGGCGTCGAGCACAGTGGTTGCTGCCAGAACCCGCGGCCCGCTGGCAGCAACTGCTGTGGTCAAAACCCGGCGGGAATCACCCCCGCGTGGATAGGCTCTGCGCCGTGATCACCTCGGAGATGGTGTCGATCCTGTCGGTGGGGCTGCCCGCACTCGGCGCCGTGGTGTCGGCGTTCGCGGCGTTCCTCGGCGTGGTGCCCGGCACCGACCGCAAGCTGCACCGGCTCGTGACCATCCACCGGGACATGCCGGAGGGTGAGGGCAAGGAGGCCCTGGAGGACGCGCTCAACGAGCTGGCGACCCGGGCCGCGCGGCGCGCCGTCGGCTCCCGCGTCAGCAAGCAGCGCCCGCGGCGCAAGCTCGATGCGGGCAAGGTGATCGGGGCGATCCTCATCGTCCTGGTCGGCGGCGGCATCGCCTGGGTCTTCTGGTGGCTCGGGTCGCTCGCGCCATGGGCTTGGCTGCAGTGGACCCTGTGGGTCATCGCGATTCTCGTGACCCTCTTCACCACGTTCGTCGTGACGCTCGACAACGTGTTCCAGGACGACGCCGACGCGGCCCAGCGGAAGGCCCGGCGGGCAGCACGGAACGCGCCGACCTCGGACGACGGCCCGGTGCCGGCGGACGCGCCGACGCCGGACGACTCGCCGACGCCGGAGGACGATCCGGCGCCCGCGCCCGCCGACAAGGTCTGAGCCGGGCGTCAGTGCGCCGAGGTGACGTGCGCGCAGCGCGCGTGGACGGCCCACGTCCCATGCCCGAGGATGGCGGCGTGATCACGCAGACCGTCGCCACCACCGACTACCACACGGCGGGCGAGCCGTTCCGGATCGTCGCGCAGCCGCCCGTCCCCCTGCCGGGCGACTCGGTGGCCGACCGCCGCGCCCGCGCCCTGGCGAGCACCGACGCCCAGGACCTGAGGCGGCTGCTGTGCTCCGAGCCGCGCGGGCACGCGGACATGTACGGCGGGTTCATCGTGCCGCCGGACGACGACGGCGCCCACCTCGGCGTGCTCTTCTGGCACAAGGACGGCTTCTCGACCGCCTGCGGGCACGGCACCATCGCCCTGGGCGCCTGGGCCGTCGACACGGGCCTGGTGGCGGCGCCCGGTGACGGCGCGGTCGACGTCGTCGTGGACGTCCCGTCCGGCCGCGTCACCGCACGGGTGCACCGGGCCGGCGGACGCACGGTCGGCGTCGACTTCGTGAACGTGCCCAGCTACGTGCTGGCCCGCGACCTCGCGGTGCCCACGACGCGGGGCACGGCGTCGGCGACCCTGACCTACGGCGGCGCGATCTACGCGAGCGTCGACGCCACGAGCCTCGGCCTGGTGGTCGACCCGGCGAGCTACGCGGACCTCATCGCCGTGGGCCGCGAGATCAAGCAGGCGCTCGACGCCGACGGGCTCGCCGTCCATCCCACCGACCCGCGCCTGAGCGGTGTGTACGGCACCATCCTGTACGAGGACCTCGGCACCGACGCCGACGGGACCGTGCGCCAGCGCAACGTGACGGTCTTCGCCGACGGCCAGGTCGACCGGTCGCCCTGTGGTTCGGGCACCTGCGCCCGGCTGGCCGTGCTGGCCGACGACGGCCGGGTCGGTGTCGGCGGCCCCGTGCTGGAGCACACCTCGATCGTCGGCTCGACGTTCACGGGCGCCGTCGTCGGGACGACGCGGGTGGGCGACCT
This sequence comes from Promicromonospora sp. NPDC050262, assembly GCF_040655935.1. Classification (NCBI taxonomy): domain Bacteria; kingdom Bacillati; phylum Actinomycetota; class Actinomycetes; order Micrococcales; family Promicromonosporaceae; genus Promicromonospora; species Promicromonospora sp. NPDC050262. Next base: position 9,019 of record NZ_JBFAKX010000018.1, on the reverse strand, counting down.
GCACGCCGTGGTCCCCCAGGTCACCGGCACGGCGTACCGCACGGGCGAGCACCGGTTCGTCGTGGACCCCGCCGACACCCTCGTGCCCGGGTTCGTGCTGCGATGAGCGCGCCCCTCGTGCTGGACGCCGCGGCCGTGGCCGCCGCCTGCTCCCCCGCCGACGCCGTCGCCGCCCTCCGCGCCGCCCTCGCGGCCGGGCTGGACCCGGCCGCCGACCTGCCCCGCCAGGGCGTGCCGGTGCCGGCCGGCGAGCTGCTGCTCATGCCGTCGGACGGCGGCGGCGACCGGGCGCACGTCGGGATCAAGGTCGCCACGGTCGCCCCCGCGAACGCGACGCTCGGCCTGCCCCGTGTCCAGGGTTCGTACCTGCTGCTCGACGCCGCCACGCTCGGCGTCGTCGCCGTGCTGGACGGCATCGCACTGACCACGCTGCGCACGCCCGCCGTGTCGGTCGCGGCGGTGCTGGACCGGCTGCTCGACGCCGCCGACCCGCTCCAGGTCGCGGTCGTCGGCGCGGGGCCGCAGGGGCACGGGCACGTCGCGACGCTCGCGGACGCGCTGGGCGAACGGCGACCGCTGGGCGACGTCACCCAGCTCGTCCGCGACCCGGCCCGCACCGAGGCGACCGACGGCGCCCAGATCGACGGCGCCACCGTCGTCCGGCTGGGCGGCCCGGCGTCCGACGACGCGCTGCGCGCCGCCGACGTCGTGGTGTGCGGGACGTCGGCCCGCGAGCCGCTGTTCGACGCCGCCCTGATCGCGGACCGCGCCGTCGTCATCGCGGTGGGCTCGCACGAGCCGGACGCCCGGGAGCTGCCGGCCGGACTGCTCGCGCGCGGCACCGTCGTCGTCGAGGACCCGGGCGCCGCGCTGCGCGAGGCGGGCGACGTGGTGCTCGCCATCGCGGAGGGCGCCCTGGCGGCCGGCGACCTGGTGCCGATGCGCGACGTCGTCACGGGCGCCGTCCGCCCCGACCCGGAACGGCCGCTCGTGTTCAAGAGCACGGGCATGTCGTGGGAGGACCTCGTGGTGGCCGAGGCGGTGCTGGCGGGGGTGCGGTGACGCGCTGACGGGCGGTCCCGACGCCCGCGTGACCGAGGTCACGCCGTCGTCCGGTCACATCTTCCAGGCCTGGCGAGTCGACTCCTCGTTCGGCACAACCGCTTGGAAGGAACGTCATGACCTCAGCACTCGACACCCTGCGCCGCGACTTCGGCGGCGACATCATCGAGCCGGGCGACGCCGACTACGAGTCGGTGGCGCGTTCGCGGCTCGTCGTGGGCAGCCCGGCCTACGTCCTGCGGCCCAAGACCGTGGGCGACGTGCAGGCGGCCGTCCGGTTCGCCGCCGGCTCCGGGCTCGCCCTGTCGGTCCGCGGCGGCGGCCACAGCTTTCCCGGCTTCAGCACCAACGACGGCGGCATCGTCATCGACCTGAGCCCGCTCGCGACCGTGGAGGTCGTCGACGCCGAGCGGCACCTCGTGCGGATCGGCGGCGGCGCCCACTGGGGCGACGTCGCGGAGGCCCTGGCCCCGCACGACCTGGCGATCTCCTCGGGCGACACCAAGAGCGTCGGCGTCGGGGGGCTCACGCTGAGCGGCGGCATCGGCTGGAAGGTCCGCAGGTACGGCCTGGCCCTCGACAACCTGGTGGCCGCGCAGGTGGTCACCGCCGACGGCGCGGTCGTGACCGCGAGCGCCGACGAGCACCCGGACCTGTTCTGGGCGATCCGCGGCGGCGGCGGCAACTTCGGCGTCGTGACGTCGTTCGAGTTCGCGGCGCACCGGACCACGCGCGTCTTCTTCGGGAAGGTGTCGTTCCCCGGGAGCGAGGCCGCCACAGTGCTCCAGGGCTGGGCGGACTACCTGCGCACGGCCCCGGAGGAGGTCACGTCCATCACCAACCTCGCCAACCCGTTGGCGGGCGGGCCGGAGGCCCCGGTGGAGGTGCACGTGGCGTTCGACGGCGACGACCCCGACGCCGCGGCGGCGGCACTGGACCCGATCCGCCGGCTCGGGACGGTCATCGAGGACGACGTCACGCTGATGGACTACGCGGACGTCCTGGTGGAGGGTGGCACGCCGCCGCCCGGCATCCACGTGATCGCGCACGACGGCCTCGTCGACCACGAGTCGGTCCAGGAGACCCTGCGGATCCTGGCCGAGGCCGGTACGTCGGCGGGTGCGCCGTCCATCGCGATCCGGAGCCTGGGTGGCGCGATGGCCCGGGTGCCGAGCGACGCCACGGCGTACGCGCACCGGGGCGCGGAGCTCATGGTCACGACCTTCACCGGCGGCCCGGCGCCCGTGATCGAGGCCGCCCGGCCGGTGCTGGACGGGCTGTGGGGCAAGCTCGCCCCGCACCTCAGCGGTGCGTACGCGAACTTCCTCACGACGGCCGATGAGACGGACGTCACAGCCGTCTACCCGACGGCGACCTACGAACGGCTCGCGGCGGTCAAGCGGCGGTACGACCCGGACAACCTGTTCGCCCGCAACCACAATGTGCGACCTGGACAGATGTCCTAGTCGGGACCTTCGGCCCGGTGGGCGCCGCCCTCGATCCGGACGGCGCCCGCCGCACTAGCGTAGGTCGGACATTCCGGTCAATAGCTCCAGCACTGGCCGGGATGTCCGTAACGCGATCGTGACTTTCGGGCCCAGGTGGGCTACGGTCGGTCCCGCTCGCGGGGAATTCCGTGGGCACTCGTGGAGGACGCCGAGCCCTGTCACCGCCACGAGATCTGCTCTGAACAGATGACAGGGACGGGGGAACCAAGTACGCGGGCACCGCCAGGTGCCCTTGGGGTGAAGCCGCACCAGCAGGACGCGGCCGGGTCATTCTCCGATCCGAATCCGACAGCTCACCTCGTAGGCGCCGGGAGAAATTGCTGTGACCACACGCATGCCCGGGCGCCATCGTGCTGCCCACGCACCCCTCACCCCGCTGACCCCGATCTCGCGCGCCGCAGCCCGCGGCATCTCCGCGACCGCCCGCCGTGGCGCGGTCGTCGCCGCCGGATCGGGACTCCTCGTCTCGCTGCTCGCCATCCCGGCCAACGCCGCCCCGGCGAACGACCCCAGCACCAACACCGCCGAGCTCGAGACCGTGCGCGACGCGGTCCAGGACGCCGTGCAGAAGTCGGCCGACACCGAGGTGGACACCGCCGCCCTGACCACGGCGAAGGTGGACACCGCCCCCGCCGTGAAGGTGGCCGCGGACAGCGAGTTCGCGCTGGAGACCGGCACCATCAAGGTGACGCCGGCCCCCGAGCCGGAGCCGGAGCCCGAGCCGGAGCCGGAGCCCGTCGTCGAGGCCGAGCCCGCCAAGGAGGAGGTCAAGGCCACCACCGTCGCCGAGGAGCCCGAGGAGAAGGCCGCCCCGGCCGCCACCTCCGGGTCCAAGATCGTCGACATCGCCATGCAGTACCTCGGCGTCCCGTACGTCTGGGCCGGCGCGACCCCCGCCGGGTTCGACTGCTCGGGCTTCACGTCCTACGTCTACGCCCAGGTCGGCATCACCCTGCCGCACTCCTCGGCGCAGCAGCGCTACTCCGGCACCGAGGTCTCGGCCGCCGACGCGCAGCCGGGCGACATCATCTGGTCCCCGGGCCACGTCGCCATCTACGCGGGCGACGGCATGCAGGTCGAGGCTCCGGTCCCGGGCGAGACCGTCCGGTACACCGAGATCTGGCAGGACAGCCCGGTCTACCTCCGGATCGGCTGACCCACCCGGGTCGGCTCCGCCCGACACCTGCTCACGAAGGGCCCGCACCAGGACGGTGCGGGCCCTTCGTGCGTCGTGGCAGGATCACCACCATGAGCAGCGCGCCCACGAGCGTCGAGACCAATGCCCTGAACACCATCGACGAGGCCGAACGGCGCGGCTCGCCGCGCAACCTGTTCTGGCCGTGGTTCGGGGCCAACGTCTCGGTGCTCGGGCTGGGGTACGGCTCCTACCTGCTGGGGTTCGCCGTGTCGTTCTGGCAGGCCGTCGTGGTCGGCACGATCGGCATCGTGGTGTCGTTCCTGTTCTGCGGGTTCATCTCGCTGGCCGGCAAGCGCGGGTCGGCGCCCACCATGGTGCTGTCCCGGGCCGCGTTCGGCGTGCGGGGCAACAAGCTGCCGTCGCTGCTGTCGTGGATCCTGACGGTCGGCTGGGAGACGGTGCTGGTCGCGCTGGCCACGCTCGCGACCTCGACCGTGCTCGGGACGCTCGGCTGGGGCGGCGGAACCGTCACCAAGGTCGTGGCCCTCGCCGTCGTGGCGGGCATCGTGGTCGTCGCGGGCGTCTTCGGCTTCGACCTCGTCATGCGGCTGCAGGTGGTCATCACGGTGCTGACCGCCGTGCTCACCGTCGTCTACATCGTGCTGGTGCTCGACCACATCGACTGGGCCACGGTCGCCGCGATCCCCGCCGGCGGCAGCCCGCAGGTGATCGGCGGGCTCGTGTTCATGATGACCGGCTTCGGGCTGGGCTGGGTCAACATGGCCGCCGACTACTCGCGCTACCTGCCGCGTTCCGCCTCCGGGCGCGGCATCGTCGGGTGGACCACGCTGGGCGCCTCGCTGGCCCCCGTCGTCCTGCTCGTGTTCGGTCTGCTGCTCGCGGGCTCCGACCCCGTGCTGAACGAGGCGATCGGCGCCGACCCGATCGGGGCCCTGTCCACGATCCTGCCCACCTGGTTCCTCATCCCGTTCGCGGTGGTCGCGCTGGCCGGGCTGATCGGCGGCGCCGCCCTCGACATCTACTCCTCCGGTCTCGCGCTGCTGTCCCTGGGGCTGCCCGCGCCGCGCTGGGTGGCCGCCGCCATCGACGGCGCGCTCATGGTCGTCGGCGCGATCTACGTCGTCTTCGTCGCGGACTCCTTCATCGGCCCGTTCCAGGGCTTCCTCATCACCCTCGGCGTGCCGGTCGCCGCCTGGTGCGGCGTGCTGCTCGCCGACATCCTGCTGCGCCGCCGCGACTACGCCGACGCCGACCTGTACGACCCGGCCGGCCGGTACGGGTCCGTGAACTGGGCCGCCGTGCTGCTCGTCGTGGGCGGTACCGGCATCGGCTGGGGCCTGGTGACCAACACCTACGCGCCCTGGCTGGCCTGGCAGGGCTACCTGCTGGGCCCGCTCGGCGGCGTGGACGGGAGCTGGGCGTTCGCCAACCTCGGCGTGCTGGTCGCCCTGGCCCTCGGGTTCGTCGGGACGCTCCTGCTGAGCGCCCGCGCGGTGCGCCGTCAGGAGGAGCGATGAGCGACGGTGCGGACGCCGTCGAGCCGTCCCGGGTAGCCGCCGCCGTCGGGCCGGATGCCGCCCTGGTCGTGATCGACATGCAGGACGTGTTCGCCGTCCCGCCCAGCCCGTGGGCCTCCCCCGACTATCCGCGCGCGCTCGCCGGGACGCGGCGCCTGCTCCCCGCTTTCGCCGGGCGCACCGTCCTGACGCGGTACGTCGCCCCGGCGGTGCCCGACGGCGCCTGGCGCGCGTACTTCGACCAGTGGCCCTTCGCGCTCGTGCCCGAGGACGACCCGCTGTACGAGATCACCGACCTCGCCGACGTCGTCGCCGCGGGGGCGCCCGTCGTCACGCGCACCACCTTCGGCAAGTGGGGCCCGGAGCTGGCGGCCGCCACCCAGGAGGCCGGCGAGCTGGTGCTCGCGGGCGTGGCCACCGACTGCTGCGTGATCTCCACCGCGCTGGCCGCCGCCGACGCCGGCCGCCGGGTCCTCGTCGTCGAGGACGCCTGCGCGGGCTCGACGCCGGAGAACCACGAGCGCGCCCTGGAGATCATGCGGCTGTACGCGCCGCTGATCGAGGTCACGACGGCGGCCGACGTGCTCGGCGCGGCCGCGCACTGACCCCGCGGCTGCTGCCAGGATCACGGCCGCACCGGCAGCAACCGCATGCTCGTCACGAAGGAGACAGCTGTGACCGTCAACAGGATCCGCGCCCGGTGGGAGCGCCACGACGACAGGTTCGCCCCCGTGCGCGGCGACACGTTCGCCGAGGTGCTCTTCGACGAGGGCAGCTGGCTGGAGGGCCCGGCGTACTCGCCCGCCTGGCGGACCCTGCTGTTCAGCGACATCCCGAACGACCGCGTCCTCGCGTGGGACGAGGCCACGGGCGGCGTCGGCGTGTGGCGCAGCCCGGGCGGCTACGCGAACGGCCGGACCGTCGACCGCGCGGGCCGCATGCTCCAGTGCGAGCACGGCACCCGGTCGGTCACCCGCACCGAGCCGGACGGCACCGTCACCACGCTCGCCGACCGCTGGCAGGGCAAGCGCCTGAACAGCCCGAACGACCTGGTGGAGCACAGCGGCGGGAGCATCTGGTTCACCGACCCGACCTACGGGATCCAGAGCGACTACGAGGGCTTCGCGGCCACGCCCGAGATCGGCGGGACCCACGTCTACCGCCGGGACCCGGACGGTTCGCTCACCCGCGTCACCGACGACTTCGCCGGGCCCAACGGCCTCGCCTTCTCCGCCGACGAGCGGACCCTCTACGTCGCCGACAGCGAGCGCAAGCACCTGCGGCGCTTCGACGTCGCCCCCGACCTGACCCTCACCGGCGGCGAGGTGCTCGCCACCTGCGACGCCGGCACGTTCGACGGCGTCCGGGTCGACGACGGCGGCCGGATCTGGGCGGCCGCGCACGACGGTCTGCACTGCCTCGACCCCGACGGCACCCTGCTGGGCAAGCTGCTGCTGCCCGAGGTCTGCTCGAACCTGACGTTCGGTGGCGCGAAGCGCAACGTCCTGTTCGTGACGGCGACCAACCTGCTGCTCTCGATCCGGGTGACGGTCACGGGGCTGCGCTGACCGCTGGTGCTGACCCTCGTTCAGCAGGCTTCAGGCGACCATGAAGCATGCGGTCATGGTCGCGTGGAGCCTGTTGAATCCGAGTCAGCCGCTAAGGGAACAAAACGGGCGCGTTGTTCGCTAGCGTTGCGCCCGGAGGTGGTCGGAGATGCTGAACGTGGAGTTCGCTCGTGACCTGGTGTTCACCGCGGTGCTGTTCGGCACGGTCACCTTCGTGTGGGCCGGGTGGGCGCAGGAGCGGCCGCCGGCCGGCGTCGTCTGGCGGGTCGTGCTCGGGGCACTCAGCGCCGGCGGCCTGGTGCTGCTCGGCCTCGGCCTGCCGACCCTGATCCGCAACTGGGACACCCCCACGGCGATGGCTTCGGGAAGCCCCGCGGTGATCGCCTACATCGTGGTGTTCTGGCTGGAGGTCGCGGTCATCGCCGGGCTCGCGATCTTCTACGCGCGCACCGACCGCCGGCACCTGCTGGCGCCCACCGTCCTGATCGTCGTCGGCACCCACTTCGCGCCGCTGGCGCTCGTGTTCGAGCAGCCGATCATGATGCTCGCGGCCGTGCTCGTCACCGCGGCGGGCGTCGCGAGCCTGTTCCTGCCCCGCCGGGTCGCGGCCCCGAGCTTCTGGTGCGGCATCCTGGCGTCCCCGGTGTTCCTGGTGCTGGGCACGATCTCGCTCACCGCGGGGAGGGGCGCGCTCGGCTGACAGCCGCCGTGAGTGTCAGTGGCTCCCGACAGACTGCCGAGGTGGCGTTCCATGGACACGCCCGACGACGAGCGGGCAGCACTGTCAGCCCTCCGGCGTGACCGGCGTCGGGGTGCCGCCCGTGATGCGGACCAGCTCGTCGAACGTCGTCGGGAAGACCGTCTTGGCGTGCCCCGCCGCCGCCCACACCTCGTCGTAGGCGCCGAGCGCGGTGTCGATGTAGGTACGCACCGGCGCCGGGTGGCCCACGGGCGCGACCCCGCCGATGACCTGGCCCGTCGCCTCCCGGACCTGCTCCTTCGACGCCCGAGTGATCATGGCGCCCACCTGCTCCCCCAGCCAGGCCGTGTCCACGCGGTGGGCGCCGGACGTGAGCACGAGGGTCGGCGTCCCGTCGAACAGGAACACCAGGGAGTTGGCGATCTGGCCCACGCCGATGCCGAGGAACTCGGCGGCCAGCGCCGCGGTCGTCGCGGCGTCGTCCAGCCAGCGGACCTGGCCGGTGGCGCCCGCCTCCGCGAGTGCCGCGGTGACCTTCTCGACGGCGGGGTGGATCGGTGCGGGCACGGAGTTCGACATGCGGCGATCCTAGGCACCGGACCGCCCGCCACCCACTCGATTTCGGCCCCGCCCGCTGAAGTGCGCGGCCCCCCGCGTCAGTCCTCGGGCCCGGTCGTAGGCGTGGGTCTCGACGGGCACATTCTTGTGCCGTCACGCGGCGTGGCTGGCCACCGCCCGGACGGCACATCTGAGACCCATTTCATCCGCCGTCGCGGGCCATATTGAAGTCCCGTTACGTATGCTGGACCGAGCGGGATCGGGCGGAACGTCGCCTTTCGCGTGCCATTTCAGACATCAATCACGTGTAGGCCGATCAACACATTTAACCCGTATCTCCCACCGTAATCCCACTGCGCAGCAGACCCCAGGCTGCGCGTCCCGGGCAACATCTGAGTGGGGACAGCTCTGCGCAGAAAGGGGCACACCGGCGTGACCATCGATGACGCACCGGTCGACGACTGGGTGGTGCACCGGCCCAACGTCGTGCGCTCCGTCGCAGCACGCGTACCCGGCATCGACGCCGAGGAAGCGACCAGCCGCGCGCTGGAGAAGATGGTCCGCATCGTCTCCACCGGCGGCACCATCGACGACCCCGCCCCCTACTGGCGGCGGGCCGCGGTCAACGAAGCCATCTCCATGACCCGCGAAGCCGGGCGGGCACGCCCGGTCGAGGACGACACCCTCGACGGCCTGACCCCACCCGCCGCCGGCGCCGAGCTCGACGCCGAACGCGAAGCCGACGTCAGCATGCTCCGCACCGCCCTGTCCGACCTCGCCGACGACGACCGCAAGATCCTCCTGGACCGCCACGTCCACGACATGGCCGTCACCGACATCGCCACCGACCTCGGCGTACGCCCCCACGCCGTGACCATGCGGCTACGCCGCGCCGAGGAACGCCTCGCCGGCGCCTTCGCCGCCGCCCACGCACAAACCGTCAACGA